>DAITMF010000035.1:0-36711 GCA_036835325.1 Flavobacteriales bacterium
GGTGGCACTGAAACTGCGGGTTGTACCAACCCAGCAGCGTGCAACTTCGACGCATCGGCATCGTGTGACAACGGTTCTTGTCTGTTTGTTGACGCGTGCGGTAACTGCGGAGGCACTGCAACTGCGGGTTGTACTGACCCGGCAGCATGCAACTTCAATCCTGCTGCGGCTTGCGACAATGGTTCGTGCGATTTCAGCACCTGTGCAGGCTGCACCGATGCGAGTGCTTGCAACTTCCTTCCAAACGCAACGATTGACGATGGTTCATGTTTGTTCCTTGACGAATGTGGCAACTGCGGAGGCACTGCAACTGCGGGTTGTACCAACCCTGCAGCGTGCAACTTCGACGCATCGGCATCGTGTGACAATGGTTCATGTTTGTTCGTAGACGAGTGCGGCAACTGCGGAGGCACAGCAACTGCGGGTTGTACCAACCCAGCAGCGTGCAACTTCGACGCATCGGCCTCGTGCGACAACGGCTCATGTCTGTTCGTAGACGAGTGCGGCAACTGCGGTGGCACTGAAACTGCGGGTTGTACCAACCCAGCAGCGTGCAACTTCGATGCATCGGCCTCGTGTGATGACGGTACATGTCTGTTTGTAGACGAGTGCGGCAACTGCGGCGGAACCGAAACTGCGGGATGTACCAACCCAGCAGCGTGCAACTTCGACGCATCGGCCTCGTGTGATAACGGTTCATGTTTGTTCGTAGACGAATGCGGCAACTGTGGTGGCACCGAAACTGCGGGTTGTACCAACCCAACAGCGTGCAACTTCGACGCATCGGCATCGTGCGACAATGGTTCATGTCTGTTCGTAGACGAGTGCGGCAACTGCGGAGGCACTGCGACTGCGGGTTGTACCAACCCGGCAGCGTGCAACTTCGATGCATCGGCATCGTGTGACAATGGTTCATGTTTGTTCGTAGACGAATGCGGCAACTGTGGTGGCACTGCGATTTCGGGTTGTACTGACCCGGCAGCATGCAATTTCGATCCTGCTGCGGCTTGCGACAATGGTTCGTGCGATTTCAGCACCTGTGCAGGCTGCACCGATGCGAGTGCTTGCAACTTCCTTCCAAACGCAACGATTGACGATGGTTCATGTTTGTTCCTTGACGAATGTGGCAACTGCGGAGGAACTGCTACTACCGGTTGTACGAATCCGGATGCATGCAACTTCGATGCTTCGGCCTCTTGCGACAATGGCTCATGTCTGTTCGTTGACGAATGCGGCAACTGCGGTGGCACTGAAACTACGGGTTGTACCAATCCGGCAGCGTGCAACTTCAATGCATCGGCCTCTTGCGACAACGGCTCATGTCTGTTCGTAGACGAGTGCGGTAACTGTGGCGGCACTGCAACTGCGGGTTGTACTGACCCAGCTGCTTGCAACTTCGATGCTGGGGCCTCTTGTGACAACGGCTCATGTTTGTTTGTTGACGAGTGCGGCAACTGTGGTGGCACTGCAACTGCGGGTTGCACTGACCCAGCTGCTTGCAACTTCGATGCAGGGGCCTCTTGTGACAACGGCTCATGTTTGTTCGTTGACGAGTGCGGCAACTGCGGAGGCACTGCGACTGCGGGTTGTACCAACCCAGCGGCATGCAACTTCGACGCTTCGGCCTCTTGCGACAATGGCTCATGTTTGTTTGTTGACGAGTGCGGTAACTGTGGTGGCACTGCAACTGCGGGTTGCACTGACCCAGCCGCTTGTAACTTCGATGCTTCGGCCTCGTGTGACAATGGTTCATGTACATTCCCTGTGCCTGGAGGTGGTTGTGATGACGTTTTGGGTTGTACTTACGCATTTGCTTGCAACTACAATCCAGGAGCGACAATTGACGATGGAAGCTGTGAGATTAGCTCTTGTTCAGGATGTACATACCCTGACGCATTGAACTACAATCCAATGGCCAGCATTGACAACGGCTCTTGTGTATTTGAAACAGTGACTGCATGCGCAGGCGATTTGAACAATGATAGCGTGATCGACGTGGTTGATTTGATCCTCTTCCTCGGCATTTACGGAACCATATGTGATTAATCAAGTACGGATTTCCCAAAAAGGCGGCCAACAGGTCGCCTTTTTTTATTGCCTTCCGGCAGATGCTTTTCCTGAAGGCCCTCTCATGTTTCGTAACTTTCGGCACCAAAGACAGTGTATGAAGCTTCTCACAGAAAAAGAACAGTTGGAATTCAACAAAAATGACGACTCAATGCGCCTGCGCTTGGCCGAACTAAGGAAGCGCTTTGCGCAAGTGGCATTAGGAGGAGGTGAAAAGAAAATAGAGAAGGAGCACCAAAAGGGAAAGCTAACGGCACGCGAGCGAATCGCGTATTTGCTCGATGAAGGCGCGCCGCAAATCGAAATTGGCGCATTTGCGGGTGATGGAATGTACAAAGAACACGGCGGCTGCCCTTCTGCCGGTGTGGTGGTCGTTATTGGCTACGTCAGCAAACGTCAGTGCATTGTCGTGGCCAATGATGCGACGGTTAAGGCAGGTGCTTGGTTTCCGATTACAGGGAAAAAGAACCTTCGTGCACAGGAAATCGCCATGGAGAATCGACTTCCAATCATCTACCTTGTTGACAGCGCAGGGGTTTATTTGCCCATGCAGGATGAGATTTTTCCGGATAAAGAACACTTTGGGCGCATTTTTCGGAACAATGCCGTGATGTCGGCCAAAGGGATTCCGCAAATTGCAGCCATCATGGGGTCATGCGTGGCAGGTGGGGCTTACCTCCCCATCATGAGCGATGAAGCACTGATCGTTGATAAAACGGGTACCATATTTCTTGCAGGATCGTATTTGGTGAAGGCGGCCATTGGCGAAGACATTGACAACGAGACCCTTGGGGGTGCAACCACCCATTGTGAAATTTCCGGGGTCACCGATTACAAAGCGGCAAACGATCAGGATGCGCTTGATACGATTCGCGATCTGGTAGGTAAAATTGGGCAGGTCAACCACAATGCGGGGTTCAACCGCATAGAGCCGGTGCCTCCACAAGTAGCTCAAGAGCATCTGTATGGATTGATGCCTGCTGATCGAAGCAAACCCTACAACACCTATGAGCTTATTCGCGCATTGGCCGATGGCGGAGAATTCATTGAGTACAAGGCGGGAATTGGGAAAACCATTGTTTGTGCTTATGCACGGATCGACGGATGGAGCGTTGGCATTGTGGCAAACCAGCGTGAAATGGTGAAGTCGAAGAAGGAAGGAATGCAGTTTGGAGGAGTTATCTACAGCGATAGTGCTGACAAGGCAGCTCGGTTCATCATGAACTGCAACCAAAAGAACATTCCTTTGGTGTTCTTGCAAGACGTTACCGGCTTTATGGTGGGTAGCCGATCGGAGCATGGAGGAATCATCAAAGACGGCGCCAAGATGGTCAACGCGATGTCGAATAGCGTTGTACCGAAGTTTACCGTCGTACTGGGAAATAGCTACGGCGCCGGCAATTACGCCATGTGTGGCAAGGCCTACGACCCGCGGTTGATTGTTGCTTGGCCAACCGCTGAACTTGCTGTAATGGGCGGGGTGCAGGCTGCGAAAGTCCTTCTCCAAATTGAGGTGGCATCCATGAAGGCCAAAGGCGAAGAAATTTCACCCGAACGCGAAAAGGAACTTTATGACCGCATTAAAGCGCGGTACGACGAGCAGGTATCACCTTACTTCGCTGCATCACGGCTTTGGATTGACGCCATTATCGACCCCGCTGCAACACGGCAGTGGATTTCAATGGGCATTGAGGCGGCAAACGGAGCGCCTGCCGAACATCCATACAGAGTGGGGGTATTGCAAACTTGATTTGCTCATCCAACGAAGTTGAAGACTCCATGGCTTTTCTATCTTTGTCGTTCGTTTTAATGGATACCTATGGGATGGTTTAAGCGGATTAAAGAAGGCATTACCACGAAGTCAACGGAGAAAAAAGAAATCCCCGAAGGCAAGTGGTACAAATGCCCGGAATGCAAGAATGTGATTACTTCGCAAGAGCACGAACACCTGCTGTGGGTTTGTCCGTCGTGCAACCATCACGAGCGCATCGGCTCAGCTGAATACTTCAGTTTTCTGTTTGACGAAGGGAAGCACCGAGAGTTGTTTGCCAACTTGACATCGGCCGACCCCTTGAGTTTTACCGATACCAAGAAATACACTGACCGCGTTGAAAACACGATCAAAAAGTCAGGTCTGAAAGATGCCATTCGCGTTGGAGCCGGAAAGATGGAAGATGAGATGGTTGTCATCGCATGCATGGATTTCGGATTTATTGGCGGTTCAATGGGATCGGTAGTAGGAGAGAAGATTGCCCGAGCCATTGACTATGCGATCAAGCACAACTGTCCGTTCATTTGCATTTCCAAGTCGGGTGGAGCACGCATGATGGAAGCCGGTTTTTCACTCATGCAGATGGCGAAGACCTCGGCGAAATTGACCCAGTTGGCAGATGCCGGGTTGCCCTACTTGAGCATTCTCACAGACCCAACAACCGGTGGCGTTACTGCGAGTTATGCCATGCTCGGTGATTTGAACATCTCTGAGCCAAAAGCATTGATCGGTTTTGCAGGTCCACGTGTTGTGAAAGAGACCATTGGGAAAGACCTTCCGGAAGGATTTCAAACGGCTGAGTTCGTGCTTGAGCACGGCTTTCTTGACTTGATCGTAGAGCGAGAGAAGATGAAAGAGAAGCTGGCGTCGATTCTTAAAATGTTGGCATCTTAATTCGGAGATTGAAATTTTCGCCGTACCTTTGCGCTTCCGAAAGTCGGAGTACATAAGAATCATCCAAGAGATATTGGCATGTATTTAACATCAGAAAAGAAGAAAGAATTCTTCAAAACCCACGGCAAAAGTGATGCCGACACGGGGTCATCAGAAGGGCAAATTGCTCTTTTCACTTACCGAATTGCTCACCTTACAGGTCACCTGAAGGAGAACAAGAAAGACTACAACACACAACGTGCGTTGATTAACCTCGTAGGAAAGCGCCGTAGGTTGCTTGACTACTTGAAAGACACTGACATCGAACGCTACCGCGCGATTGTAAAAGAGCTAGGCCTGCGTAAGTAATTGAAGACAAGAAAAGCAATATAAATTCAGCAAAGGGGGGCAATGGTGATTCACTGTTGCCTCTTTTTGATTCATTGACGTAGTGTAAAGAAAGATGAACTACACCCTGCACACAAAATCCATCGACCTCGGCGATGGACGGGCCATTACCATTGAAACCGGCAAGCTTGCCAAGCAAGCACACGGTTCTGTAGTGGTTAGGCTTGGAGACACGATGCTCCTCGCTACCGTGGTATCCAATCATGATGCGATGGACGGAATTGACTTCCTTCCATTGACCGTAGATTACCGTGAGAAGTACGCCGCTGCCGGCCGCTTCCCCGGAGGCTTCTTCAAACGCGAAGCACGTCCGTCAGACGATGAAGTGCTCGTTATGCGTTTGGTTGACCGCGCACTGCGTCCGCGATTCCCTGAAGACTACCACGCCGGTACTCAAATAATGATCCAGGTAATGTCGTCTGACAAGGAAAATCTTCCTGACTCGTTGGCCGGTTTGGCTGCTTCTGCCGCCATTGCCGTATCTGACATTCCGTTCAACGGGCCTATCAGCGAGGTGCGCGTTGCGCGCATCAATGGTGAGTTCATCATCAACCCTACAGCTTCTCAATTGGTCGATGCTGACATTGATCTGATGATTGCTGGGTCTGACGACTCAATCGTAATGGTTGAAGGTGAGATGAAAGAAGTGAGCGAAGAAGAAATGGTAGCTGCCATTGAGAAAGCTCACGTGGCTATCCGCCTTCAGTGTCAAGCACAATCGGAACTTGCGCAAGCCGTTGGCAATGCATTTCCCAAGCGTGCGTACAGCCATGAAACCCACGACGACGAACTCCGTGCAAAAGTTCACGCCGACCTTTTCGCAAAGTACTACGAAGTAGCCGGAAAAGGCCTTTCGAAAGACGAACGCAAAGAAGCATTTGGCGCCATTAAAGAGGGTTACCTCGCTACTTTCAGCGCAGAAGAACTCGAAACGAAGAAGCCGCTCATCGGCGTTTACGCCAAAGAAGCGCAGAAAGACGCCGTCCGCCGTCTGATTCTCGACGAGGGCAAACGGTTGGATGGTCGCAAAACCACCGATATTCGTCACATTTGGTCTGAAATCGACTACCTACCGGGTACGCACGGTTCAGCAATCTTCACCCGTGGTGAAACCCAATCGCTGACCACCCTAACACTTGGTACCAAGCTCGACGAGCAAACCATCGACGGAGCGCTCGTTCAACGCAGCGATAAATTCCTTCTCCACTACAACTTCCCTCCATTCTCAACCGGAGAAGAGCGTCCTCTCCGCGGAGTTGGCCGTCGTGAAGTTGGTCACGGAAACCTCGCCCTGCGTGCCCTGAAACCTGTTCTCCCACCAACCGATAAATGTCCGTACACCATTCGTTTGGTTTCTGACATCCTAGAGTCAAATGGTTCGTCGTCAATGGCAACCGTTTGCGCAGGCACCTTGGCGTTGATGGATGGCGGTGTTCCAATTAAAGCACCTGTGAGCGGTATCGCCATGGGCTTGATCACCGATGAGAAGAGCGACAAGTACGCCATCCTCAGTGATATCCTCGGTGACGAAGACCACTTGGGTGATATGGACTTCAAAGTAACCGGAACGGCCGCTGGTATTACCGCGTGCCAGATGGACATTAAAGTGCAGGGGTTGTCATTTGAGATTCTCCGCAAAGCGTTGATGCAAGCACGCGACGGACGTTTGCACATCCTCAACGAGATTACTAAAACCATCAGCGAGCCGCGTGAAGATTACAAACCGCATGCACCACGCATCGTTTCGTTTGAAATCCCAACCGACACCATTGGTCAAGTAATCGGCCCCGGTGGTAAGATTATTCAAGAGATCCAAGCCGATACCAAAACAACCATCTCAATCAGCGAGGCAAACGGCAAAGGCATTGTAGAAGTGTCTGCTGCGAACCTCGATTCAATCAATGCGGCCGTGAAGCGCATTCGCAGCATATGCTTCCCGCCAAACATCGAAATTGGTGAAGAGTACGAAGGTGTTGTGAAGTCAATCATGCCTTACGGTGCTTTCGTTGAGATTGTACCCGGTCAAGACGGTCTGCTTCACGTTTCAGAGCTCGATTGGGGCCGTGTAGACAGGGTTGAAGACATTCTCACTGAAGGTCAATTGGTCAAGTTCAAAGTTGTTGGACGTGATCCGAAGACCAACAAAGTGAAGCTTTCGCGTAAAGTATTGCTTCCGAAACCCGAAGGTTACGTTGAGCCTGCTGGTGAAGGACGCGGAGAGCGCGGAGATCGTGGTGAACGTCGTGATCGTGGAGATCGTCGTGACCGTGACGACCGTTTCGATCGTCGCCGCTAATTGATTGGCTGTCAGTTTGGCAGTTGATTTTTTAGCATCATTTTTGATACTTTACGTCAACTAATCGGCGTTTCTGCGTTTAATATGGAGGAGCGGGGGTGAACCTCGCTCCCCTCAAGTTTGTACCGGATTTAGCATGAGACAGTTAAAAATCACCAAGCAGGTTACCAACAGGGAAACCGCATCGCTTGACAAATACCTCCAAGAGATTGGACGGGTTGACCTTATTACTGCCGAGGAGGAGGTTGAACTCGCTCGCCGCATTAAACAAGGTGACCAAGCAGCCTTGGAAAAGCTTACCAAAGCCAACCTTCGTTTCGTTGTTTCGGTTTCGAAGCAATACCAAAACCAGGGCTTGTCGTTGCCTGACCTTATCAACGAGGGCAACCTCGGCTTGATTAAGGCCGCTCAACGCTTTGATGAAACCCGCGGTTTTAAGTTCATTTCGTATGCAGTGTGGTGGATTCGTCAGAGCATCCTCCAAGCATTGGCTGAACAGTCGCGTATTGTGCGTTTGCCACTGAACAAGATCGGTTCAATCAACAAGATCAACAAAGCGTTCGCGAAGTTGGAACAAGAGTTCGAACGTCCGCCAACCGCTGCTGAGCTTGCTGAAGTACTCGAAATGACCCTTGACGAGGTGAAGCAATCGCTCAAGAATGCCGGCCGTCACGTCTCAATGGATGCCCCATTGAAAGACGGCGATGACAGCTCGAGCACGATGTACGACGTCCTCCAAACCGGAGATACGCCATCGCCTGACACCGAATTGATGACCGAATCGCTCCGCAAAGAGATCGAACGTTCACTGCGCACCCTCACTACCCGTGAGGCCGATGTGATTCGTTTGTACTTCGGCTTGAACGGTGAGCATCCGATGACCCTCGAGGAAATTGGCGAACGCTTTGACCTGACCCGTGAACGCGTGCGTCAAATCAAAGAGAAGGCCATTCGCCGACTCAAGCACACATCGCGAAGCAAAATTCTGAAATCGTACCTCGGTTAAACACTGAGCAAGGCCACCCGAAAAGGTGGCCTTTTTTATACCAAACCCCGTATCTTCGACGTTCTTTAGCGGTTAGCTCTTTGCCCATGCGCCAGTACCTTCTTCTTATCGCAGTGATTGTTGGGGTCGTTTTCGCCGTTGGCGGATGCAGAAAACAACGCATCACCGATGACCCTGCCGCCAAGCTGGCCTTTTCGGTCGACACCGTGCAATTTGATACTGTGTTTACCACTTTGGGATCAACAACGCAACTGGTCAAAGTTTACAACCGGAACAACGATGCCGTGGTCATTGATGAGATTCGGCTCGAAGGGGGAAGCAGCTCCAATTTTCGTGTAAATGTGGATGGCTCTCCTGGTGCTGTGTTTAATGATATCGAATTGCGCGGAGGCGACAGCCTCTGGATTTTCGTCGAGGTAACCGTTGACCCCAACGCACAAAATGCACCCATTGTGATTGAAGACGCCTTGCGTTTCCAAACCAATGGAAACGACCAAGTGGTGCGCTTGATTGCATGGGGACAGAATGCATTTTACCATGGCAGGCCTGGGAGGTTTACCGTATTGCCATGCTCCGAAACATGGACCGCTGAACGTCCGCACGTTGTTTTCGGAATTGTTGCAGTGGATGAAGGGTGCAACTTGACCATCGGTTCGGGAACGCAAGTGCACTGCTACGCCAAATCGGGCATCTATGTCTACCGTGGAAGTTTGGATGTACAAGGGATGAAAGACAATGAAGTGTGCTTTCAAGGTAGCCGCCTTGAACCTTCTTACGACGATGTGCCCGGCCAATGGGGCATCGAGTTGGCCTTCGATTTTGAGGGTGACTTTGGCATCGAGACGGCTACGATTGTGAGAGGCGGTGTTTGGTTGGTTGAAAGCACCGGTTCAACCATCGACTACGCCATTTTCAAAAACGGCAACATCGGCATTCAAGTCGATACCCTCGGCAATACCGCCGTTGATGCGCTCCGCATCACCAACACCGTTGTAAAGAACATGGGTATTACCGGACTGTTGGCGCAGGGCGCATCGGTTTCCGGATGGAACAACCTCTTTGCCAGTGCCGGTCAAGCCAGCGCTGCTTTCACAATCGGCGGTAGTTACCGCTTTGCATACACAACGTTTGCAAATTATTGGACGGATGGCGTTCGCCAGTCGCCAACCTTTGTCTTGAGCAATTACTACACCGACATCAACGACAATCTGCAGATTCGGCCGCTCACCAATACATGGTTCCACAATTGCATCATGTGGGGAAACAATGCGAGTTTGTCTGATTACAACGAGTTCTTGGTCGACCTCCAACAAGAAGAAAGCCAGGAGTACAATTTTCAGTTTTGCTCGATCGACTCCGACATTGACCTCACAAATCCGGCGAGGTATACGGGCATTGTGAATGGCAATGTACCCCCTTTCATTGATCCGGCGATGAACGATTTTCACCTCTCGGCCAATGCCTCACCGGCTTGGAATGGTGGTTTCGCAAGCGGAGACACATGGCTTATAACTCAGGATCTCGATCAGAATTTCCGCGAACTCCCCGGCCGTCGAGGTTGTTACGAAGGCCAATAGCAGTCGTGTAGGAATATTCCATCTTTTCTGATTCGCCTGACAAGCGCGAAAAAAAAGCCTATTTTGGTAACCTCGGATGGCAGTTAAGCGTAACTGCTCTGGGAAACCATGATAATACACCACTCTATGAATTCCTTACTGCATACGTTACACGCTCCGTGGGTACTCGGTTGCGTGCTTTTACTTTCTGCCTGCGGCGGAGGCGATCAACCCGCTGATGGAGCAGACGCTCCGGCTCAAGAAGTATCCATCGATGACGCCAACAATGCCATTGGTCAGGGCCTTCTTAAACTCGACCGCGAGATTTTCTCTTTGCCGTCGCCGGTTCAAACGGCCATCCTCTTGCAGAAAAATGCAGTCAAGTACAACGAAGGCCTCGTGAATGCGGTAAACGCAGAGTCAAGCTACCTCAACCGCACGCAAAAGGCCCTGAACATGGGCGTTTACGGAGCAGACTTGGCGTATTTGTCGAACTTCAACAACACGCAAATGAAGAACGACTACTTGCACGTGGTGGAGAAGATTGCGACTGATATGGACATTCGCAACCACATTGATCAGTCGCTGATTGATCGGTTTGCACTCAACATTGACAACCGCGATTCAATTTATTCGCTGAACGCTGAACTGTTCAACTCGGTTGACCGCTACTTGAAAGAAAGCGGTGAAAGCCACATCGCTGCGCTCATTCTCACCGGAGGTTGGGTAGAAGGCATGCACATCACATTGGGCTCGGCAATGTCGAACACTGAAATCAGAAACCGTGTGGGAGAGCAAGCGTCGGCAGCCCGCAGCTTAAGAAAGTTGATTATGCGCATGGAAGACCCCGCGTTGAAAGAGCTGGAAACTATGCTGTCTGATCTTGACAAGAGCTTCCAATCACTCGGGTTCAACTACACCTACGTTAAACCCATTACCGATGCTTCAGAGCGCGTGACTTACCTCAACAGCAAATCATCGGTGACCATGTCTGACGAACAACTTAAAGAGATTACCGAACGGGTGAATGCCATCCGTGAATACATCATCCGTTAATGCATACGATTATGAAACGCCACCTTACAGCTTTGGTTTTCGCGTTGCTTCCTTTAGCCGGTGCCTTTGCACAATGCGATGATGTAGCACTTGAATGCCGTGAATCACTCACAACGAATTACATCAGTGACGGACAGTTCTACCGGGCCTTGCTTTACAGCGACCAAGTAGCAGAGTTTGAAACGACTCTTTTCGGTGCGAATACCTACCGTGTTGCGGCATGCAGCTCAGCACAGCCCGGAAGCCTTATTTTCAGAATCTACGATGAAGAGCGCAACTTGCTTTTCACCAATGCTGAATACAGCAACGCTCCGTATTGGGATTTCGTTGTTAGCAACACCATGAATTGTACCATTGAAGCACAGCTTGACCCAAACCGTGCAGAAAGCGGTTGCTCAGTTTTGGTCATTGGATTCAAAAAATAAATCGGTTACTCCTTACTGATTCTAACCTATGAGCGCAGGAATTCTCCGGGCACTTATGCAGCTTTTTGCCATCATCGCTCGTGAAAGCGGTGGCGGTGAAACCTTGCAAAGTGGTCGTGACATCGTTGCTATTTTCTTGCGCCAGCAGCTCAATAAAGAGCTCGTGAATCGGTACTTGGCCCTTTACGACGAATTCATTGAAGAATTCGACAGCCGCAAGTCGGGCAAAGAAAGTGCTTCTCGCAAGCGTTTGTCGCTCAACTCCGTGAAGGTTCTACGAATTTGCACACGCATCAACGAAGAACTCGCCCAAAAAGAAAAGTACTTCGTCCTCATTCGCCTGCTCGAGTTCATTACGGCCTTTGAAGATACCAGCGAACAAGAATGGGAGTTCATTCAAACCGTCGCTGACACCTTCAATATTGACGAGCAGATTTATGGCGGAATCACCGCGCTCGTAACGTCGAAGCAGAACGATGTTATCAACGACCCGAACTTCTTGTACGTGGCTTCGGCCAAACCTGAAGAGCTCGAAGCTTCGCGCTTCGTGCGGTCAGATGCATTGAATGGAAGGATGGTGTTCTACCGCATCGAACGCGAGAACATGTTCTTTTTGAGGTATTTTGGGACGGATGACCTTTACCTGAACGGCCAAAGTCTTACCCCCGGACCGAGTCACGTATTTAAACAAGGTGGATCGGTTCGCGGCTCGAAAACCTCACCGATTTATTACAGCGACGTTATTCGCCGTTACCTCGATGCAGGAGGTGATACTGCTTTGGTTTTCAGGGCCGAGAACGTTTCATACTACTTCAAACGCGGAAACACACAAGCACTTCACCAGCTCAACATCGTTGAGAACAGTGGCACCTTGGTGGGCATCATGGGAGGAAGCGGCTCCGGCAAATCAACCCTCCTTAACGTTCTCAACGGCAATTACACCCCTACTTTCGGATCGGTTACAATCAACGGAATCGATATCCACAGAGACAGTGACCGCTTGGAGGGGGTGATTGGCTACGTGGCTCAAGACGATTTGCTCATCGAAGAGTTGACGGTGTTCCAAAACCTCTTCTTCAATGCGAAACTCTGTTTTGCACAAAAGAGCGATGAAGAGCTGACCGAAATGGTCGACCAAACCTTGAGCCAATTGGGCCTTTACGAAGTGCGGTCGCTCAAGGTGGGTTCGCCTCTTGAAAAAACCATATCGGGCGGGCAACGCAAACGCTTGAACATTGCCCTTGAACTCATCCGTGAGCCGGGATTGCTGTTCGTCGATGAACCGACTTCAGGCCTCTCATCCCGCGATAGCGAAAACATAATGGACCTCCTAAAAGAGCTCACCCTTCGTGGGAAGCTCATTTTTGTGGTCATTCACCAGCCATCGTCTGACATCTTTAAGATGTTTGACAAGCTCTTTTTGCTCGACCAAGGTGGGTACCCGATTTACTATGGCAACCCCGTGGAGAGCATCATTTACTTCAAACGTTTGGTGAACCACGTGAACCTGACCGAGAGTGAATGTCCGGCGTGTGGCAATGTGAACCCCGAACAGATTTTCAACATCATAGAATCGCGCGTGGTTGACGAATACGGCAACCTTACGAGCCACCGCAAGATCACGCCCAAAGAGTGGAACAACTTTTTCAATGTAATCATCGGTAACCACATTTCGAGCAAAACCACCGAAGGTGACCCACCGAACACACATTTTCGCATACCCAGTTTGCTACGGCAGCTTGGCGTATTCTTGAAGCGCGATGTACTGGCCAAATTGGCCAACACCCAGTACATGGTCATCAACCTTCTTGAAGCTCCGGCGCTGGCTTTGCTGCTGAGCTTCTTTTTGAAGTACTACAAGTACGACAGGGGAGAAGGTGCTCGCTACCTTTTTAGCGAGAGCGAAAACATACCGCAATTTCTCTTCATCGCTGTAATTGTCGCCCTCTTTTTGGGCCTCACGGTCAGCGCCGAAGAGATCATTCGCGACCAAAAGATCTTGAAGCGCGAAAAGTTTTTGAACCTTTCACGCGGTAGTTACCTGCTGGCCAAGATTGGTGTGATGTTTGGCATTTCGGCCATCCAAACTTTGTCGTTCGCATTGATTGGGAATGCGGTGCTTGGTATTGAAGACATGCTGCTACCTTTTTGGTTGATGCTGTTCAGTACATCGTGCTTCGCGAATTTGCTCGGACTCAATATCAGTGCAAGTTTCAATTCAGCGAAGGTGATTTACATCATCATTCCGATTCTCATCATTCCACAGCTTTTGTTCAGCGGAGTGATTGTGAAGTTTGACAAGTTGCACCCGCTGTTTTCATCGCAACGCAGTGTTCCTTGGATCGGCAACATCATGGCGTCGCGCTGGGCGTATGAGGGCATGGCCGTGCACCAGTATGTCAACAACGCCTACGAACGCGAGTACTTCGATTACGACATGCGCTTGAAGAGTTACGGGTGGAAACGCGACTTCTGGATCAAAGAAATGCGCATGCTAGTGAGCGATAGCCGCAAGGAGCTTGACAACCGCAGCTCGGTAAGCTTGGGCGAGAACCTTCACATCCTTCAAAACGAACTCGACAAAGCGCTGACGGAGGTTAACGGATTCAGCTTTTCAACCGAAGGACGTTTGACGCCAAAGCGCGTTACACCCGGCCTGCTTGATAGCATTGATTTTGAGATTGATCGCTTGCACGAGTACTACAAGGCGAATTACCGAAAGGTATCTGACTCCAAAGAGGCCTTGAACGCAGCCTACACCGAAACGCCTGAGAAACGCGATGCCTTGGTAGCCCTTAAATCACGTTACCACAACGACCAACTTGAAGAGTTTGTGACCAACAGCGGCGATCTTGATCGCTTGGTAACGTACGAAGGCGAACTCATCCAAAAAATTGACCCGATTTACCTGAAGCCGGTACACAGCAACTGGATTACAGCCCATTTCTACGCACCTGTGAAGTATGTGTTTGGCACTGAAGTGAGCACCTTCGCCGTTAACGTGGCTGTAATCTGGTTGATGACCGTGTTCTTGGCCGTCGTTCTGTTCTTTGACGGCCTTCGCTGGTTCATTGAGGCCTTGGCCGCATTGGCCACGCGCATCTCCTCATCCATCCCCAAGAAATAAAAAAATCCTGCCGAAGCAGGATTCAAGGGTAAACGCGGAATTGTAGCGCTTAGATTTCTTCGATTTCAATCATTCGAAACGGAATGTTGATGATGGCGTCGTAATCTTCGCCGGCTTCAAGCATGTCTTCATCGTCTTCTTCATAGTACCAGTTGATGACGATTTCGTTGTTCACAGCCTCGAGCTTTTTGAAGAGGTCAAGAATGCACTTTGAAGAGCTCGTATTGAAGTACTCCAATTGAATGTTCACCGTGGTTTTGGGCTGCGCCGATTTGGCGTACTGCTCAATCCAGTCCATCAATGGCTTGTAGAACTCAATGGAGTTCTCCGGGATGGAGCGCCCTTTGATGTCGAGCGTGCCGGTCGAGCTGGTGAAGTTAACGGTGGGCGTTTTGGGGGTTCCCTCAATTCGAATGTCTTCCATAATCAAGCAACTTGCACGTTGAAGGTAAAGAAAAGTCTGTTTTTATCAATCGGAGCAAAGTCGTAATCAACTTGTTGCCCTGATTTGCGCGCAATATCGAGAAAACCTAGGCCTGCACCGCCACTATCACTAAACTTTCCTTGAACAAGCTGATCTTTGTAATGTTTACGCAAGTTGTCAGAATCGAGCTTTACAATGGTCTCCAAGCGGCTTTTGAGAAAGCGCGCCTCAACCCGTGTTATGCTATTGCCGGTTGCAATGCGCACGCCATGCTCAGTGGCGGTCATGATGATAATGCCGTTGCTTGATTTGGTCATTTCACGCTGACCTGTTGCATCAGAATGTTTGTAAATGTTCTGAATGCACTCAACCAAGATGTGAAAGGCCTTCTTTCTGGTGGCCGTGCGGCAACCCAAATCGGCGAGCTTTTCTTCGGCCAATGCCAAAAGAGCATCGAGCAGTTTTTCAGACAAATCGCCGCGAAAGGCAATCATAACGCTGTCGTCGTTGAAACGACTGAATTCTTGAAAAATAAGGGCGCTGTTGTTCATCGGAACGGTAGACTAATTGGTTTCTCATCGGTTTACGTTCGTGCGGCTCGTTCCTTTGCCTTAACTTGTCTGCCAGTTTTGTAAGACAAAGCCCCGAACACGTGTCAGAAAACAGAAACGAAGAGTGGTTTGCCGAGTGGTTCGATACCCCTTGGTACCACGTGCTGTACGGAAACCGAAACGACGCAGAAGCAGAGGCATTTATCAAACGTCTTTTTTCTTTTTTGGGGGATGGATGGGGACGCGAGCCCGCTGTTCTTGACCTCGCTTGCGGGGCGGGCCGACACGCTCGCGTTTTTGAATCGTTGGGATGCCGTGTTACCGGTTTCGACCTGTCAGCTCAAAGCATTGAAAAAGCACGAGAAATCGGACCGAGCTCGATTCGCTATGTCCAAGGCGATATGCGCACCATGCAACTCAATGAACATTTTGACCTCGTGGCCAACCTTTTCACCAGCTTCGGGTACTTCGATGAGGTCACTGACAATGCCGCCGTTGTGAACGCTGTGCACAGACACCTCACCACCAACGGGGTCTTTGTACTCGACTTTCTCAATGCTCCATTGGTGGTAGAGCGTTTGGTGCGCACTGAAACCCTTGAACGTGGCGGTATACACTTCAACATTCTGCGCTACGCAACTGATAACCACATTGTGAAGGAAATTCGGTTCGAAGCCGATAACAGAAGCCACTTCTATACCGAAAAAGTGCAAGCACTTTCACCGGCCACTTTGCACACGATGTTAACGCAACAAAGTTTCGTTGTGAAAAACGTCTTCGGTGATTACAATTTAACGACCTTTGCCCCCCAAACGTCACCTCGGGTGATTTTGGTTGCGCAAAAACTATGACCGAAATTCTCACTTACAGTGCACTTTTGGCCGCTTCAACCCTTGGCGGAGCGGCCGTTGTTCACATTTGGGGCAAGAAGTTGGTGAAGCAGTTGAGTCTGCTTTTGGCTTTTGGTGGTTCCTACCTCATTGGGTTGATTTTTTTACACTTGGTGCCTGAGGTTTTTCACTCAGGGCACGCGCATGAGTCCGCGAATACCCTCAGTCCCGGATGGTTCATTTTGGCCGGGTTTGTTCTTCAAATCTTCTTGGAGTACTTCAGCAACGGCATTGAGCACGGTCACTCGCATCTGCACGATCATGGCCACAGCCATGACCATTCAGAGAAGGAGCACCACCATGGCCCAAGCACAAGAACAAGAGCGTTTCCGTTGGCCGCTTTCTTGAGTTTGTGTGTTCACGGCTTTATTGAAGCCATGCCATTGGCCGGGGGCGCCCATGCACATCACCACCATCATCATGGCGACATGCACATTGACCTTGATTCATCATCGTTGATGATCGGGTTGATGATTCACACCTTTCCGGTGGCCATGGTGCTCGCTGCGCTTCTGCTCGCAACCCGTCTTTCGAAAGGGTGGCAGTGGTTTTACATCGCCATATTTGCGCTTGTTCCCTTGGCGGGCATGTTGCTGAGTGACGTGCTTTTGCACCATTCCGGACTCGATGCCAACCTGCTCTTAAGTGCCCTCGGAGGCATGCTCATCGGTATTTTGCTGCACATCGCAACGACCATGCTTTTCGAGACCTCTGATGGCCATCACTTCAATTTGCGCAAGCTCTTGATCATTGTAGTTGGTCTTGGTTTGGCGGCCGTGACGCTTGCCTGAGAAGCTCGATTCAGTTTGCCGTTCGCCGAAAGGCCAAGGTTGAATCGACGAGCGGTTAACTTCTTTAGCTCATTTATGGCTAACTTTGAAGAACGTTTGACCAATCCAGCTTGCTATGAAAACCTTCAGTACCAAATTGATCAACGAAAAGGTTGAGTTCATCTTTATTCGAAAGAAGACCTCAAAGAAAATCCTTGTTTTTGCGCATTACCTGAACTGAGTTACGAAACTTTGGCACGCGTTTCGCGTATTAGGCTTTGATCAAGATTAACTGACCTAAGCCTAACACTCGTGAAACGTTGCAAAATCCGGATTAACGTCCGAAAATTTGAATCCATTCAGCTCTACCGCAAACGCTTTGCCTTCAACACCTTCAATCACTGCTTGAATTAAGCCGTAAATACCTTCGTGCTTTCCAACAAGGCACGTTCGAATGCATCAGTCGATAAACCGGTGTGAACCGTGTGTTCATTGAACCAATCAACCATGCGTTCGGTAGGCATATTGCCGGTGAGGTCATCGGCCGCCATCGGACAACCGCCAAATCCCTTTAGTGCGCCATCGAAACGACGGCATCCTGCGTTCCACGCTGCGGCAAGTTTTTCTTCCCAACGGTCGGGGGTTGTGTGCAAGTGGGCACCGATTTCAGCTTTGGGCATTTCGCCCAACACCGTCGCAAACAAATCGTAAATGACTTCAGGTGTTGACGCACCGATGGTATCGCTCAAGGCGAGAATGTTCACCCCGAGTTCGTTGTGCAAGCGTTCGCACCATCGCGTTACAATGTCAGGGTGCCAGGCCTCTCCATAAGGGTTGCCGAAAGCCATTGAAAGGTAAAAAACAGCCTCTTTGTTGTTCTTTACACATAGGTTCTGAATGGCATCCGCACGGAGCAGTGAATCTTCAATCGTTGCATTGGTGTTGCGTTTTTGAAACTCTTCAGAAACTGAGAAGGGGTATCCCAAGTAATGAACACGGTCAAAAGAAACCGCTTGTTCTGCGCCGCGTTCGTTGGCGACTATCGCAAGAAGTTTCGTTGCTGATGCATCAAGCCGATCAAGTACTTCAGCCGTGTCGCGCATTTGCGGAATGGCTTTGGGCGATACGAAGCTTCCGAAATCGAGGGTGTCAAATCCTACCTTTAGCAGTGAATTGATGTAGGCAACCTTTGTAGAGGTCGGAATGAAGTCGTGCAGGCCTTGCATGGCATCTCGCGGACATTCAACCAGTTTAACCGTTTCAGTCATAGCGTGTAGGAATTGTCTTACGTTACTGCGGGATAAAGTTCTTACAGCCGTTCCCTTATGCAAAGATAGCTTTAGCCCAGCGAATAGGCCAATGAAAAGCATCCTTGTTGTTGATTCAGATTCGGTTACGGCAAGCTTAACAAGCCGTTTCCTTCGCAACTATGCATACGAGGTTGTGGTGGTCTCGGATGCCCGTGCAGCACTCGAAAAACTCAATGAACCCGTGTTCGATGTGGTACTCACCGATACCCGACTTACCGGCATGACCGGTTTTGACTTGGTCAAGATGATGCGCAAATGCTACATTGAGGTACCGGTTGTTTTCTTTGGCTCTGACGATGACGCGGTTACCCGCCTCCAGGCTGAACAGCACGAAGCCCTTGCGTTCATAAGCAAGCGCAGTGAGTTCATCAACCTTCCGCACTTGCTCGATCGCTTGTTTTTTCCCTCTTTGCAAGGCTGACAACGCTCTGAGCGTAACCTTTTTACATGGTTTACGTAAAGTGTGAGTGAATTCCTCGGCGTCTAAGCCGATCCAGTAACTCGCCATGACCACCGCACAGTTTGAACAGCTTCCCCTCGATGAAAAGACCAATTACCTTTGGGACAATGGTATTTGTTTTGGTCAACGTTTGGTGAAAGGCCGTTATGTGCTAAGCATCTTTTGTTTGAACCATTTTTACGTTGAGGCGCGCTATTCGCGCAAAAACAATCGTGTCGACAGCATTCGGGTAATCGACGAAATCGTACTGTGGGAGTCGTATGTGACCCGCACGGTGAGCCAGTTGCTTCAGCTCAGTTGAACTGCACGCGCAAGGCTGCGTCATCCCAGTTCCAATCATCAAGGTTTTCTTTTTTCGGATGGATGAGCAGCCAGCTGTTCCATTTCCTACGTAGTCGCCATCCACCAAGCTCGCTGTTTTCTTGAGCGTTTTTGCCGGTCGGAAGCAACACCAATGGTCCGACGTTGAATCGGTCATTGCAGCGTTCAATCCGCCATCCATCCAAGTAAAACAAGGTGTCAGATGCTAGCCGTATCACGGTTGCCCTGTGTTGTTTTAACCATCCGCCGAAGGCGAAATCGCCCGACGTTTCATCAGCCAGCACGTAAGCAGTTTCTGCGTTTCGAAGGCCAATGCTCACACCTTTGTACTGACTGAAAAAGACCAATTCAGATGAGCTTTCGCGTTGCTGAGGAAGCAGAACGATGAACGCGATGGCCAAAGGCAAGATGGGCCACCAGTTTCGAGGCGCTTTCTTTACCAAGATGGCGAAGTACACCACGGTTGACACCGCCAGAAGCACAGTTGCCGTGAGCGATAGTGCGATGCCTTCAGCGGCAGCCCATTTGAGTGAAGCAATGGCTTCTGAAGCGCCTATTAACACCCTCCCAATGGCGTTGATAAGCCATGTCAACGCGCCAAAATCAACTCCGGCACTCAGCAAAACGGTGTGCAGCATGAGTAAATAGAGTAGGAGGGTGCCCAGAGGCACTGCGACTAGGTTAGCCGGCAGAAACAGAATTGGCATTTGGTTGAAGCAATAGAGCGACACCGGCGTTGTACCGGCCTGAGCGGCCAAGGTAACCGATGAAGAACCCAAGATGCCATTCAGCCATTTTCGGCGCGTAACGGGCAATTGCTCACGGATAATGGGCGTGAAGCTAACAATTGCGGCAACAGCCAGAAACGACAACAAAAATCCGGCATTGAACAGCAAATCGGGTTCTGAAAGGAGCATAAACAAAGCTGCAGCTGCCAAGGCATTTAAGGTCGAAACGCGTTTTCGAATCAGCAAGCCCAAAGCCATCATGCTCAACATGCTGGCTGCCCGTATGACCGAAGCCGACATGCCGGTAAACCACGCAAAGCCCCACACCACAGCAATCACCACCGCAAACAGAATGATTGACCAGTGGCGCTGACGGTACCTCCGCATGAGCAGCAAGGGTAGCCAAGCCACCAAGCCTGCATGAAGTCCACTTACAGCGAGCAAGTGCATGGTGCCGCACCTTGCGAAGGCCGTCCGTAGGTCGTTGTCGAGCTCTGACTTGTCACCTGTTAGCAAGGCAAAGCACATGCCACGTACACGTGCATTGTCAATGCCTGAGAGGCCCGCCCATAGCCAGCGTTGTCCGCGCAAACGCCAGCCGTATTCCGCTTGGTGAACGATTGCGATCGAATCAGCAATCAGTTGACCGGTGAGGTTTTGCGCCTTCGCCCGCTCTACCGGATCGTACTGGTAAGGATTCGGTGGGTGCCTGAACGGTGCACCGCGCCCTGTAACTTTAACCATGGAGCCTTCAATGAGCTGGGCTTCGAAGCGCGCCGGAACCACAAGTTCAAGCTTGTTCAAGCGTTGAAAACCGGTGGTGTCAACAAGGTTCACAGTGGCAACCACACGGCATTTGTAATCGTTGCACCGCGGGTTTCCGGCAATGTGCAGTCGACCTTCGATGCGGCCTTCGGCCATCGTGGTGTAGGGAAGGCGTGTTTCTTGGTAACTCCGGTATCCGAGGGCCACGAAACAAAGAAGCACGAGCATTGATCGAATAGGGTACTGCGCTTCGCGGGGTGTTTTGGTCGCATGCAAAAGCACCAACAGCCCGAACAAAATGGCGAGACACCAAAGAGGAAGGCTGATGCTGCTCATCCGTCCAAACAAAATCCCTAAAACGAGCGCCAGTGCCGGTCGAACGAGCGGCAACGAACTGCCAAATCGTGCATTCATGTGGCAAAGTTGCCCTACATCTGAAGCCGATTTACACGCCAGGTGGCTACAACTTTACCGTCGTTTGACAAAACTTTACAACCGTTTGAAATCACATGAAACGTTCACTCGGTAAATCAGAAAAGCGCGTGATTTTCTTCAAGAAGTAGTCGCGAATAATGCTGCCGGTGTACCAACCTTTCCGGTTTGCGGTGGCTTGCCGTTCGTTCAGTTTGTTCACTATGGCTTTTCGTTTGCCAAGCATCAGCGGCAACATGGCGTAGAACGACATGTGTGCTTTAAACACAGCTGTGAAGTAGCTCCATTTGCCTTCGGTGATGAACCGGAAGGCAGCAATGCCGTCGAGGGTCATTCGCTTCAGAAGAATTCGTACCAAGCTGCCGTAGTGGTAGTTCTTGACCAGGATAAAGAGGTTGTTTCGGAAATTGAGAAAGGTTTTGAAGGGATTGAGCTTATCGAGGGTTCCGCCGCCAACGTGGTACACTGCACTTTCACCGCATGCTCCGATGCGGTAACCGCGGTTTTTCAGTCGCCAACACAAGTCGATTTCTTCCATGTGGGCGAAGAAATCGGCATCCAAGCCGTCAACTTCGTGGTAGGCCGATGACCTGACCACCAAACAGGCGCCGCTTGCCCAAAACACTTCTTTGTTTGCATTGTACTGGCCGTGGTCTTCTTCGAAGGCGTTGAAGATTCGGCCTGCACAAAAGACGAATCCGTTGCGGTCAATGAAGCCCCCTGTCGCACCTGCATGTTCGAAGAAGTCACGGCGATTGCAATCGAGAATTTTTGGTTGGCAGGCGACTATGTTCTCACGTTCCATGTACTGAAGTACAGGAGGCAGCCAGTTTGGTGTGACCTCCACATCGCTGTTGAGCAAAACGTATACCTGGGCATCAATGTGCTTCAGTGCCTCGTTGTAACCCAGCGCAAAACCGTGGTTTTTTCCATTCCGGTGGATGCGAACCTCAGGAAAGTTCGCTGAAACCCAGTCCAAAGAGGCATCGGTCGAGCCGTTGTCGGCGATCCAAATTTGAGCGTCATGGCGTGTGTATTCAACAACAGAGGGCAAAAACTGCTGAAGAAAACGCAAGCCGTTCCAGTTCAGAATAACAACGGCTACCTGCCTTTTGTCATTAACGGGGATTGAAGAAGAGGTCTTCGAGTTCATCCAACGAGTAGGTATCGCGCGGAGCCATGGTATTCAGTGCGCTATCGGTCGGACGAAGGTCGTTATTTTTTGATTGCACGATGGAGCGCCAGTCTTGATTTTGGGTTTCTCCCAGCATATCCGAATGCAGCAAGGCGAAATCGTAGTTTACAACATTGCGCGAGAAGAAGAGGAACCGGCGATCGGTGAACCGATCAATGCGGTGGTAGTGCCATATTTCAATAGGGAAGTAGTTTAAGCTATTGTGCCGTTCGACAATGGTATTGGGCTTTCCGTAGGCCAACCAAATGCGGCCACGGTCGGTTCTGTAGCCGGGCATAATGGGCGATTTGTACTTGCGATTCACGTACCAAACTTCCTTCACGTAATACATCCAAGCATCAATGGGGCGCTCCGGTTCACGGCTTTCCCAAAATGAGAAGAAGTAGCTTTTCAGCACTTCAGGGTCATTGGCATCAACCTGAGCATTGATGGTTCGTTGCTCCACATTGTTGGCCAATGGGTACAGCCAACTCACGTAACTTCGAATGCTATCGGGGTTGTTGAAAGCCATTCCCGGTGTTGAGACATAGGCGTCAGGGTCGATGGACTCAGAGAAGGTTTGTTTCTCGATTTTTGCTCGGTAAAACGGCACCGACTCTTGCGCAATCAGCTCGTTGGAGGGCGAACGCATTTCCATCACATATTCGTAGCTTCCGGATGGCAAATCTGAAATGGGCACAGATTCGAGCAATGGAGTGACTTGCGCAATATCACGACGGTGGTAGCGTCTCGAATTTTCGATTTCTCCTGCTTCGCCTGCCAGGTAAGATGAAACGATGTACTTATTGCCGTCAAAGCCTGCTTTGTCGGCGTTGTAAGCTTCACCGTATACGACGAGTTTTTCAGATTCGGTAGGGAAATAATCAGACACTGCCGGCAACATGTCAAATCCGGAGCGTGTTAACTCGCTTGGCGTTTGCGTTTTCGAGTAGGCGCTCACAAAAAAGAGTCCTGATACACAAGGTTGCTGCGCATCGAGCCGAGTAGCCACCGCTTTCGTAAACGATGCCGTTTCGGAGTTGCTTGCGTTGAGGTCTTTCAGTTTCACCTCAACCACGTAGGTTCCCGGTTGAACAACGAAACGTTGGATATCGAAAAAGTCAGATTCTTGACCTTGTTGCACCTCAAGTGAATTGATGCGGAGCTTCTTGAAGTCAACAATTTCGGTTCCTTTCTGAAGGATGATCGTGAGTTCTACAGCGGCTTGCACATTGCCTTCTCCTGTTGGCAACCATAGCAACGATTGCGCATCAAAGAGCAGATGTGTTTCCAAGAGGTGTCCTTCTCCGGGGAGTAAGAACTCTTTCAGGTCGAACGATGCCCGCACACCTGCAAAGCCAAGAGCAGGGAATACGGCACAAAAAAGAACTAAGAGGCTTCGAAAAACGCGCATGATAGAAGAATGTTGAGCTATTAAAAGTACGGAATCTCAGTGAGATGACTACAAAAATCGGACTATTGAACGAAACCTGCTTGTGTGTGAACGAAAAATTACACTACTTTTGCCGCGGAGAGATGGCAGAGTGGTCGAATGCGGCGGTCTTGAAAACCGTTGAGGGTCACACCTCCGGGGGTTCGAATCCCTCTCTCTCCGCCAAAGACCACTGAAACCCGCGCTAGTCGCGGGTTTTTCATTTTCTGAAGTTTTGTTCCGGGTCATTTTTGGGCCATTGTAAAATGCTGGTTGGAGAAGAAAAACAGCCGAAGATCTGCTCGTATTCAGTCGTCTGAACTGCTATAATTCATACAATTTGGCGTGCAAAGTCGTCGGGAAGAGGGCTCAGGAGTGCCTTTTTTGGAGTCAAAACCCAACGGTAAACTTCCCGGGTAAAAGCGCTTGGTTAACCAAGCGTATTTACCAAGTGCCTGAGTTGTTCGAGCACCCTCTGCCTGTGAAATGTTGAAGCGGCGTGCGCATAGGCCTTCGCCGACATCGCTGCGCGCACCTCAGCATCAACCAAGACCGGTTCAACGGCTTCTAGAAATGACGCTGAATCGTCGGGTTCATAGAGCGCACCACGTCCGTCAGCAAGCAGTTCGGGTGTTCCTGATCGGTTTGTACCAACAACCGCGCAGCCGCTCACCATGGCTTCAATGGTTACCATTCCGAAGGTTTCGCCGGTTGATGCCATTGCAAACACATCGAGTGCACGGTACACGTTCTCAACGTCATCGCGGTGAGGCCTAAAGTGAACCCTGCCTTGAACGGGCGCTGTTTCGGCCAGTTGTTTCAGTTGTTTCAGGTACGCATCGCCTTCATTGCGTGTTGGGTCGCCTACTATCACAAGGTCTACATCGAGCCCCTTTTCGCAAATAGATGCGAATTGCTCAATCAGAAAAGCCTGACCTTTCAATGGGTCGATTCTTCCCACGGTACCCAAGAGCAAACGGTCAGTTGGTAAACCCAATGCAGTTCGTGCCTCATTCTTTGACAGGGCAGAGGAGAAGCGTTCAACATCAACAGCCAACGGAATCACCGCGATGCGGTTCGCCGGATACCGCGTCATCGTTTTCACTTGTTCGGCCAAGTAGTTCAAGGGGGCAACCCATGCATCAATGCGCTTGAAGCGATCGGTGTGTATAGGGTCGCGTTTGCTCACCCCGAGTTGCATCGCTTGTTGATACAAAATGCTGATTTTTCGAGTCGACCAGCGTTTCGCCCATCCGCAAATGCTCATGTCGCGGGTGTCGCGAATCCATACCACGTCAACTTCGTGTTCGGTGAACAGCTTCGCCAATCGAATGGCGCCTTTGAGGTCGCCGTATTTAACGTGGTGCTTTATGAAAACACAGCGGTGCTTGGCGGCTTGGGCGGCTTCACCGAGCGGACTATCACTGACGCACCACACGCTTACCGTGTACCCCTCGTCTTTCATCCACCCCGCGAAGCGGAGAACATTCATTTCCAATCCACCCCAACTGAGCGAACTGCACAAAAAAGCTATATGCTTGCCCGAATTCAACGTCCGTTGTTGTGTTTTACCAGCGCTTCAATTTGCTGTGCCTGATAATCTCTGGTCACAGGGATAACGAGGTTGTAATTGCTGATGCCATCGATGAAGGTCAGCACGGCAACTACCTTGTTGTCAACCACGAATGCAAATTCACCCGACGGGAATTGCTCTTTGAGGACACTGATTTTGGCAGAAGTGGCCCCGTCAAGCTTAACTTCAACACCCATGGTGACGCCACATTCGAGCACATTGTTGGCCCGGCCTGAGCTGCTAATGCTTGCAAAGTGAACTGTACTTATGCGAACTGAGCTCCTTCCCGCAGCGTTTTGTGGGTAGTTGGGGTGCCATTTCAACACCACCGATTCGCGTGCCTGAGCTTCCGGAACCACCAAGTGCAAGCTTCCGTTGTAAGTCGTTGTGGTTTCTTTTTTTTCGGATGGATGTGCAGCTGTGGTTTGTGCAAGCACGCTCTGACCGATGAAAAAAGAGGCGAGGATAAAAACGAAAAGTGATTTCATTTCACAGCTTTGTTAGGTCGGATGATGATTTCGCTGATGACCTGATTGTCAGGTGCATCGATGGTATACAGAATTTGGCGCGCAATGTCATCCGGAGACAAGCCCGCAGCGAAGTAATCTTTGTAGTTGGCCAGCAGTTGTTCGTTGCGGGTTTGATCGATGAATGCAGTATTCACCGAACCCGGACTGATAGATGTAACCCGAATTTCGGTGCCGAGTTCGAGACGAACCGCTTCAGAAATGGCCAATACAGCGTGCTTGGTGCTGCAGTAAACACCCGAGTTGGGGAACACATTGTGTGCGGCAACCGAAGTGATGTTGATCAGCTGCCCTTTGCTCTTGCGCAACTCGGGAATGGCCAAATGGATGCACGTCAACAAGCCTTTCACGTTTACATCGAACATGGTATGCCAATCGTCGAGCTTCCCTTCAGCGATTGGGTCGAATATGCCCAATCCGGCGTTGTTCACCAGAACATCAATGCGCCCAAATGCAGTGAGGCACGCATGAAAGGCGGCCTTCATGGCCTCAACATCGGTGACGTCGGCCACAGCGTAGTTGAATGTATCAGGGTTTGAGAGGGCCAGTGCTTTCAGGGCCGCTTCGTTGCGTGCAGTCGCGAAAACGGAATGTCCGGCTTTGAGCGCATGCTCGGCAGCAGCCTTTCCAATTCCGCTGCTTGCTCCGGTAATGAATACAATCTTTGTCATTGTGCGAAAATAGCGATCACCTGCATCTGCCCGATGCCGAGAGTAGAAGGTTTAACACAAGTTTTGTACCATTTTGTACCGACAGTCAACATTTTGCACGAGATTTCAAATCTTTGGCTTACATACCGTAAATTTGGTAAGTGTAAAAAATACACTAACTTCGTCGCTTAGATTATGAAGCAAGAAACTGCGATCCGTAAAATAGGTGTTCTCACCTCAGGTGGTGACTCACCGGGCATGAATGCTGCCATCCGCGCCGTTGTGCGTACGGCGGTCTTCCACAACATTGAAATCGAAGGCATTTTTCAGGGATACGATGGGTTGATTCGAGGTGATTTTAAGCGCTTGAATGTGCGGTCGGTGGCTAAAATTCTAGGCCGCGGCGGAACCATACTTAAAAGTGCCCGCTCTGAAGAGTTCATGACCATTGAAGGCCGTAAAACCGCCTATACGAATTTGAAGGCAAACGGCATCGATGCATTGATAACCATTGGCGGTAACGGAACATTCATGGGTGCGCATGTTTTCCATGAGGAGTTCGGGGTGCCCGTAGTTGGTATCCCCGGAACCATCGACAACGATTTGTTCGGCACTGACAACACCATTGGCTTTGATACCGCAACCAACACCGTCGTTGAAGCCGTTGACAAGATTCGCGACACCGCCAACAGCCACAACCGTCTGTTTTTCGTTGAGGTCATGGGACGTGATGCCGGTTTCATCGCCCTCAAAGCCGGTATCGCAACCGGTGCCATTGCGGTACTCCTTCCTGAAGTAGAGCAGAGTATTGACGACTTGGTAGCCACCCTCGAGCGAGGTGCGGAAAGCAATAAAACCAGTTCTATTGTGATCGTCGCCGAAGGCGATGCCAATGGAGGCGCCTACGAAGTAGCCAAAAAGGTCAATGAGAAGTATGCCCAATACGAAACCCGTGTTACGGTATTGGGGCACATCCAACGGGGCGGTTCACCAAGC
This sequence comes from Flavobacteriales bacterium, assembly GCA_036835325.1. Taxonomy (GTDB): domain Bacteria; phylum Bacteroidota; class Bacteroidia; order Flavobacteriales_D; family Sanyastnellaceae; genus CAMCHP01. The sequence continues at coordinate 27,589 of DAITMF010000035.1, forward strand.
GCTGCTGACCGTGTGTTGGCAAGCCGCATGGGCGTTGCCGCTGTTGAAGGCATCCTTGAAGGTCACCAAGACGTGGCCGTGGGCATCGTCAATGACAAGGTACATTACACACCCCTCATCGAGGCCAGCACCATGAAAGTGCGTCCGAGCGACGAGGAAATTCGCATATCCAACATCCTATCCATCTAAAACATCAAAACCATGTCTAAGAAAGTTGCCATTAACGGATTTGGCCGCATCGGCCGCTTGACCTTCCGCAGCCTTATGGCAATGGAAGGCGTTGAAGTTGTTGCAGTCAATGACCTCACCAAAGTTGAAACCCTTGCTCATTTGCTCAAGTACGACAGCATTCACGGTCGCTACCCTGGTACCGTCGCGGTTTCAAACGGAGCCTTGGTTGTTGACGGAAAGCACATTCAAGTCACCGCCGAGCGCAATCCGACGGCGTTGAACTGGGGCGCACTTGGCGTTCATACCGTGGTTGAATCAACCGGCGTTTTCCGTTCTCAGGAAGAAGCCGAAATGCACATCACCGCAGGGGCCAAAAAGGTAATCATCACTTCACCTGCGAAGGGCAGCGTGAAAACGATCGTCATTGGTGTAAACGAAAACACCATCACCTCTGAAGATACCGTTCTCTCAAACGCCAGCTGCACCACCAACTGTTTGGCGCCGATGGTAAAAGTGCTCAACGACAAATTCGGCGTTGAGAAAGGCTACATCACCACCATTCACGCGTACACTGCCGATCAAAATTTGCAAGACGCACCCCACAGCGACCTTCGCCGTGCCCGTGCTGCTGCGATGAGCATGATTCCTACATCGACCGGAGCTGCAAGTGCAGTGGGTTTGGTATTGCCCGAGCTCAAAGGTAAGCTCGACGGTCAGGCCGTTCGCGTTCCAACACCCGATGGTTCTTTGACTGACCTGACTGCAATCTTGAAGCGCGATGTAACCGCTGAAGAAATCAATGCGGCGATGAAAGAGGCCGCCGAAGGTTCTATGAAAGGCATTTTGGAGTACACCGAAGACCCTATTGTATCAATTGACATTGTAGGGAATACACATTCTTGTATTTTTGATGCTTCGCTCACTACGACCAACGGAAATCTTGTAAAAGTACTCGGCTGGTACGACAACGAGTTCGGTTACGCTACCCGCGTTGCTGATCTGGTGGCGTTGATTTAACAGGAACCTGCACGAATGATTCTTATAGCAGATAGTGGTTCAACCAAATGCGATTGGTTGGTGATTGATTCAACGGGGCAACGCCACGGTGATTTCAGCACCATGGGCTTCAACCCATACTTCCATTCGACAACGTTTGTGGTGAATCAATTGGGGGAGACTCCGCAAGTAACTGCGGTTGCAAATGCCGTTGAACACGTATTTTTTTACGGTGCAGGATCGAGCACGCCAAATCTGTGTAAAGTCATTACGGATGCACTTAAGCAGGTGTTTCCCAAAGCGAAAGTGGTGGTTGAGCATGACCTGCTTGGAGCGGCATACGCTGTTTACGATGGTCGTCCGTGCATTGCCTCCATCCTGGGAACCGGTTCGAATTCCTGCCACTTCGATGGCGAAACCTTGAGCGAAGAAGTCCCGGCCTTGGCCTACATTTTGGGTGATGAAGGCAGTGGCAGCTGGTTCGGTAAGGCACTTTTACGTGCTTACTTCTACAAGCAATTGCCGGATGACATCCGCACAGCGTTTGAAGAAACCTACACGCTGACCAAAGACGAACTGGTGCATTGCGTGTACGGCAATCCACATGCCAATGTCTGGTTGGCGAGTTTTATGCCGTTTATTAGCCGCTTCCGCGATCACGCCCTCATCCGCGAATGGATGCGCGATGGCCTCCGTACCTTCGTCAACATTCACGTGAAATGCTTCGCCGATTACCGCACTACACCCTGCCACTTTGTGGGGTCTGTGGCTTGGTACTTCAGCGATGTCCTCGCTGATGTGTGCAAAGAAGAAGGCATCCCCTTGGGCAACATCGTGCAAAAACCCATCGAAACCTTGGCCGATTACCACGTCCGCTACTTGATTCCCCAACTTCAGCGCTGATGACCAGCAAAGCCATAGCCCTTATTGCCCATGACCGAATGAAACCCAACCTGGTAGCGTTTCTCAAAGAACGTGAATCATGGTTATGGGGCCGCAAGCTCTTGGCGACGGGTCTTACCGCTGACTTCGTTGAACAAGGTGGTATCAAGGCCGATGTCGAGCACCTTTCTCCGGGCAAATTGGGCGGCTATGCCGAACTTACCAAGCGCGTAGAGCAAGGTGATTTGGGCATGGTGCTCTTCTTCAGAGATGCCGACATCGTGCAAGACTACGAGCGCGATGTGGTTGAATTCCTCAAGGCCTGCAACCGCAATAACATTCCATTGGCCACGAACCCAGCTTCGGCTGAGCTGCTCATCCTTGGGCAAATCAAGCTCGAAATGGGTGATAAAGGCCGCAGCCGAAATGTTGCTTCTTCAAATCATTGAACGAAACCATGATCCAAGCCTGCCTCTTTGATATGGATGGAGTCATCGTTGACTCGGCCAGGTACCACTTCAAGGCCTGGCAACGTCTAGCGATTGAACTTGGTATAGAATTTACCGAAGAAGACAATGAGCTTCTGAAAGGTTTGAGCCGCGTTGACAGCCTCGAAACCATCCTCCAAAAAGGGTCTCTGTTTCTCGATAACGAGACAAAAATGGCCTTGATGGACAAGAAGAACGCTTGGTACCTTGATTTCATTTCTTCCATGCAACCGGCAGAAATCTTGCCGGGTGTTCGCCGGTTTTTGGAAGAGCTACGCGATGCCGGCATACGCATCGGTCTCGGTTCATCGAGCAAGAATGCCACGCGCATTCTCGATGCCATCGAGCTAACGCCCTTTTTTGACACCATCGTCGATGGAAACCGTGTGACGTATTCGAAGCCCGATCCTGAAGTCTTCATCATGGGCGCAAGAGACCTTGGTGTTGAACCTGCGCGAATCGTCGTCTTTGAAGACGCATTGGCCGGTATCGAGGCAGCCCATGCAGGTGGATTCCGTGTCATTGGTGTCGGCGATTCTGCTGTACTGACCACTGCAGAAGCCGTTATCGGCGGTTTCGATTCGTTCTCGATTGAGCGCATGAATGCCCTCCTCCCTTAAGTAGTTTACCATGATTAAGTACCTCAAAGAAGACCCTTGGTTGGTCGTTGAAGAAGGTTTTCATCCTGAATACCAGCGCAGTTCTGAGTCGATTTTCAGTATCGGAAACGGTAAGTTCGGCCAGCGTGCCAACTTCGAAGAGCAGTACAGCGGTGATTCGTTGAGGGGCAGCTACGTAGCAGGGGTTTACTACCCTGACAAAACCCGCGTAGGCTGGTGGAAAAACGGCTACCCTGAGTACTTCGCCAAAGTGCTCAACAGTGTCAACTGGATTGGCATCAAGGTTTCGGTCGACGGCGAAGCCCTTGATTTACATCTTGCGGAGGTCATCGAATTCCGTCGTGAACTCGATATGCGACGGGGTTTACTGTTGCGTTCTTTCGCTGCGCGGATGAGCAACGGCCGGGTGGTAAACGTAAATGCAATGCGTTTCTGCTCAATGGATGACGACGAAACAGCCTTCATTAACTATTCGATAAAAGTTGATGGAGCAGCACCTGCAAAGGTGGTCATCGAATCGGTCGTTGACGGCAACGTGTTCAACGAAGACACCAACTGGGATGAGCAGTTCTGGGAAGCCCATTCCGTTGCGGCCGACCACCGAATGGCGATGGTGCAAAGCGTTACGCGGAAAACTGAATTCCACGTCGCTGCCTCAACCATTAGTGAACTCAAGGTGAATGGCGCCACCGTCGAAATCAACGACTACGAAACCACTGAAAATGGCTTTACAGCCCTTCAACGCTGGTCAATCGATCTTGGAGTAAATGATGAGGCCGTACTCACGAAGTTTGTTGGTCTGACATCTTCGTTGAATTACACCCCCGAAGGTGAAGAGGGCGTTTCTGCAGCAGCCGTGCGCGCGGCTGAACGCGCATACACTATGGGTGAGCATGGATTGTTCGCTCAACACGTTTCCGCATGGGCCCGTATATGGGAAGCAGGCGACATTGTTATTGAAGGCGATGTGGCCGCTCAGCAGGGTATTCGGTTCAACATCTTCCACCTGAATCAAACCTACACGGGCAAAGACGACCGTTTGAATATCGGTCCGAAAGGCTTTACCGGTGAAAAGTATGGAGGCTCAACCTATTGGGATACCGAAGCCTATTGCTTGCCGTTTTATTTGAACACGCACGACAAAACGGTAGCTCGCCAATTGCTTGTGTACCGCTACAAGCAACTCGACAAGGCGATTGAAAACGCCGAGAAACTTGGCTTTACAAACGGTGCCGCATTGTATCCCATGGTCACCATGAACGGTGAAGAATGCCACAACGAATGGGAAATCACCTTCGAAGAGATCCACCGAAACGGCGCCATTGCATTTGGCATATTCAATTACGTCAGGCATACCGGCGATGAAGCCTACCTTGCTGAATACGGCCTTGATGTGCTTATTGGCATCTCTCGCTTTTGGGCGCAACGGGTAAACTGGTCGGAAGCCCGAAATGCCTACGTGATGCTTGGCGTTACAGGTCCGAATGAGTACGAGAATAACGTTAACAACAACTGGTACACCAATTACATCGCGCGTTGGTGCATGAGCTACACCTTAGAGGCTATTTCTTGGGTGAGAACGCATGCTCCTGAAGCCTACGCTGCCAAAGTAAAGCAATGGAACTTTAATGAAGCCGAAGAAACCGCACAGTGGGGAGCCATTATCGCGAACATGGCCCTGCCTCAAATGGAGGGCAGTGCTGTTCGTCTTCAACAAGATGGCTTCCTCGATAAAGAACTGCTCACGGTGGCAGAGTTGCGCAAAGAAGACCGTCCGATCAACCAAAAATGGTCATGGGACCGCATTCTGCGTTCAGTATTCATCAAGCAGGCCGACGTCTTGCAAGGCTTCTATTTCTTCGAAGACGATTTCTCGCTCGACGAAATGGCAGCGAATTTTGATTTCTACGAACCCCGAACTGTGCATGAATCGAGCTTATCGCCCTGCATCCACGTTGTGCTTGCAGCGCGATTAGGACGGATGGATAAGGCCTACGAACTCTATCTCCGAACCGCACGACTCGATCTTGACGACTACAATCACGAAGCCTACCAAGGTCTCCACATCACCTCAATGGCCGGAACATGGCTGTCAGTGGTTGAAGGATTTGGAGGCTTGCGCGTGCGCAACGGAAAACTCTACCTCAACCCGTCGCTTCCTTCGGGATGGGAAGCATACAGCTTCAGAATTCAGTTTAGAGGACGTGAACTGAGCATCCGAACAACAAAACAAAGCACAGATGTGCATTTGCTGGCCGGAGATTCGCTTGAGTTGGTCTTGAACGGTGTTGCAACCTTTGTGAATGCATGAAGTTTAATTGCAACTCTCACCAAACAAGCTTAAAAAAATCAGAAGGTCAGGTATGTCGACGTTGCCGCTGCCATTAAAATCGGCCCGGTTACACGGCGTTTGATCGCACTCGAAGGTGCAGCTGCCGTTGTCTGAAGTAGCTTCAGGATTGTAATTGAGGGCCGAAGGGTAGGTGCATCCGAAGACTTCAAGTTCGTCGCAAATGCCATTGTTGTTGAAATCGTGTTCGCACTCGGCACACCCAAACATAGGGTCGGGGAATACGCAGGTGGTGTCATCGACGTTGGCATCAAGACTGAAGTTGCACGCCGCAGGATTGGTGCACCCATCGATCGGGTCATCAACTACTACAATCATGTCGACTGAACCAAGCACATATCCGCCTTCGTTTTCAACCCGAATGGTGAAATCATATACCCCGGGCGACAGCGGGTCGTACAACAGCGCCGTTGGCCCCGCGATGAGCTGCCAGTAGTTGAAACCGAGGTTTTCTGACTCTTGGCGAATGCTCTGATTTGAAAGTCCCAAGGCGCCCATCACAAATGAAACGTCAAGTGTATACTGCGCTGCCTGATTGCCATTGTTGATGGGGTCAAAGTCAATTTCTACCACGGCACGCAGGTCACTGAACGTATAAGGGCCTAGATCAAAACTGAATAGAAAATCCCAAGTCCCTATGCCAATATCAGGGGTTGGGTCACTGAAGCTTGTTGGCGCATATCCGGCTTCAGCCAAGTAAAAGTTGTCGTTCACCGGAACCAAGTCTTCGATGAACCTGCGATTCGCCTTAATGCCGAATTCGATCGGTCCGTGTTGAACCTTTGCAAAGCGTTCATTGCTGATGCCTGTGCCGATGCTGAATGGAATGTTCAAGTTTGCATCGTAGCTAACGACCGATTCAAAAACGGTGCACGAACCATCGTCGATCAGCGCCGAAGGATTGAAGTTAACGGCTTGAATGTTGGTACAGCCTGAGGTTTGAGCCGAGACGTGTTGAGTTGAGAGAATCCCAACTGCAACAAGAGAGAGAAAAGCGCGCAGCATGGTTAAGGTATTTCGTTTCGAACTCTAAGTTACAGAATTTCAGTGGCCTTTGATTCGTTCCTTGCGTGCAATAATGGCAAAGTAAAGTTTGAAGTCACCCATCAACGACCAAAGCGGGTATTGAAAGGTGGCCGGTTTGTTGCGTTCGATGAAAAAGTGGCCAATCCACGCCATGCCATAAGCCGAAGCGATTCCTGCAACGATTCCCCACCACCATCCGCTGAAAGCGGCATATCCAAGAAATGCGAAAAACGCTGTAGTACCCACAAAATGGGTAACGCGTGTGCCCGTTTTTCGGTGCTCACTCAGGTAATACGGGTAGAATTCTTCGAACGACGTATAGCGTTTCAACTGACCATCCATCCACAAAAGATACAAAACTTCGATTTACAAGAACTCATTCGCCATGTTGGCCAACTCTGATCGCTCACCTTTGTCAAGGGTTACATGGCAAAAGAGGTCTTTGCCCTTCAAACGGTCAATGACGTACGACAGCCCGTTTGATTGTTCATCGAGGTACGGCGTATCGATTTGCCGGACGTCACCGGTAAGTATAACCTTGCAGTTTTCTCCGGCCCGGGTAATGATGGTTTTGACCTCATGCGGTGTGAGGTTTTGCGCTTCGTCGACAATAAAAATCGTATTGGTCAAACTGCGGCCGCGGATGTAAGCAAGCGGACTGATTTGTATGCGACCCGCAGCCTTCATTTCTTCAATGGCTTTGTACTTTTTCTCGTTTTCGCCAAACTGACTCTTGATGAAATTCAGGTTGTCGAAAAGAGGCTGCATGTACGGATTGACTTTTTCTTCAGCATCGCCGGGCAAGAACCCAAGGTCTTTGTTGCTCAAAGCCACAATCGGCCGCGCCATAAGAATGGTATCGTACAAGTGCTTTTGCTCGAGCGACCCGGCCAAAGCCAGCAATGTTTTTCCCGTACCGGCAACGCCTGAAATGGTCACCAGTTTTATTTCAGGATTCATAATGGCGTGCAGTGCAAAGGCCTGTTCGGCGTTTTTGGGCTTGATGCCATACGCATAGGCCCTGTCAACGCGTTCAATCTGCTTTTTGGTTTCGCTGAAAAAGCCCAATGCCGATGACTGGCAATTCTTCAGGATGTAGAAGTGATTGTTCATCCTCGCATCGCCGAGAATCGATATTTTACGGGTGTTGCCGGCGGTGTAAAGCTTGCGGATGTCTTCGCCATCGATGTCTTCAAGCAAGGTTTTACCGGTGTACAAGTGGCGCTTATCGCGCACCGTTCCTGTTTTATAATCTTCTGCCGGAAGGATGAGTGCCTTGGCCTTCAAACGCAGGTTAACGTCTTTCGAAACGAGGGTGACCTTGGCCTTTTTTTCTTCTTGTTGCAGTTGGATGGCCGCGTTGAGGATTTTATGATCGTTTGACGCTTTGGCGAAGATGTGCTCAGCGTTGAGGGCGTCATCAATGCGGTCACTCAAAATGATCTTTAATCGTCCGCCGGCCGCGTTGTCGAGCGGAATCCAGTCGCGTAGGGTGTGCTCCGATGCTAGTCGGTCGATGATCCTGATGCACTCGCGTGCTTCGAAATTCTTGGTGTCGTTGCCAACCTTGAAGGTGTCGAGTTCTTCAAGTACCGTAATCGGAATGGCGATGTCATTGTCTTCAAAACTCAAGATTGAGTTGTGGTCGTGCAACAACACCGAGGTGTCGAGTACGTAGATCTTTCGCTGCTTTTTCGTTTCCATACGTTCGGTTTTCAGAAGAGCGCCGGAGTGCCGGCGATTCCGGTGAGTGGGTTGGCCGTTGCCATGTGACCCACTGAAAGTACGTCAGAAGACCACAGAATCGTACTTCTGTAAATTCGAGTTATGAACGTTTCAGTTGAGGAAAAGAAAAAATAGACTCCTTAACCAAGGGTTAATCTTCGTTTTGTTCCTTTCCGCTCCCCAAGAACAATTCAATCAACCCGTCAGGAGTGTCGGTAACAATTTCGCGCAGCTCACGGTTGACCTCCACTAGTACGTCATCGTTCATCGGTATCAGCACTTCACGCTCGTTGTGGTCAACAATGAAGAGCGGATTGACAGGGTGGTCAGTGATGGCACGTATCGTACCCACCACGCCAAATTTCAGGTCGCGAATGGTGAACCCGATGACTTCATGGAAGTAGAATTGCTTACCACTAAGGGCAGGCAGCAAATCCAATGGCAGGTAAATCGGCTTGTTGATTAGTGCCATAGCAGCGGCTTCACCGTAGACTCCTTGAAACTCCACAATCATCTGGTTGCCTCTTGGATCAGCGCGTGTGATGAAGTGCGGAATCAATTGACCGTTGATGTCGAGAAAAACTCCGTCTAACTCATGGTAGAGCGATGGGTCGTCAACATCCAAAAACATCACCATGGCGCCTTTGTAGCCGTGGAGTTTGGTGATTTTTCCGAGGTAAAAACAATCGTCGTGCGTCATAGAACCAATAAAAAAGGCCGCCCATACAGGCGGCCTTGGGCTGTCAAAACAGTGATTTGAAACTTATTCAGCTTTTGCCTCTTCGTCGCCGCTAGCAGCTTCCTCAGCCGCCGGAGCTTCTTCAGCAACCGGAGCTTCTTCAGCAACCGGAGCTTCTTCAGCAAC
>DAITMF010000036.1:0-32054 GCA_036835325.1 Flavobacteriales bacterium
CAGTTGATTGCTGCCAGAACGAGGCCTTCCACGTACAAATCATCACTGTGGTTGATACCACTGCTCCTGAAGTGAGCTTCGTACCCGGAGACCTTACTATTGAATGTGACCAAGATGTGCCATTGGTGCTCGCAGAAGGCATTGATGCCTGCGACAACGGTGTTGAGGTTGACAATGTTGATGTTATCATCGAAGGCGATTGCCCACAGGAGTACACCATCGAACGCACCTTCATTTTGACCGACATCTGTGGAAACAGCGTTGAAGTCGGTCCGCAAATCATCAGCGTGGTTGATACCACTGCGCCTGTGTTCGGTGCCTACCAAGTTGCAGTAGCCGTTGAATGTACCGATGTTGAAAGTGTTCAAGGTCCTGAAGCGACTGACAACTGTGGTGACGTAACCATCACCTTCGAAGACGTACTTCAGTCAGGCGGCTGCTTGGGCGTGATTGCACGCACTTATACTGCGGTTGACGAGTGCGGCAACACAGCAACTACTCAGCAGTTCATCACCCTGCTCGACACCACACCTCCTACCATCCTCAACCCTGAAGATGCCACTGTAGAGTGTGACGCAGTTCCTGCAGCTCCAGGAGCAGATGGCATCGAGATTTTCGACAACTGTGGATTGGAAGTAACAGTAGCGTTCACAGAAGAGATCATCGACGGCGACTGTGCGGATAATTACACCATCGTATGGACATGGACCGCAACTGACTTCTGTGAGAACGTTAGCACTGCTACCACCACCATCACCGTACAAGACACTACCAACCCTGTGTTTGAAGTCGTGCCTGAAAACCTCACGCTTGAGTGCGACGAGGAAGTGCCTGCATGCGATGTAGAATCTGTCGTTGCCAGCGACAACTGCGATGCCGATGTGTTCATCGAATGTTCGAGCATTGAACTTCCGGGCAATTGTCTGCAGAATTATACGATTCAGCGCATTTACCGCGCATACGACAACTGCGGCAACCAGGCCATTTATGTTCAGTTGATCACTGTACAAGACACCACTGCGCCTGTATTTGGCGACCAGGAAAATGAGTTCACTTACGAGTGCAACACCGATATTCCTGTGGTCACTCCGATTGTGACTGACAATTGCGGCGAGGTGAGCCTCTCGTTTGTTGACGGTGAGCAAGTACAAGGTGATTGCCCGCAAGCGTTTGGCTTCATCCGAACATGGACGGCGACCGATGAGTGTGGTAACAGTGCAACCTTCATGCAAGCGATTGAGGTGGTTGACACCACTGCGCCTCTCGCATCCGGCGAAGCCGAAATCGAAGCCCCCTGCGACGACTTTGACAACCTATATATAAGTGCAACCGACAACTGCGCGTTGGAAGTCGACATCACTTGGCAAGATGTGCTTGTTTCAGGCGGCTGCGCAGGAACGGTGATTCGTACCTACACGCTGACCGACGAGTGCGGCAACAGCTCTACTTTCCAGCAAATTATTGGATTGACCGATGAAGTGCCTCCGGTGATTGCAGAAGGTCCGGCTGACGTGACATTTGAATGTTCGGATGAACTTCCGGTGTTGAACGAAGGCGATGTCATCGCTTTCGACAACTGCACCGAGGAGGTGGTTATTACCGTTGAAGAAACCCAAGTTGACGGCGACTGCGTTGGCAGCTACCAGTTGATTCGCGTTTGGACGGCCACCGACAACTGCGACAACTTCAGCACTTATACCCAAACCATTACGGTTCAAGACACCACTGCGCCTGAGTTCACAGCCGTTGCCGATGATGTGACCATTGAGTGCGACGAAGTTATTCCTGCACCGTTCGCTGAAGCTATTGACAATTGCAGTGAGGTAAGCATCGAGGTGGTAAATGTTGAAACTCCCGGGAATTGTTCTCAGAACTACACCATCACCCGCACCTACACGGCTACTGACGATTGTGGAAACGTCGCTACAGCTACACAAGTGGTGACTGTTCAAGACACGACTGCGCCTGAGTTTGGTTTCATTGGGATGGATGTGACCGTTGAGTGCGACGAAGAAATTCCGACACCGGTATTCGACGTGACCGACAACTGCGGCGTTGTTGCTGTTGAGGTTGTTGAAGAAATCACTGACGGCGATTGTCCGCAAGAGTACACCATCGAGCGTTGCTACATTGCAACGGATGAGTGTGGAAATGAAGCAATACTGTGTCAAACGATTACTGTGGTTGATACCACGGCTCCGGAGATTCAAGGTAGCATCACCGTTGATGTTCCATGCGACGCTCTTGATCAAGCTTACATCACTGCTACCGACAACTGCGGTGAAGTGGAGATTGTTTGGGTTGACATGATGCTTTCGGGAGGATGTGCGAACAACATCATCCGTAACTACACCGTGACCGATGAGTGCGGAAACGAGAGCACGTTTGAGCAAATCATCAGCTTGATCGACGAAGAAGCACCGGTGTTTGAAGAAGCACCGATGGATGCCACCTACGAATGCGACGAAGAAGTACCAGCCGGCTCAGTCGAAGATGTTGTCGTGACCGACAACTGCACCGAAGTTGAAGTGGAGTACAGCGAAGTCGAAGTTGAGGGTGACTGTGCACAGAATTACACCATCATCCGCACTTGGACGGCGACTGACAACTGCGACAACGTTTCTGTGTACGTTCAAACCATCACCGTACAAGACACTACAGCTCCTGAGTTTGAGTTTGTACCTGCCGACGCTACCTACGAGTGCGATGAGCTAGTACCTTCTTGCGGAGACGAGTCAGCCATGGTCTTTGACAACTGCGGTGATGTGACAATTGAGTGCAATGACGTTACCATCGACGGTGACTGCCCACAAGCGTTCACCATCGAGCGTACGTTCACGGCCACCGACGAATGCGGCAACGTGGCCACTGCACTGCAAATTATTACTGTGCAAGACACTACAGCGCCGGTGTTTGGTGAACAACCAACCGAGTTTACTTACGAATGCGATGAAGAAATTCCGGTAATCTTTCCAATTGTTACTGATAATTGCGGAGAAGTGGAGCTATTCGCACAAGACGGAGTTATTGGTCCGCCGTTTGTCAATGGACAGCAAGTCGAGGGCGATTGTCCTCAGGAGTACAGCATCATCATTGTTTGGACTGCAATCGACGCGTGTGGCAACGAATCGGAGTTCACTCAGATTATCAATGTTGTTGACACCACTGCACCTGTAATCACGGGTGAAGTTCAGGTTGACGCTCTGTGCGATAACTTCGAAGGCATCTTCATCTCTGCTACCGACAACTGTGGCGAGGTGACCATTGACTACAGCGACACCATGGTATCAGGCGGCTGTGCCGGTAGCATCTTGCGCGTGTACACCGCAGCCGATGAGTGCGGCAACACTGCTGAGTTCCAGCAAATCATCAACCTGGTTGACGAAGTTGCACCGGTGTTCACGACTGTTCCGGTTGACATGACCTACGAGTGCTTGGATGAGATTCCGGCATGCGACATCTTTAGTGTTGCAGCCATTGATAACTGCTCGGAGCCGAGCATTGAGTGCAGCGAGGCAATCATTGACGGTGACTGCCCGCAGAATTACACCATCGTGCGCACCTACACAGCTACTGACAACTGCGAGAATGTGGCAACGCACGTACAAACCATCACCGTGCAAGACACCACTGCTCCGGTATTTGAGTTCGTAGCTGAGGATGTAACCATTGAGTGCGACCAGGACATTCCTGCTCCTTCATCGATGGCATTCGATAACTGCGGTGAAGTAACTGTAGATGTATCGCAGGTGATTATCGACGGGGACTGTGTAAACAACTACACCATCGAGCGTACTTACGTAGCTACCGACGCGTGCGGTAACACAAGCGAGCCGGTTGTTCAGATCATCACTGTGCAAGACACCACTGCTCCTGAGCTGTTCTCGGTAGCCGGTGACTTGATTCTTGAGTGCACCGACGACATCCCAGCCGGCTCTGCCATGGCAATGGACAACTGCGGTGACGCTGAGGTGATCATTACCGAAACCGAAGTCATTGGTGACTGTCCGCAAGAGCGCGTTATCACACGCACCTACGTTGCGGTTGACGCTTGCGGAAACCAAAGTGACGAGGTGACGCAAACCATCACTGTAGTCGATACAACGGCGCCGGAATTGGTTGGCTCTCCTGACGTTGAACTGGTGTTGGACTGTGAAGATGTTGTTCCGATGCCGATTGATCCTCCGTTCGTTGACAATTGCGACGGTGACATCGAGATCTCGTTCAATGAGGAAATCGTAGGTGATCTTCCAGCCGAAGGCAGCTCAGCCGATTGCTTGGCTGTTACTCCCGAAGCCTTCGAAGACGGTGAAACCTGCACCAACCACGAGCCTTGGAGCGTAGTGCTCTTCAGCCTCACTCCCGGAAACGACAGCCGGTACAGCACCATCACTGCCAACTGGGTTGAATTCCCGAACGGCGATGCGACCTTGACCGGCCTCGTTGTTAGCAATGACAACCCGAACGCAGGCTGGGAAATCAGCGCCAACTTCACCGAAGGCTTCTCGTGGGAAGAATGGTCAACCCAAGCCTTCCCAACCAGCTTCAAAGACGATTGCAACCTCGACAATGGCGAACACCTTGACTGGACCTACTACCTCATGACCGCAGGGGCTACCCTTACCGGTTGGGGCGAGTACGAAGGTTCAGTGCTGACCTTGTTGCACGCGCCTGCCAACTTCTTCTACGGTTACCAAGTGGGCATGGGAGCCAACAACGTGAACGCCAACTACGGCGGTGGCGGTTGGTTCACCTACAGCGGTATCTACAACGGAGAAGAGGTGAGCGGCGCCGGTGACTTTGCCTTCGACCACGATTGCTGTCCACGCTACCAAATCGAGCGTACCTGGTGTGCCATCGATTGTGCCGGCAATGAAACCTGCTTCACGCAAATCATCCGCTTCGAAGACCTCGGCAACGACCTTCCTGCGCCTGACTTTGACGGTATCGAAAACGCCGGTGCCATCCGTGGTGATTTTGCCATCGTGAACCTCTACCCGAACCCCGTTAGCGATGCTGCCAATGCGCGCATGAGTGTGCATGTGAAAAATGCCAGCGTGGTGCGCATTGAAGTGGTTGACGTAAATGGCCGAATTCTTGAAGTTCCGTTCGAAGGCGCATTGCTTGACGGACAAGAATTGAATGCCATCGTTCCTACCGCACGACTTGAAAGCGGAATGTACACCGTACGCGTTGTGTCAGATGACCACAGCGATTTCCGCAAGCTGATGATTCTGAAGTAATCACCTGCAACTACCTAAGAGAGGGCTGCCGATTGAGGCAGCCCTTTTTTGTTGTTGACAAGTCGATTCGGTCTGCCTGTGGCGCATTGCGTAACTTCGTTGTTCGGATTTCCCATGGCAGCTGAAACCACATTTGTCGACGTTATTCTACCGGTGGCCATCGCGGGTACCTTTACCTACCGTGTACCGCGTGAATTGAACGACAAGGTAGGTTTTGGACAACGGGTCATAGTGCGGCTTGGGAAAACCAAATTGCACACCGGTGTCATCCAATCCGTCCATCAAAATCCTCCAATAAAGTACGAGGCCAAGTACATTGAGTACCTGCTTGATGAGATTCCGGTGGTTACCAAGTCGCAGTTTAAGCTTTGGGATTGGATGGCCGGATATTACATGTGCACCCTCGGAGAAGTCATGGGCATGGCCTTGCCTTCGGGATTGAAACTCGCTGCCGAGTCGAAGCTGGTTCCGTCCATCCCCCTAAATGAAATCGATAGTACAGCACTGAGCGATCAAGAATACCTCGTACTCGAAGCACTTGAATTGCGCCAAGAATTGACCATTGCAGAGGTATCGGAAGTGGTGGGCATCAAAACCGTGCAACCCATCATCAAACGCCTGCTTGAACGCGGCTATGTGATGACCCTTGACGAGTTGCAAGAACGCTACAAACCCAAGTTGGAGTCGCGCCTCTACTTGCATCCTGACTACCGCGATGAAGCCCCGCTGCAAGCCTTGCTCGATGAGCTCGACAAGCGGGCGCCGCGCCAGCTCGAAGTTGTAATGGCGTACTTGCGCGACGATATGGATGGCACCAAAGGCGTGCCGCGCTTGGCTGTTCAGAAGGCCACAGGTGCATCATCAACCCTTACCAAGCAACTCATCGAGAAAGGGGTGTTCACCCTCAAGCAGGAGGCCGTTGACCGCATTGGTGTATACGCCGGAAACCGCAGCGATGAAAAAGCCCTTTCGAGTGACCAGCAGCGCGCCAAAGAACACATCGATTCCCTCTGGCAGAAACAACCGATCGTGCTCTTGCACGGTGTCACGGGTTCGGGCAAAACCGAGGTGTATGTGCGGCTCATTCGCGAAACCATTGACCGCGGAGAGCAAGTCCTCTTCTTGCTGCCTGAAATCGCCCTTACAACGCAGTTAATCGTGCGTTTGCAGCATTACTTTGGCGACGACGTAGGCGTTTACCATTCGCGCTTCAACCAGCAAGAGCGCGCCGAAACGTGGATGCGCGTGCTCAACCCCGGCGACAACCATTACCCCATCGTGATTGGTGCCCGCTCGTCGGTGTTTTTGCCCTTTCGGAAGCTGGGATTGGTGATTGTGGATGAGGAACATGAGCCGAGCTACAAGCAATACGACCCCGCTCCACGCTACAATGGCCGCGACACGGCAATCGTGCTTGCTCACTTGCACGGAGCCAAGGTTTTGCTCGGAAGCGCTACACCCTCCATCGAAAGCTACTTCAACGCCATGGAAGGCCGCTACGGATTGGTCAACCTCAATCGCCGCTTCGGTGATGCCGTATTGCCCGAAGTCTTGTGTGCCGATATCCGCAAAGAGATCAAGCGCAAAACCATGCGCGAAGACTTTACCTCGATGCTGGTGGAAGAGCTCGAAACGGCCTTGCGCTCAGGCAAGCAAGCCATTCTGTTTCAAAACCGACGCGGTTACGCGCCACTCTGGCAATGCCACGAGTGCGGATGGGTGCCCGAATGCACCCGCTGCGACGTGAGCTTGACCTACCACAAGCATTTTCACCACCTCAATTGCCACTACTGCGGGTACACCGAAACACCGCCTACAGCCTGCAAGGCCTGCGGTAGCACCAACTTGAAATCGCTGGGGTTTGGCACCGAAAAAATCGAAGAAGACCTCGCACAGCTCGTCCCAAAGGCGAAAATCGCCCGCATGGACCTCGACACCACCCGCACCCGAAACGCCTACGAAAAGTTGATTTCGGCCTTCGAAGAGCAAGAGTTGGATGTGCTTGTCGGTACGCAAATGGTCACCAAAGGACTCGATTTCGATCACGTGGCGCTGGTGGGAGTGTTGAATGCCGATGCCATGCTGCGCTTCCCTGATTTCCGTTCGATGGAACGTGCTTTTCAACTCATGGTGCAGGTCTCAGGCCGCGCAGGTCGGAAGAAAGAGCGCGGCAAGGTCATCATTCAAACCTACGACCCCGAGCATTGGGTCATTCGCAAGGTGATTGAGAACGATTACGTGGGCATGTACCAAACCGAAATTTTCGACCGTAAACAGTACCTCTATCCGCCCTTTGTAAGGCTCATTCGCCTGTCGCTTCGCCACAAAGACGGCCGCTTCGTGCGCCAAGCCGCCCACGATTTCGCAAATGCCCTGCGCGACAAAGTGGGACACCGCCGCGTGGTAGGGCCAGAGGCGCCTTATGTTTCGCGCATTCGCAATTTGTACTACCAAGACATTTTGCTCAAACTTGAGCGCGATGCTTCACCCGCCAAGTTCAAGGAAGCCATTTACGAAGTGATGGAGATGTTCAGAGCCGACAAAGACAAGCGCTCGATTCGCATTGTGGCCGACGTTGATCCTGCTTAAATCAAGGGTTCTGGCTTGCGCCGATGCTACGAATCTGCTTTGCGAGCGCTTCGAGTTTGATTTTGTTCATGCCGAGGGCATGGATGTGCACCTTGGCCTCGCGGTAAAACTCCTTGCGTTCTTCGAGGTGGCGCGTTACAAACGCATGCAGCTCTTCGTGGGTTTTTCCGGCTACAAGCGGTCGTTCGCCGTGCGCATGGATGAGCCGGTGCACGATTGATGCAACGTCCATCTCAAGGTACACCGTTATGCCCGAGCGGTTCATGAACTGCATGTTGTCGTAGAAGCACGGTGTGCCGCCACCGGTGGCGCACACCATGGCCGGATACGCCGCCACGACAGCGTGCAGAGCTCTTTTCTCGATGCCGCGAAAGTTGGCTTCGCCACCGTTTTTAAAGATTTCGGGGATGGATGAGCGCTCGCTTGCTTCGATTTCGCGGTCAAGGTCGAGGAAGGGCACATTCAACAACCGCGCAAGCTGTTTGCCCGATGTGGTTTTGCCCGACCCCATGTACCCCACAAGAAAAATGCGCTGCATATGTGCAAAGGTCGCATTTTTCACTGTGTTTAAATCGGGCAGGGTGGAGGGGGATTGCTAAATTTGCACTTTGTTTTTCGTTGACTCTTAGCCAACCACCATGACTGCAACCAAGTACGATCCCAAAGCGACCGAAGACCGTTGGTACGCCTATTGGATGGAGAATCGCTTCTTCAAATCGGTTCCCGACGAGCGTGAACCGTATACCATTCTCATCCCTCCACCGAACGTGACGGGCGTGCTGCACATGGGGCACATGCTGAACAACACCATTCAAGACGTGTTGATTCGCCGTGCGCGTATGCGCGGGTACAACGCCTGCTGGGTTCCCGGTACCGACCACGCATCCATTGCAACAGAAGCCAAGGTAGTGCGTAAGCTGCGCGATGAAGGCATCCGCAAAGCAGACCTCACCCGCGAAAAGTTCTTAGAGCATGCGTGGGAATGGACCAACAAACACGGCGGCATCATCCTCGAACAATTGAAGAAACTCGGAGCCAGCTGCGACTGGGACCGCACCCGCTTCACCCTCGACGATAAATACTACGAAAGTGTCATCGACACGTTTATTGACCTCCACAAGAAGGGATATATCTACCGCGGTTTGCGCATGGTGAACTGGGATCCTGCCGCGCTCACAGCATTGAGCGATGAAGAGGTAATCTTTAAAGAAATCAATGGCAGGCTTTACCACGTCCGCTACCAAGTGGCCGGTACCAATGAGTGGTTGACGATTGCGACTACACGTCCGGAAACCATTATGGGCGACACTGCCATCTGCATCCATCCTGACGATGAGCGCTACACCCACCTGCACGGCAAAATGGCCATTGTGCCCATTGCCAACCGCGAAGTGCCCATCATCCTTGACGACTACGTTGACCGTGAATTCGGAACCGGTTGCCTGAAGGTGACCCCCGCGCACGACCCCAACGACTACATTCTCGGCGAAAAGCACGCCCTTGAAACCATCGACACCATGAACGACGATGGTACGATGAACGTCAATGCAGGGCCTTATGCCGGCATGGACCGCTTCGCCGTGCGCAAGCAAATCGTCAAAGACCTCGAAGAGGCAGGTCACATCGTGAAGGTCGAAGACTACACCAACAAAGTGGGCTACTCTGAGCGCACCGATGTGGTCATCGAACCCCGCCTCTCGTACCAGTGGTTCTTGGCCATGAAAGACATTTCAAAGCCGGCCCTCGACCACGTGATGGACGATACCATTCGCTTTTTCCCGCCGAAGTTCAAAAACAGCTACCGCAACTGGATGGAGAACATCAAAGACTGGTGCATCTCGCGTCAGCTTTGGTGGGGACACCGCATTCCGGCATGGTACTACGGCAGTGGCGTAGAAGATTTCGTGGTAGCGAAAACGGCCGAAGAGGCACTTGGCCTTGCCCGCGAGAAAACCGGCAATGCACAACTCCAGGCCGATGCCCTGCGCCAGGAAGAAGACGTGATGGACACCTGGTTCTCGTCGTGGTTGTGGCCGATTTCGGTATTTGACGGGTTTTACAGCGAAGACGAAGTGGCGTACTACTACCCTACGAACGATTTGGTGACTGCACCTGAAATCATGTTCTTCTGGGTGGCGCGCATGATCATTGCGGGCTACGAATACCGCGGCGACATGCCGTTCAAGAACGTGTACTACACCGGCATTGTGCGCGATAAACTCGGTCGTAAAATGAGCAAGTCGCTCGGCAATTCGCCCGATCCGCTTGATTTGATCGAGCAGTACGGCGCCGATGGCGTACGCGTGGGCATGCTGCTCACCTCACCGGCCGGGAACGACCTGCCCTTCGATGAAAAGCTCTGCGAACAAGGCCGCAATTTCTCGAACAAGATTTGGAATGCCTTCCGTTTGGTGGATGGATGGGAAGTCGCCGACCACGCTCAACCCGAAGTCGCGCAACGCGCCATCGCTTGGATGGGCAGCCGACTTTCGCAGGCCATCGCTGAAATCGACGACCTCTACGAAAAGTTCAAAATCAGTGAAGCGCTGATGGCGACCTACAAGCTCATTTGGGACGATTTCTGTGCATGGTACCTTGAAATGGTAAAGCCCGTTTACGGCACGCCGGTTGACCGCGCCACGAAAGAAGCCACTGTGGGCTACTTCGAGCAAGTGTTGAAGCTGCTCCATCCGTTTATGCCGTTCATCAGCGAAGAGCTTTGGCACCAACTTCGTGAGCGCACCTCACCTAAGGAAGCCCTCATTGTGGCTGAATGGCCCAAAGCCGGCGCCGTTGATGCGTCGGTTCTCGCCGCGTTTACGCACGCCCAAGAGGTGATTGGTGGCGTCCGCAACATCCGAAAAGAGAAGCAAATTCCACAGAAAGACGCCCTTGAATTGAGTATCCGTTTCAACGGACAAGGCGACCGTAGTTTTGATGCCGCGGTTGCCCACCTCTGCAATGTAAGCACGATAAACGTAGTTGATGCATTGCCTGAGCAAGCGTTCAGCTTCTTGGTAGGCACCCATGAATACGCCGTTCCGTTTGGTGAAACCGTTGATGTTGAGGCTGAGCGGGAGAAGCTTGCCAAGGAGATTGAGTACCAGCGCGGTTTCCTTGATTCGGTGCGCCGTAAGCTCAGCAATGAGAAGTTTGTGAGCGGAGCGCCTGTGGCCGTGGTGGATGCCGAGAAGAAAAAGGAGGCCGATGCGCTTTCCAAGATTGCCGCGCTTCAGGGCCAGTTGGCTGCATTGTAAGCATCAGGTTTTTGGGGTGCGCTGTCACCTGCTTTTAAGGTTGTTTGAAAAAACCGAAAGCCCCCTTGATGAGAAAGGGGGCTTTCGTGAACCAAAAACCTAAACACGATGTGCTTACGTTGAAAAAAAAGAGTAGTTAGTTGTTTGGTAGTTCGGTAGTTTGGAGCGGCGTTACGATTGACGCTTGAAGTTGATGCGCAATTGATGCACGTTATCGTCGGTTTGGGTTACACGCATGTTTTCGAGTTTGCCAATCACGTAGCCTGCGAAGTCAGGGTGGCTGGCATTGTACTCAAGCACCGTGATGGTGCCGCACGGTTCAGTGCGGAAGCTTACGGCCACGAATTCAACATCGTTAACGGTTCTTAGGCGGGCAGGGTAGCTGATGTTGCGGAGCACCTCTTTGACAATGGCATCGCTTTGCTGAGTAGGAGCCTTTGCTTGGGGCTCATCGCCGCCGCCAGCAAAACCGGCAAGCGACAACAGGAATACGACTACGAAGGTCAGTAGGGTTTTGGAGAGTTGCACCGTTTTCATGGTTGGTTGGTTTGGAGTTTTTAGTTGTTCGTTTTTACAGTGCAAAGATGCTACGAGGTTCGCGAAACAGCCTTTAAGCGAGTGTGAAACTACAGTGTTTATTGGCGCTTTGAATGTTAAGCCGGTGTGCAGAAGGTTACCGATTTCGCCAAAAAGTGCCAACATGAGCAACATGTGGCAAGAGATTTGCGTATCTTTAGCTCACTAAACTTTTTAAATCGAATTGTGATGAAGCAACTTCTTTTGATTTTCGGCCTGATGGTCTTCGGTGCCAGCGCATCGTTCGCACAGTGTTCAGGTTCTTCTTCAGCCGATACCAAAGCCAAGGTAGAGAACGCTGACAACAAAGCATCGTGCACCAAGTCGGCTTCGGCTGATAAGGCTGCATGCACCGACAAAGCTTCTGCATCGACCGACAAGGCGGCGTGCTGCTCAAAGAGCGGTTCAGCTTCTGCATCGACTGATAAAGCAGCTTGCACCGACAAAGCTTCAGCGTCAACCGACAAAGCGGCTTGTACCGACAAAGGCACTGCGTCAACCGACAAAGCAGCATGCTGCTCAAAAAGCAGTTCAGCTTCAGCTGAGAAGGCTCCTGAGAAGCCAGCAGCTGCCGGTGTGAAAGTTGCTTCAAAAGACAAATAAGCGCAGTTTACTGCACGCGAAAAGCCACCCCGCGGGGTGGCTTTTTTTATGCCCATTTAGCATTCAGTTGAACACCATGCCCGAATCAACCATCCGTTTCCAATTCATCAGCGAACCTACCGATGTCAACTTCGGTGGCAAAGTGCACGGCGGTGTGGCCATGAAATGGATCGACCAAACCGCCTACACTTGCGCACGCACTTGGGCCGAGAGCTATTGTGTGACCGTGTACGTGGGGGGGTATCCGCTTCTATTCGCCCATCAACATCGGCGAACTCATTCGCGTTGATGCCAAGGTCATTTACACCGGAACCACCAGCATCCACATCGCGGTTGATGTGTACAGCCGTTCGCTCGACCACGGTGAATTCACTAAAAGAACCCATTGCGTGATCGTCTTCGTCGCGGTCGATGAGCAGGGGAAACCCCAACCGGTGAAACCCTTCATCCCTTCAACCGATGAAGAGAAACACCTCGAACGCTACGCACTCGCCTTGAAAGAACTGCGCGCCACCATCGAGAATGAGATGAAGCCGTTTTTGACATAAGGTAGACGGTGGTCCATCCATCCATCCATCCGAAAAAAGAAAACCCCTCGTGCATTCGCCGAAGGGGTTTTCTGTAACGTAGATTTGGTTAATTGAGAAGCGGTCTGGGCTTACTGCACGATCAAGTGATGCACCGCTACCACTGCGTCTTGGTTGAAGAATACGACGCGGTAGCTGCCCGGTGCAATTTGGTCGATGGCTAACGATTCGGTTGCTCCAAAGGCGCCCTGACGTTGCACACACTGACCTTGTAGGTTGTAGATAGCAATCGCATCGCTGTCTGCGGTGTTGACGGTTACTACGCCGCCACTCGATGGATTGGGGTACAGGCGTACCTGATGCTCCACGTTCACCTGGTCAACTGAAATGGGCGTTTCGCCTTCGATATTCCAACCCGAAACGTTACTGTTTTCAATGCTGTTGTACGCATTGAACTCGGCGCCTCCAATGGCGTGGTTGTCGGTTAACTCGAGGTACTGCGCGTCAACCGTCCCCGAACTTTTTGAAATGAAGGCCTCAACGCCGGGCATACTGGCTGTGATGACGATGGGGTCTTCGGCCGTTCCAACCAGCGTGAGGTTTTCAACGGTATACGTGTATACCGACTCAAGCTCGAGTTGGGTGCCCGGCAGCACCGTCAAGGTGTTCACAGTAAATCCGCTATGCAGGCGAACCAATTGTCCGATCTGGCTTCCATCGATGGTGATGTGGTCGAAGCTGTTTCCAAAACCGTGCAAGCTTCCGGTGATGGTGAAGTGGGTGTTCGAGACATCGAGCACTGAATCATCGCCGATGAATTGATAAGCACGGGTGTTGACGTTGGCGTTTGCAAGATTGAGGAAACCGACGAAATCAGACGCTATTCGAAACTCAAAGCCACACGTAATGGTGCGGTTCGAGAAGTTGATAAACCCTGCTTGCGGACGCATCGAGCGCAGTTCAATGTCGCTCTCCAGTGTTACTTCTCCGTTTGTGGCAATGAACAAAGCCGCTTGACTGCCGAGCGAAGTGCCGTTGGTGGTGAGGGTCACGCCGTCAGTTCCGATCATTTCCAGTTCGCGGAAACCGTAGTTTGCGTCGCTCTCCAAGTCGAGGTTGCCGGTGAGCCGCAGGGTGCTGTTCGTGGCTTGGTTCAGTGAAAGATCACTGCCCGCGCCATTCACGGTAAGGTTGGCGCAGTTGTATACCCCTTCGGGGATGGTGACTGCGTACGGCATGCCTTGGCCCGAATTGCCATCGAAGAACACATTGTCAATGGCAGTGGGAGGGAAAACGTGAAAACTACTTCCTCCGCTTGTTGTGGCCCAGTGGCTGACGTCGGTCCATTGGCCGCCGCCGTTAACCCAGAAGTAGTCTTGGGGCTGAATTTCTTCGAGGCTCCATCCTTCCACATTGCCTTGATCGATGCTGGCCAAAGCGGTGAATTCGGCTCCGCCGGATGCGTGGTTGTCGCGCAAGTTGAGGTAGTAGCCGTTTACCGAACCGGTGGCCTGTACAAGGTTGGCTGCTAGCCCGGTTTGGTCGCTGAGAATGGAGATGAAGTTGTCGCCGGTGCCTTCGAGGATGAACTGTACGGCTTCTTGGGTACTGCCGCCTTCGAGCTCGAGAACAGCACCGGGCAGGGCTTCAAAGAGGTCGAAGGTGTTGCTGTCGCTGATGTCAGCTGCACCGTGGAAGATGACATGGAAGTAATGCTGCCCGCCTCCTTTGAAGCCGGGAAATGTGTTGCTCACATCACCGTGGACGAGGGTCATTTGATCAAAATGGCAGGCAGTGTTCGAGACCAACCACTGGTTCGTGCTAACGGTTGAGGTTGACATGTTCACCCCTTCGCTGCTGTTGGTTTCAATGTTCACACGCTGACTTGCCGTTATGGCGTGTCCGTGTGAGTAAAAACTACCGGCGAAGATGTACAAGTTCGCGACACGCAAGGGTTGGTCGAGGTGAACCTGCCCATTTCCGTAGCACCACAAGAACGCTTGTCCGCCCAAGTTTACACCGTCTGTTGCGATGTGCACTTCTCCGGTTCCTTGCATCCAAATGTTCCTGAAGCTGCATGCAATTCCATCGGCTATGCGCAGATCGCCGTGCACATAAAGGTCGTCGTAGAACCCCATGCCTTGAATGTTAGGCAAAAAGGCCATGTTCAATGCGATGAAATCGCGGCAGTAGCTTTCTTCGATGTCGATGGTGACAGTTTGACCGAGTGCTGTAAACGAGTTTTCGTCGAACACAACATCGTTTTCCGGACCGGGAAGTTCGGTATGGTTCAGTGTGCCGCCTGAGGTAGTTGCCCAATGGGTGAGATCAGACCAGTTGCCGCCGTTGCCAACCCAGTAGTAGGTTTGCGCCGAGAGCAGGGTTGAGAAGAGCACACAAACGATTGAAGAGAAAGTAAAGCGAAGCACGGCCAAAGGGTTTATGTTTGCTACGCAAGTTGCAGTGTTGAGTGCGCTCGGTGGTCACCCGTTTGGGTGATATTGGGTTTAATCAATGGCCAGCTTCCTTTTGATCATTTCGTACATCAGGTAAGGCGCAAAAAATACGATGCCGAGCACCATGGCGGCCATTCTGGCAGCGATGGCGGAGGCTTTGAACTTGCCGCGTTGCATGACCCACAGGCCGGAGAGCATGAGGTGGCACGCAAAATCGAGGTTGAATTGGCCGCTCCAGCCGAGTGCCTTGAGGTTCTCAATGAAGACGGCGATGAGGTTGAGACCATCGGTTTGTACCGCGAACACCGTGTACACAAGTACGGCAAGGGTTTGCAAAGCAAGGAGGAGGAGAAGGGCACGGGCTTTCAACGACATTTTTTTTGCGAAGCTAGGTCGTATCCTCCGGTCATTTTAGACGGAGGCGCACATCACTTGCACTACCACAAGGTGCGGCAACATTTACCGATTCAATTGCCAGTGGCGCAAAAACTCGCTAGGCGTGAAAACGGAGATGGCAGCAGGGCGGTAATCTTTTATGTTCCGAGTAAGCAGCGTTTTAATACCATTTTCTACCGCTGTATAATACTGTACTGCATCCTCAAAGTCGGCGAAATCAGAGTGCAAGGCCAATTCAATCGTTTTGTCATCAACCGGCAGCACAGTTACCAAAACCTTCAGTTGAGCGAGGATGCGGCGACTTTCTGAAGCTTTTCTGCCTTTCGCCAGTATATAGTGCAGGTTTGTGAAGCTCAGCGATGAGACCGCTATACCCAAGGCTTTTTGATCTGCAAGTGAAAAAAGGCTGGCCGCATCATTGTAAAAAGGCTCCCTTCGTGCTAGCAGGTCAAGAACAACGTCGGTATCAGCAAATACGCGTGTCATTCGTACTTCTTCTTTAAGTAATCGGCGTACCCATCTTTGTCAGAAACGATGCTCGCTTCATCAATGATTCCAGACAAGCTTTGAACCAATGGCGTAATAATCACGGAACTTGGACCAAGCCCTGTTAGGCTTTGCAAGTAATTTTCAATGAGTCGAGAGAGACTGATGTTGTGTGCTTCCGCGTAGTGCTTGGCACGTTGAATCACATCTTGGTTGAGTTTAAGTGTAAGTTTTGAATCCATTGCCGCAGTTATATACGTACTAAATTATGAAAAAATATACGCATTGTCAAGGGGTGGTTTGTTGCAATCCGATCACAGGAGAATGAGTTGTTGTCAATAATCGTACTCATCGCCGTAGACAAAGAAACTACCAACGTACACGCAATTGACCGGAATGGCATTGTGCGCAGCCGGCGTCCACATACCGGCTGTTTCATAAAGGACATCGACAATGTTGGTGAAATCATGGGCTTTTGGGTCTCCTAGGCTTTTTATGTCGCGCAGCGTACCATCGCAGTTCACCGTCAGAGCGAAGTTCAGGTTGAAGATTTCTTTTTTGGCGACCTCCGACAGTTCAAGCCGGTTTTTGATCAAACGCATGAGCTTTTTGTCGCCGCCTTTGAATTTGGGTGTGGCTTCAATTTTTGGAAAGTCAGCGAATCGTTCGTCGTTTTCGGTTTGTGCTTTTGAGGCATAGGTGATGCCGTCGCCGCAATCGCTTGGCAAGGTCAACCCCATGAGCACTGCAAAAATCAACGTCAAACCGTGCAAAAGCATGTGGCCTGTTTTTCAAGCAATTTACGGAAGGATGCCAATCGAATTGCCATTTTCGGTTTCATATTTTAATTGGTCTGGCTACCTTAGCCCATTCTTAAAATCTGTATTATGAAGAAAAGTTTACTTTCACTCTCTTTCGTTTTGATCGCCGGATTGTCATTCGGTCAAATTTACTCAGCGACCAATCAAGCCGACTACGAAGCTTGGACACTCATCGACGGCGATGGTGATGGCTTCAACTGGGCAATTACAGAGTTCACTGCGCCATTGGGGGCCGCTCTAGAATCGTTTTCGTGGGATGACCCCTCTCAAACTGCGCTAACGCCCGACAACTTCGCGATTAGCCCACCGATTAACTGTTCTGGTCAATCAACAGTTTGGTTGAATTGGTTTGATGCCTCTTACGCGAATGCTACCTACTCAAACGAAAAGTTTGCTGTTTACGTGGTAACCAACACTGCCGACATTTTGCTTGGCAACGTGCCTGCGCCCGTGTTTGAAACCACCCTCTCAGGTGAAGGTCCTGAAGCTTTCCGCTCAATCGATATTTCATCGGTTGCGGCCAACGAAGCGATGGTGTTTGTCGTTTTCCGTCACTACGACTGCACCGACCAACTTAGCTTGGTGATCGACGATGTGCGCGTAACCACCGAGCAAGTCGTGAACGTTGAAGAAAATGCTGCTGCTGCTGCATTGAACATGTTCCCCAACCCGGCTACCAACGTGTTGAACGTTCAGTTCAGCGGCGAAATTGCAGCCATCGCTGTAGTAGCGCTTGACGGGAAGGTGATCATCAACGAAACCGTTAACAACACTTCGAAAGCAATCAACGTGGCTGAATTGCCTGCCGGCGCATACCTCTGCGAGGTGCGTTTTGCCGATGGCAGCATCGCCCGTGAGCGTTTTGTGAAGCACTAATGTGCACCCATTGCACCAAATGCGAAGGCCGTCGGAAACTACGGCCTTTTTTTTGTCTAAGGCCGTGCCGGCTACTCCGGTCTGAAAAACCTACCTTTGCCGCCGATTTTCCAACGGCTTTGCAACAAACCATTCAATGAAGTACGTTTTCAATCTGTTTGACCTCAGACAAAAGGTCGATTACAAAACTGAAGTCCTTTCCGGTATAACCGTTGCTCTCGCGCTCGTCCCCGAAGCCGTAGCATTTGCGCTCATCGCAGGTTTATCTCCATTGACGGGGCTATATGCCGCTTTTGTGATGGGCCTGGTGACTTCCGTTTTTGGCGGACGTCCTGGCATGATTAGCGGAGCAACAGGGGCCATTGCCGTTGTTATTGTGACATTGGCCAAGAGCCATGGGGTGGAGTACATTTTCGCTACAGTGATCTTGGCGGGTTTGTTGCAAATGGCCTCCGGTTTTTTGCGTTTGGGCAAACTTATACGTTTGGTGCCGCACCCGGTGATTTTTGGGTTCGTGAACGGCTTGGCCATCATTATATTCCTTTCACAGCTTGATCAGTTCAAAGATGCTTCAGGGAATTGGCTGTCAGGATCAGACCTCTACGTGCTTTTGGGGCTGGTTCTGTTGACGATGTTCATCATTTGGGGTTTGCCGAAAATCACCAAAGCGGTGCCCGCCTCGCTCACGGCCATCCTCGTTGTGTTTGGGTTGGTTGCCGGGTTCGGGATTGATACTCGTACAGTGGGCGATATCGCTTCGATTGAAGGTGGCTTTCCGCCGTTTCACCTGCCATCTGTCCCACTCAACCTGGAAACGCTTGCCTTGATTTTTCCTTACGCTGCGATCGTAGCCGGCGTAGGGCTGATTGAAAGTTTGCTTACGCTGAACATCGTTGATGAGATTACCGAAACCCGTGGTCGCGGCAATAAAGAAGCCGTGGCGCAAGGTGTGGCCAATGTGCTTTCGGGTTTTTTCTCGGGGATGGGTGGATGTGCAATGATCGGACAAAGCCTTATCAACGTCTCCAGCGGAGCTCGTGCGCGCTTGTCAGGCATTGTGGCGGCTGTTATGCTGCTCGTGTTTGTCATGTTCGGCTCGAAGTTGATTGAACAGGTGCCGATGGCAGCGCTCACCGGATTGATGATCATGGTGTCAATTGGTACCTTCGAGTGGGCGAGCTTGAAAACCTTTCGCCGTTTCCCAAAGTCAGATGTATTTGTGATGGTGATGGTCACCCTGGTGACGGTCTTCCTGCACAACCTCGCGCTGGCGGTGATCATCGGCGTGGTGATTGCGGCCTTGGTGTTTGCGTGGGACAATGCCAAGCGCATCCGGGCGCGCAAGCACACCGATTCCAATGGGGTGAAACACTACGAAATATACGGTCCGCTCTTTTTCGGCTCTGTGACGGCCTTCAACGAAAAGTTTGATGTGCTCAACGACCCCAATGAAGTCATCATTGACTTTGCCGAAAGCCGAGTGGTTGACATGTCGGCCATTGAAGCGCTCAACAAAATTACCGAGCGCTACCACAAGGTGGGCAAAACGGTTCATCTCAAACACTTGAGCGCCGACTGCCGCCAACTCATTCGCAACGCCGAAGCGGTGATTGATGTGAACGTTATTGAAGACCCCACCTACAAGGTCATGACAGATGCGCTTTAGGGCGCACTGCTGTTAACAGCACCCGCCTCCGCTGCACGATGCGCTGCTGTCTTCGCTCAAGTCGCGCAATTGAAGTTTGGGTTTTTCGTTCGAGCTCTGCACACCCGGTTTCTCGCCGTACACCGTAACGCTATATATGCCCGTTTGTTGACTTTTGAAGGCGTCAATCTCTTCGGCGCTGAGGTACTTCGCCAAGATGTCGGTGGGAATGTCGATAGGTTTTTCTTTCTGCACCTCCACATTCACAAAACCTGCTGTCGCAATGTGACCGAGGTAATCGCTTTTTTGAATGGCGCCTGCAACGCATCCGGCGTACATCTCGGCATCGGCGCGAAGGGTTTCGGGCAGCTCGCCCACCAGCACAATGTCTGATACACTGAAATGACCGCCGGGCTTCAGCACGCGGAACATCTCGGTAATCACCTTGGGCTTTTCGGGTACCAAGTTGAGCACGCAGTTGCTCACCACTACATCGGCTACATTGTCGCCTACGGGCATGTCGTCGATGTCGCCTTCGCGAAATTCAACGTTGTTGTAGCCAAGTTGATCGGCATTTAAGCGTGCCTTTCGAATCATTTCAGGGGTGAAGTCAATTCCGATGACCTTGCCTTCAGCGCCGGTTTCGTGGCGTGCAACAAAGCAATCATTGCCGGCACCTGAGCCGAGGTCAATCACGGTATCGCCTTTCTTGATGCGGGCAAACTGAGTCGGTAATCCGCAGCCTAGCCCCAAGTCGGCATCGGCATGGTAGCCGTCGGTTCCGGTGTAATCGTCCATCATGATGTTGTACACCTTGTTTGATGGGGTGGTGGCGCCGCAGCACGAGGCCGCATTTACGGCTTTATCTTGCTGGGCGATGCGACCGTAGCGGTCTTTCACAATGTCTTTGAGCGATTCGGTGTTCATGGTGCAAAATTTTATTCGTTTAGGTTCCGCTTTTTTCGGGGTTGAAAAACATGGAACCGGTGGTATACGCGTGGTGCTGCACTAGCCACAGCAGGCGTTTTTGTTTTTGGGGAAGGATGTGAAGAACCCTGCCAACAACGCTTCGGCTTTTTGCCATCCTTGGCGGTCAATGCAGTAGTTCATGCGCACGCCTTCAATGCTTCCTTGGATGAGCCCCGCCGCCTTCAACTCGCGCAGGTGCTGGCTGATTGTAGCCTGCGCCAAGCCTATCTCGTTCACAAGGTCGCTGTTGATGCAGGCGTTGGCGTCAATAAGGTATCGCAAAATGCTGACCCTCGCCGGATGCCCCAATACCTTCGCCAATTCAGCCACTTCGTTTGCGTGGTCGGTAAACAATTCTGTACGGGTGAGTCCCATGGAATATTTATATATCGCAATATTACGATGAATATAGACACCATTGGTTCTCAATTGGACTTGCTTAACGTTCGTGCCGCTGTGGATGGATTTCACGACTGCGGTACACATCCGCCGAAGGCGAGATAAAAGATCAGCAGTTGGGCCTTGCCAAGTTGCATTTGAAAACGGAAAGCATAAAGGTTTATATCCGATGCCGTGCCACCTCTTGCGCACGTGTGATGCCGCGTTTGAGGGCATCGGCAATGGTGAGCGCACGTTCGATGCGCTTGTCGGTTGACTTCACAGCCACAACGAGGGCCATGAGCGAGCGGCGGTTTCCGGGGGTGAGACGGTCAAAGACTTCGCGGGCCTCGGGGTCGGTTTCGAGCACCGCGTCGAGGGCTTCCGGCAACTCAAATTGGTGCGCAGAGTCATCATCGCGCAGCTCAATGGAGAGCGTTTCTCCCGGGGTTACCTTTAGTGCCTTCAGCACCTTCATGCCAATGGTGATGCAGTGGCCCATGCCTTTGATGGGGGTGAGGGCGCTGTGCTGCCTGTGCGCACCATTGATGATGCAGAGTACGCGCTTTTGATTGCGGGCGAGAAAGTGCTGTGCAAGCGCATCGGGCAACAGTACGCCGTGCATGCCGGTGCTGAGCTTCTCAACGGTAGCTGTGGTGGTCATGGCAATTGAGGAGGTATGATTGCTGTTTTTTTTGGGGATGGATGAAGCTCTGCAGCTGCATAACGGTATTCGTCAGCCCCATACAAGTTTCACCTACCAAGGTACAGAATATGGCCACAACGACGGTTCAGCTGACAAACTTCACGCTCGCCGTAGCACTGCTTTATGGTATGGCTTGCTTCGCTCGCGGTTCTTTTTAACACAGAGTTTTAGGAGTACACAGAGTATGTCGGAGTTTCGCTTGCTCAATACTCTTGCTCGATACTGTTTTTGGGTTTACGATCAGGGAGATTATCATCCCTTCGGGATGTGAGGCGTACAGTTCTTTTTATAACGAAAAGCGCGAAAGGCACGAAACTTATCGAACCGGCGTATCGTGCTGTGCCTATTATACTGAAAGATCGAAATGCACGAAACCATCCGGGCTGAGAGCTGGCTGCGCTCGCAGGTTTTTTTTACACAGAGTTTTGGGAGTTGGAGGAGTTTTGGGAGTTTTTTTCGGAGAGCTCCGGTTATGTATTGGCGGCCACACGTCCAACTTCCCAAATTCACCTATTTTCGCCGCATGGCGTCGCGTTTGCTCTATTTGCTTATCCTCAAGCCCATCTCGCTGCTGCCCTACTGGGCGCTTTACCGCGTGAGCGATTTTGTATACCTGCTCTTCATCACCGTGTTTCCCTACCGGAAAAAAGTGGTGCTCAGCAATATTCAGCGCTGCTTCCCTGAAAAGTCGAGTGCCGAGCATACAGCCGTACTCAAAAAATTCTACCGCCACCTGGCCGATGTGTTCGTTGAAACCTTCAAAAACTTCTCCATCTCCCTCAAGCAGGTCAACGAGCGCATGCCCTGCACCAATCCCGAACTGCTCAACAACCTCGCTGCAAAAGGCAAAAGCAT
Organism: Flavobacteriales bacterium; assembly: GCA_036835325.1. GTDB lineage: Bacteria > Bacteroidota > Bacteroidia > Flavobacteriales_D > Sanyastnellaceae > CAMCHP01. Next base: position 22,384 of record DAITMF010000036.1, read on the forward strand.
CGTAGTTGCCGGTGGCCACTACAACAATTGGGAGCTCTATGCCCTCGCCGCTTCCAAACGCTTTACAGGCCGCACCATGGCCATCTACAAAACAATAAAAGACCCGTACTTCGATGCGCTGATGCGCCGAACACGGGGCAAGTTCGGACTCGAACTGGTGCCCACCCGCGAGGCCTCTGACTGGATGCGTGCCAATGCCAACGACCGCATTGCATCCATCTACGCCATTGATCAATCGCCCGCCGACCCGAAAAAAGGCCTGTGGCTGCCCTTTCTCAACCAAAACACGCTCTGCCACTACGGCGCCGAGAAACATGCGCGCGAGTACAAGCAAGCCGTTGTGTACGGACACATCAAGAAAGTGCGCCGCGGTTATTACACCCTCACCTACGAACTGCTCGCCGAAGACGTGAGCGACTTGCCCAAGGGCGAGGTCATTCGCCGCGCCAACGCAGCCCTCGAAGGTGATATTCTCGCTGCGCCTGAGTTCTGGCTGTGGTCGCACAAGCGCTGGAAGCACCGTCAACCCACCAACGACGCATGAGCGCGCCCCTCGCCGAACGCATGCGGCCGCGGTCGCTCGATGATTACCTGGGCCAACACCACCTCGTAGGTCCTGACGCTTTGTTGGGGAAAGTCATTCTATCGGGCCGCATACCGTCAATGATTCTGTGGGGGCCGCCAGGAGTAGGCAAAACCACCCTCGCCAACATCATCGCCGAGCAGTTGAAACGGCCCTTCCACCAGCTTTCGGCCATCAACAGCGGGGTCAAAGACGTGCGCGAAATCATCGATCGGGTGAGCCGAGCGGGAATGTTCGGTGGCAATGCGCTCTTGTTCATTGATGAGATTCACCGCTTCAGCAAGTCGCAGCAAGACAGTCTGCTCGGAGCCGTCGAGAAGGGTGTGGTCACGCTCATTGGTGCCACGACTGAGAATCCGTCGTTTGAAGTGATTCCCGCCTTGCTTTCACGTTGCCAGGTTTATGTGCTCAAGCCGCTTGGTGAAGCGGGCATGCACACCTTGCTCGCCCGGGCAATGGAGCGCGATGAAGAACTTCAAAAGAAGGCCATCACAGTTAGCGAAACGGCAGCACTGTTTCGACTCAGCGGAGGCGATGCCCGCCGCTTGCTCAACGTGTTTGAACTTGTGGTAAACGCCGTGCCGGGAAAAACCGTAGCGATCACCGACGAGCTTGTTAACCGCGTCGTGCACGAGAACCCTACGATGTACGACAAAACCGGCGAGATGCATTTCGACATCGCGTCGGCCTTTATCAAAAGCCTCCGTGGGAGCGATCCTAATGCGGCGGTGTACTACCTCGCGCGCATGATTGAAGGCGGTGAAGACCCCAAATTCATCGCGCGACGCATGGTCATTTTGGCGAGTGAAGACATCGGCAATGCCAACCCAACGGCGTTGGTGCTGGCCACCACCACCTTCCAAGCCGTTGAACGCATCGGCTTTCCCGAGTCGCGCATCATCCTTTCGCAGTGCGCCGTGTACCTGGCCACCAGTCCGAAATCAAACGCGTCGTACGTTGCCATCGGTGAGGCGCAAAAGGCCGTTCGCGACACGGGCAATCTTCCGGTGCCGATGCACATCCGCAACGCGCCAACAGGATTGATGAAAGACCTCGGATACGGCGCCAATTACGACTACAGCCACGACAATCCGGGCAACTTCGCTGCCCAAGAGTACCTGCCTGAGAAGCTATCCGGCACCGCCTTTTACCGCCCCGGCAACAACGCCAAAGAAGAGCAAATGCGCAAATGGCTGCGCACCTTGTGGGGCGACAAATACGGGTACTAGCGGTTTAGCGGTTCACAATCAGGCGCTCAACGGCAAGCTGCTCGCCCCAACGCAACTCAACGAGGTAAAGGCCGTTCTCAAGGCCATCGGGCACGGTGAAATTGCCCAAAACCTTCCCGTCCAATCCGTGCAAATACCCTGCTGCAAGCAACTTTCCATTGCGATCGCGCAGCGCATATTCTGCGCGTGCATCGGCACTTTGCTCGGTGCGCCATTCGATGTACACGCGGTCAGCCGTGGGATTCGGATACAGCAATGCACTGTTTTCGCCGGATGGATCACTGCTTCGCAGGATGAGGTGCGCCAGCCAAAAATCGGGAATGCCGTAGCCCATTGAATCGTTTGGAGCGGTGTAGAGGGATGCGCTTGCGCGGATGGCCTCCAGCACATCCTCAACGGGTGCATTCGGATGGGCTTGCCGCAAGCAGGCGACCAATCCGCAGGTGATGGGCGCCGAGAAGGAGGTTCCGTTGGAGCGGCTCACTCCACCGTCTTGGTTCACCACGGCAGCCGCCCGTCCTTGCGCGACCACATCGGGCTTGATGCGGCCATCGGCCGTCGGCCCGTAGCTGCTGAACGGGGCATGCACCCCGAGCGAGTCTACGGCCCCCACGGTAAGGATGCCTTGCGCATCTGCCGGTGCAGTGATGATGCGCCAGGCCGATGTTCCGCTGTTGCCTGCGCTGGTTACCAGCAGCATTCCACGTTCGGAGGCCTTGGTGGCAGCAATGCTGATGCGCGCAGTTTGTCCGTCCATATCGGCGGGGGTGTGGCTTTGCGTTTCGTCGTCGTAGTTGCTGTAGCCCAGCGAGGTGTTAACGATTTCGATGCCGGCGGCGTCGGCATGCTCAATGGCGGCGATCCAGTTGTCTTCTTCGATGATGAATTCTGAGCCTGCATCTTCGGTGCGGTAGAGGAAGTAGGAGGCGTCAGGCGCTGTGCCGCCGTACAATCCGCTGAGTTCACCGGCCATGCAGCCGAGCACTGCGGTTCCGTGGTTGCTGCCTTGTGCGACAAAACTTCCGCCTGAAACAAAGTCAACGCTTTGCACCAATCGATTGTCTGCACGCACACGCTGAAACGCTGCAAGTTCATCGACGTTATTGAAGCCGGCATCCATCACCGCGATGCGCATGCCTTGGCCGGTGTAGCCTGCAGCATGGAGGTGGTGGCCGTTTAGCCGAGCAATTTGTGTGTAGGCGAGTCCGTAGCGACTGCTGTCAATGGCTTCAAACCTGCCGCTCCGCTCAACAGGCAAGGACGTAGCATCCGGACGGCGTGCTTCAACGCTTCGCGTTTGCGCCACAAACGGCAATGCCTCGATTTCGGCGATGCGGTCAGGGTTTAGCGTTTTGATGGTGATGGCATTGAACCACCGGCTTTGGTGAAAGTACTCGATGTCGCCCAAGGCCAATACCGCGTCGATGTACTGCGGGTTGACCGGCAGGTCTTCGGGGGTAACGGCGATGCCGAATCGTTCGCGGCGTTCGAGTGCAGCTTCTGACAGAAAGGCGAGGGGTTGTTCAACCGCGTACGGACTGTCGTTTTTGTCGGTAAACTGCACCCAATACTTGTTCGGGGCCGTTTGCGCGGCGGCGAACAGCGAGAGAAAGAATGCTATGCCAAATGCAAGTGCTTTCAATTGCTACCAAAACCGATGACCGATAGGTAGAGTTCACTTCCGGTGATCTGAAAGTTCTGAAAGGTGAGGTTTTTAAAGTGTTTTTGGATGAGCCCCACGTTGCGGGCGTAGACTTCCCATGCCACTTGTTGTTCGACTAGGTTGATGTTGTTGCGCTGGTCAATGCGCACGGTTTCGTCGAAGTCGTAAAAGCCGATTTGGTAGGGTTGGGCAACCGGTCCGGCGACGTAGTCCCAACGGTCCATCACATTGTAGGCATTGCCGTCCCACGTTTCGCCTTCGGCGAGTGGGAACACCATGACCACGTAGCGTTGGTTGTCTTCAACGCGCTGTGCGTTGGTGGGGGTGCGTTTTTGTTCGAGCACTTGTACGAGCTCGTAGTCGTCGGTGAGCGCGAAGCGGATGCTGCGTTCGATGCGGGTAGCGGTGTGGCCGTTTCCGTCAATGAAGCTTTCGGCGACGAATTCGCGCATGAAGTAGTTGAGGGTATCGGAGGTTCCGGCATCGTGGGTGATTTCCTGCACTTGGTACTCAACGAAGCCGCCTGTGAGGTTGGGGAAGTAGTCGTAATGGAAGTCAATGGCGTCGTAGCTGGGTTCTTTGGCGCATCCGGTGAGCAGCAGCACTGCTGCAATGGTTAAACCGCTAACACTGAGTCGACGTGCTGATTTCATTTGGTGGTGGTTGAAGTAAGTTGACCTCCGACGTAGGTTTCAATTTTAGTGATTTTTCCTTTTTCGTCGTAGTAGGTGAGGGTGCCTTCGGGTTTGTCGTTTAGGTAATCGCCTTCGCAAAGCACGGCTGTGCCCTTGAGTTTTTCGATGAATTGAATGCCGCCGCCCGGTGCGGGGTCGTTCATGGGTTCGCGCACCCATTCGCCGGTATTGTGCCATTCGGTGAACGGACCGTTCTTTTTGCCGTCTTCGTAAACGTAGGTGGCTTTGGGGATGCCTCCGGGGTAGTAATCGGTGAATTCACCGTTTTCGCGGCGGGTGGCGATTTCTTCGCCGAGTTTGTACTTGGTGGTAATGCGGATTTTGCCGCCTTCGAAGTGCATCCAAATGCCGTCTTTCAATCCGTTCACGTAGTTGCCCTTAATGAGCAATGAGCCGTCAGATTCGTAGAGAATGGTTTCACCGTGGAAGGTGTCGTTGGCATGGTTGCGCACAGCGTGTGCACGTCCGTTTTCGAAGTACTCGATGAATTTACCTTCTTTTTTTCCGTCGACGTAATATTCTTCACGGAGGATTTTCCCCGAATCGTAGAACGAGCGCGATTCACCGTGCTTGAGTCCGAGCTTGTAAGTTTCGCGCGACTTGAGGTCGCTTGTTTCGTTGTAGAAGACCCATTCGCCGTCGCGTACCTTATCGGGCTGTTTGGTTTCAGGGTCGATGCCTTGTTTGTAGTGGCCTTCGCTCATCACCCGGCCGTTGGGGTGGTAGTGCACGGCATACATGTGTGCGGTGCCTTCGAGGTGTTCAACGCGGCGCATGGGCTTGCCGTCATCGTACCAAAACCAGAAAGTGCCTTGCGGCACGTCGTTGATGAACTCGCCTTTGTAGTATATACGTCCGTTCTGGTACACTTTGACCCAGAGGCCTTGTTTGCCTTTGGCATCCTCACGGTTGAAGTCGACGCCGGCTTTGCCTTGTGGAATGGTCGGGTCAGGAGCCGGAACATTGGGTTGGCTCCATCCATCCATCCCCAAAAAAAGAAAGAAGGCGAAAAGCAGTGTGCGAATGGCAAATCCTTGCATGGTTCGAAATTAATGAATTCAGTTGGTGTTTCTTTGAGGGTGAACGGACGGCTTTGAACAAAAATTGTTTCGTAATTTTGCAACGCATATCGGGAGTATCCCGTAAATCAAGGTGATGCGAAACCCTAAAAACGTTCTTTCATGAAAGTTACTGTAGTCGGCGCCGGCAATGTGGGCGCCACCTGTGCTGATGTACTGGCCCAGCGCGAAATTGCCAATGAGATTGTTCTTCTCGACATCAAAGAAGGCTTTGCCGAAGGCAAGGCCCTCGATATTTGGCAAACTTCGCCCATCAACCTGTACGATTCACGTACGGTAGGTTCTACCAATGACTATGCCAAAACTGCCGGCTCAGATGTGGTGGTTATCACCTCAGGTTTGCCACGCAAGCCCGGAATGAGCCGCGACGATTTGATCGCGACCAACGCCGGCATCGTGAAGAGCGTTACCGAAAACATCATCAAGCACTCACCCGATGCGAAAATCATCGTGGTGTCGAATCCGCTTGACGTTATGACCTACTGCGCGTACCTCACTGCAAAGGTTGACAGCTCGAAGGTGTTTGGTATGGCCGGTATTCTCGATACTGCACGCTACCGCGCCTTCCTCGCGACCGAATTGAACGTGTCTCCGAAAGACATTCAGGCTGTGCTCATGGGTGGCCACGGCGACACCATGGTTCCACTTCCACGTTACACCACGGTAGGTGGTATTCCGGTAACCGAACTCATCGCTGAAGACAAGCTGAACGCCATCGTTGAACGCACCAAGAAAGGTGGCGGCGAAATCGTGAACCTGCTCGGAACCTCGGCGTGGTATGCTCCGGGTGCGGCTGCAGCGCAAATGGTTGAGGCCATCGTGCGCGACCAAAAGCGCATCTTCCCTGTGTGCGCGTGGCTTACCGGCGAGTACGGCTTGAGCGACATCTACTTGGGGGTTCCTGTGAAACTCGGCAAAAACGGCATCGAAGAAATCATCGAGCTGCAGCTCAATGCCGAAGAGAAAGAATTGCTCTACGCATCGGCGAAAGCCGTGAAAGAAGTGATGGATGTGCTTGACAACATGAAAGTTGTAGGCGCCTAAGACATCGCTTTGGTTTGAAATCGGAACGGCTCCTTCGGGAGCCGTTTTTTTGTGCGTTTTTTTAGGGTTTCCGCCGGGGCGGATGAGGTACATCTCGTCGGAGAAATCAGTTTTTCGTAACTTTAAACTATGAAAACCCTACGGTACACGACCAAAGCGGAGAGCAATGCCGAGCGTGAGCGTGCTTTTTTGGCTCTTTCAAGCGAAAACCGATTGGCGTGGTTCCTGAGCCATTCTGGGCAAGTGGCAGCTTACTCTAGGCGGGATTCTATCGAGAATTCTGAGTCGTTCGTCTTGTTGCACAAAGACTACGGTAAGAAGTCAGTGCACTGATTTTTTTGTTCACAGTGAGCACACAAAACGGCTGCCATTTTCCATCGATTGAATCTCATGCCTGAATCATCCGTTTTCACGGATGCGCGACGTCTCTTGCTGATTGGCGTGTGAAATCCCCAAAAACGATATGATTTTGGTGAATAAAATCCCCAAAATCTTTTAAATTTGGGGATTATGATTGCTCGGACGCTTGAACATGTGCTCAAAGAACGCTTCGGAAGAGGCAAGGCCATTGTCGTTTTAGGGCCAAGGCAAGTGGGCAAAACCACATTGGTGAACCACTGCTTGGCTGACCATGAGGTGTTGTTTCTTAACGGTGATGATATCAACGTCCGTCGCACGCTAGAGACTGCAGGAGGGGCGGTGCTTAAGGCATTGATTGGGAAGTTCAGATGGGTGTTCATTGATGAAGCACAACGCATTCGGGACATTGGTTTGGTGTCGAAGTTGATTGTAGATGGCTTCAACGATGTACAACTCGTCATCAGCGGCTCATCGGCCCTTGACATCAACCAAGCGCTGCAAGAACCGCTCACAGGCCGAAAGTTTGAGTATCATCTTTACCCCATCGGTTGGGAAGAGTTTGAAGATCACGTTGGTTACCTTGAGGCCCAAGCCCAACTCGAAGAGCGCTTGATCTATGGCATGTATCCTGATGTGATTGTAAACCGAAGCAATGCGCAAGAGATCCTCAAGCAATTGGCATCAAGCTACCTCTACAAAGATGTTTTGGCGCTTTCGGGTATTCGCAGACCTGAGTTGCTCGAAAAATTGCTGCAAGCTTTGGCTCTTCAAATTGGCAATGAGGTGTCGTACAACGAATTGGCCCAATTGCTCGGGGTTGACAAGGCAACGGTTGCCAAGTACATTGATTTGCTGGAGAAAACCTTCATTGTGTTTAAGCTGCGCAGTTTCAACCGAAATGCGCGCAACGAAATCAAGAACAACCGGAAGATTTATTTCTACGACACCGGTATACGCAACGCCATTCTTAACAACTTCAACGCGCTCGATCTCAGAGCCGACAAAGGAGCACTGTGGGAGAACTTCCTGATTGTTGAGCGGATGAAGCGCAATGCCTACCACCAACGCCACGTGAACAGCTACTTTTGGCGCACCACTACCGGACAAGAAATCGACTACGTTGAAGAAGCCAACGGCATTCTTACAGCATACGAGTTTAAATGGAAAACTCAACCGATGCATAAAATGCCTGCTTCATTCTTCGCAAACTACACGGCACAAGGAGAACTGATTGACACAAGCTCTTTCAGAGATTTCGTACGTTTTCAGGGCCGTTGAGAAACGAGCCGCCCAGGCCAAATACCGTCTCTCACCCCTTCATCATCCGTTTCACCAGAATACCATCGGCAAAGGTGGCGACCAATACGTAGCTGCCTGAGGGCAAGAAGTCGACCGAAAGCGTGTGTTGAACACCAACGTGTTGTGCATCGATGAGCATACGTCCATCCATCCCAAAAACCTGAATCCGCTCAATGGTCTGAGTGGCGTGCACCGTGAACCGGTCGTTGAATGGATTCGGATACAGCCGCATCTGAACCAACTCCGATTCAGCGATGCCAATTGGCAGCAATTCCCATGCGCCGGAGAGCGTGCAGCCATTGGCGTCGGTGACAGTGAGTGAATAGCTGCCTTCGAAAATGCTTTCAAGCGTGCTTGCTGTGCTGCCGTCGCTCCATGTGAAGGTGTAAGGCGCAGTGCCGCCATCAACTTCTACGGCGATGACACCGGGCATGTCGGTGATTTCTTCAATCACAACAGCACTGAAGGTCAGCTCGTCGGGTTGGGTGATTTCCTGATCAAGACTCAAAGAACAGCCATTGGCGTCGGTAATGAGCACTGAATAACTGCCCGCCGAAATCGTGCTGGGGTCAACATCGCCGCTCGCATCCGTCCAAACAACAGTGTAGCCGGGCGTACCGCCGCTAACAGCCACTTCGGCCGAGGTGCTTTCGCCAAAGCACGCGATGCTGCCGATGGTCAACTCGCCACTGAGCGGTGCAATGGCATCGATGGTGTACGAAGCTTGGAAGACGCAGCCATTCGCATCGGTAATGACTGCGGTGTAATCGCCTGCGCAGAGGTTGGATGCCATCGATGCGTCGCTTCCGTCGCTCCAAGCGTAGCTTACGGGCTCCGTGGCGTTGTCTAAGGTAAGTGCGATGGATCCGTCGCAGCTGTCGTGGCACACCTGTTGTACGATTCCCGCTGACGCGGTAAAGCCGTTTTCAGACTCCACAACGGCTTCAATTTCAGTGCTGCAGCCGTTGGCGTCGGTAACGCTGAAGCTGTAGGCTCCGCTGGTGGTGACAGGGAAACTGCCTGTGCCGTCGTAAGGCAGGGCGCCGCCTTCGGCGGTGATCACAATTTCACCTTCACCGCCTTCGCAGGGAAGGATGGGCGTTGCCGCATTCACTACCAAGGCTTCGGGTTCGACGATGTCGACGGCGATTTGAGCGGTGCAGCCGTTCGCATCGATCACATCGAGGGTGTAGTTTCCGGCCGATAGCGCAACTTCGCCTGTGCCGGTGTAGGGTGCGGTGCCGCCGCTCGCCGCAATCACCACTGTTGCATTCTCACCGAAGCAGTTGATGGGGTCGAATGCCTCGGTAGCTTCAAGCAATTCGGGTTCGGTGATCTCAAACGAAAAGGTGAGCGTGTAGTCAACAGCGTCGGTCACAGTGAGTGAATAGGTGCCGGGCGCAAGTGCGGTGAGAAGGCTTTCGTCGACATCCCACTGCAAGGTGTAAGGCGGGGTGGCTCCGGCAATGCCGTTTATGACAATTGCGCCGTCATTGGCACCGAAGCAGCTGATGTCGCTCTCGCTGGCGTCAAGAGTCAGCGGTGCAGGTTGGCCTACGGTGAAGCTGCCGTCGATGGAGCAGCCATTGGCATCGGTTACGGTGTAGGTGTAAGTTCCGGCCTGAAGCGAAAGCGGAAATTCCGTAACCAATCCCACTCCATCGATGCTGAAGGTGTAGTCACCTGCGCCGCTGGTGGCCGAAAGCGCAACGCTGCCGA
>DAITMF010000037.1:0-32005 GCA_036835325.1 Flavobacteriales bacterium
TGCTGCTGTTCTTCGTCGCGCCGTTCCTGATCGTGCTGAAGATCAGCTTCTCCGAACCCGCGCTGGCCCAGCCGCCCTACGCGCCGACCTGGGACACGCTTGAGGGCGTACGGAGCTTCTTCCGCGAGCTCAATTTGCACATTTCCATCGGGACTGATGCGCTCCAAGCGCACGTAACGCACTTGATTAATGAGTTCGGCGTTGAAGGGTTGTTCAACTTTCACGTAGTTCTCGGTGAATCCGTGCATAATGCCCTCGTGTTCGCTGGCTTCGAACAGCACTTTTCGGGTGCTGCCAAGTTGTGACTCGTAAAACGCGCGCCTTTTCTTATTGCTGAGGATGCGGAGGCGTTTGTTGCGCTCTTGGCGGATTTCCATTGGCACAACTTCTTCAATGCGCAATGCAGTTGTGTTTGCGCGCTCTGAATAGGTAAACACGTGCAAGTACGACACCGGGAGCTCTTGCAGGAAGCTGTACGTATTCTCAAAATGTGCATCGGTTTCACCGGGAAAGCCAACGATGACATCAACACCAATGCAGGCGTCGGGCATGGCTTGGCGAATGGCTTCAACGCGGGCTTTGTAGAGGTCGGTCAGGTAGCGGCGGCGCATCGCCTTGAGCACTTCGTCGTCGCCGCTTTGAAGCGGGATGTGAAAGTGCGGCACAAACTTTTTTGACCCCGCAACGAAGTTGATGATGTCGTCGCTCAATAAATTCGGTTCAATCGATGAAATGCGGTAGCGTTCAACGCCTTCGAGCACATCGAGCGCTTTGACAAGGTGGAGCAGGGTTTCACCGTTTGCGGTACCGAAGTCGCCGATATTTACCCCTGTTAGAACAATCTCTTTTGCGCCATCAGCGATGGCATTTTGGGCCTGCTGCAGGGTTTCTTGGATGGATGCGCTGCGGCTGCGGCCACGAGCCAGTGGAATGGTGCAAAACGCACAAAAGTAGTTGCACCCATCTTGCACCTTGAGGAAGGTACGCGTACGGTCGCCCGTTGAGTAGGAGGGCACAAAGTCTTTTGTCTCTTTTATATGTCCTGCAATAACCTGACCGCTCGGACGCTTGGCCTCCAGTTGTGCGACGTGGTCAGGGAGGTTGAATTTTTCGTTGGCGCCCAAAACCAAATCAACACCCGGTATGGCGGCGATTTCGTCGGGCTTGAGCTGTGCATAGCAACCGATCACAGCAACAAACGCATTCGGATTGCCGTTGAGTGCTTTTCTGACGATGTGCCTGCACTTCTTATCGGCTTGATCGGTGACCGAGCAGGTGTTGATAACTACCACATCGGGTTGTTCTTCAATCTCAACTCTGCCGTAGCCGGCATCGGCGAAACTGCGCGCAATGGCAGACGTTTCGGCGAAGTTGAGCTTGCACCCCAAGGTGTGGAAGGCGACCTTTTGCTGACCAATCATTGTGCAAAGATAATCACAATTGGCAGGGTCACATTCTGATGAATTTGGTCATTTTTGTTGCGATTAGGGTTTAGAACTGTTCTAGACCGAACTGTTAACCAAACAATTACTCCATGATTCGCAACTGTGTTCTTGCGCTGGCCGTGCTATTTGCCGGTGTAAACGCCGTTTCCGCCCAAATTAGCAAGGGCGGAACGCCGGCATCACTGACCTACGAACTCTCTCGTTCAACGGTTGAAACCCGTGTATTGCCTTCGCTCGATTGGGAGCGCATCGCCAACGACGATGCTGCCGACGAAAAACAAGGAAACTACCCAAAAATGGCCCGTTTCATCGAAGCGGGTGTTTCGCTTGACGCCACCGATGCGTGGACACTTCTCGACAACGGCGACCGCGTTTGGCGCTACGCGCTGCGTTCGAACGGCGCTTTGGCATTGTCGGTGCAATTTGAAGATTTCTACATGCCGCGGGGCGCTGAATTGTATATCTACTCGGCCAATGGCACGCACACCATTGGGGCGTTCGGAGCGCACAACAACCGTGCAGGAGGCCAGTTTGGCACCCAATTGGTTGTGGGCGATGAGGTGATTGTTGAGTACATCGAACCGGCCGCATCGGCCGGAAAAGGCCGCTTCACCATTACCGGTGTATTTCACGCCTACCGCATGGTGCCTGAAGCAGAAGCCGCCAACCGTGACTTTGGCGACAGCGAAGCCTGCCAGGTCAACGTAAACTGTCCTGCCGGAAACAACTGGCAAGATGAAAAGCGCGGGGTCGTGCGCATCTTTGTGGTTGAAGGCAATCAAGGCGGCTGGTGCAGCGGATCACTGGTGAACAACACTGCCGAAGACTGTTCGCCGTACATTCTTACGGCCTTGCACTGCGGCGTGAACGCATCGGCTTCCAACATGAACCAGTGGGTGTTCTACTTCAACTTTGAAGCCGCCGGGTGCACCAACCCAAACAGCGGCAATGCCCTCGATAACCAAACCATGACAGGCTGTGTGCGCCGCGCAGACAGCGACGACAACGGTGGCGACAACGGCTCTGATTACCTCTTGGTTGAGTTGAACTCAAACGTACCCGAATCGTACAACGCGTTCTACAACGGATGGCGCCGAAACAACTCAGGCAGTACGACCGGCGCAAGCATTCACCACCCTGCAGGCGATATCAAGAAAATCTCGACCTACAGCACGGCGCTTCAGTCAACAACATGGGGAGGTCCGGCGGGAAGCCATTGGCTTGTGTTTTGGTCGGCCAATGTGAGCGGATTCGGTGTCACCGAAGGCGGTTCTTCAGGCTCACCGATTTTCGACAACCAAGGTCTGATCATCGGCACACTTACAGGAGGTAGCTCGTTCTGTTCGCAGACCAACGCACCCGACCTTTACGGAAAGATGTCGTACCACTGGGGTTCAAACCCCGGCGACGACCTTTCGGTTTGGCTTGACCCAATCGGGTCGGGTGTAAATTCACTTGCCGGTGCTGACAACCCCTGCGGAGGCAGCACAAGTGGTTGCACTTCAAACATCCCGTACCCGGAAACCGACCCATGTGTGCAAACGGTGATTCTCGACGATACATTCTGCTGCGACAGCGAGTGGGATGCCACTTGCCAAGAGGCCTACGATGCCTGCAACGAAAACAACAACCCATGTGTGAGTGTGATTCCGTATCCATTCAGCGACCCGTGCGTGCAGCAAGTCATTCTTGACGATGAGTTCTGCTGCGACACCGAATGGGACAATGTTTGCGAGGAGGCCTACCAAGAGTGTGTTGACCCAAGTCCGGTTGACTGCGCTCCGGGAACCGTGAGCTCTCCATTGGCGCAAGATGTTTGTCCGGGTGAGTTTGGCGTGTTCAATGCTTCGGGAGTGATTGTTCCTACCGGAGGCGGTTACGCATTGGGCTTCGTGCCTAACGGTGGAAGCGGCGGTGTTGCCGGCGGTTTCACGCTAACCGGTGTGACCTTGCCGGTGAACATTGACGCCGGTCTCGGTGGCCTGCTCGCAGGCAACGGTGCCCCCAACATGTCAGGCGTATGGACCGTTGTCGGTTTGGCCTACACCAATGCAAACGACATTGAAAACACCATTTGCGGTGTTACCACCGGAGCAGTCAACTTCGATTTCCTCTTAGCCAACGACCCCGACTGCGCTACCAATGTCGCCGAACTCGGCAATGCCTCCAACGTGCTGCTCTTCCCGAACCCGGCCAACGATGTGCTCTTCATCACCTCGCAAGGCCACCAAGGCAAGCGCACCGAGCTTACCGTAGTAAACACCCTCGGGGCAGTGGTGTACCGCACTGAGTTCACCGCCAACGGTGAGTGGAACCACAGCATTCAACTGAGCGACATCGCAGCAGGGGTGTACTTTGTGCGTTTCACCAACCAAGACGGCAGCAGCGTGCACCGCTTTATTCGCAGCGAGCGGTAAGCGAGCCTCCTTCAAACTCAACGGCCACCCATTTGCGGTGGCCGTTTTTCTTTGTACCATTGCCTCATGGACCGTTCAACAGTGCATCCATTTCGTGAGCGATGGCCGTGGGCGCTGGCGCTGCTTGGGGTGTTGGGCACGGGAAGTTTTTTTCTTTTTTTCTCGCCTTCGGCGGATGTGTACCCGGCGTGTGTTTTCCACGCAGCAACGGGTTTTGACTGTCCGGTCTGTGGCACCTCAAGGGGCATCCATGCACTTGTACATGGAGAGTGGTTGCAGGCCTTTGGGTTCAATCCATTCACCGTGTTGTTGCTGGTGTGGTTAGGAGGGTACAGTGTTTACCGGCTCCTGAGGCCGATGAAAACGGTGCAGGCGTCATCCATCCCCAAACAAAAAAAGAGGATGCGTATCCTCTTTCTTGTATTCTTTGTTGGATGGATGGTTTTTTCAGTGGCGCGGAACCTGGTTTAGCAGCCGGCCAATTCAAAGCCAAAGTAGAACAGTACGAGCCACCCGATGCCTTTGAGCAAAAAAAAGAGAAAGGCCCCAATGCCGAAGCGTTTGAGAAAAGCTCTCCACTTGGGTTCGTGGGGCGGGGTGTGATCGTTTAGTCGACCCATTCAGCGATGAACATGTTGGTGTTTCGGGTGCGGCCGTTGTTGCGGTTGCTCGAGAACACAAGGTATTTGCCATCGAACGAGAACATCGGAAAGCTGTCGAACGCACTGTCGAAGGTCAATTGCTCCAGTCCGGTTCCGTCGAGGTTGATCATGAACATGTTGAAAGGGAACATGCCGGTTGCGTGGTTTGAAGAGAACAAAATCTTCTCACCACTGGGGTGGAAGAAAGGCGCCCAATTGGCCCCACCGAGCGAGGTCACCTGGCGCATGTCAGTGCCGTCAACGTTGGCCACGAAGAGTTCCATATCGCTTGGTTCAACAAGTCCTTCTGCCAAAAGTTCGGTGTACTTTTTGACTTCTTCATCGGTTTTGGGGCGGCTGGCACGCCAAACGAGTTTTGTACCGTCGGGCGAGAAGAAGGCACCGCCGTCGTATCCGAGGGTGTTGGTGATTTGCTTTACATCTGAACCGTCGATGTTCATGGTGTAGAGCTCAAGGTCGCCGCTGCGGGTGCTGGTGAAAACGATTTTATCGCCTTTGGGCGATACGGTCGCTTCAGCATCGTAGCCCGGTTCATTGGTCAATTGGCGAACGATGTTGCCTTCGAGATCGGTCTCGAAGATGTCGTACTCAGCGTAGATGGGCCAAACGTAGCGGCCGGGTTTGCGCTCAGGCTCGACCGGACACTCGGCGCCGCCGAGGTGGGTAGATGCGTACACCACGGTGCTGTCGCCCGGCATGAAATAGGCGCAGGTGGTGCGGCCCAAGCCCGTTGAGACCATTTTGGGCGGCACAGTATCTAAGCGTTCACCATTGAGTTGCATGATGTAAATCTGATCGCAACGCACGCCCCATGCGGGGTTGTTCGATTGAAAAACGAGCTTGTCGTTGCCAAAACTCCAGTAGGCCTCTGCGTTGTCTCCACCGAAGGTGAGCTGACGCAAGGTGCGAAAATGCTTTTCTTGTGGATAGATTAAACCATTGGTATCGGTTACTACAGCCGTTGAATCTGCAGCCGGAGCTTGCGAAGAATCAGCGTGGTTTCCTCCGCACGATGCGAACAGTACAATGGCAGCAACGCCAATGAAATCTCTCATATCACCAGTTGTGTGTATTTTCGTGCGCGAAATTAGGAAATAAACCACCACTGTCATGGCAAATCAACGCGTATACCTCTTCGGCTTGGTCGCCGGTCTTGCACTTTCGTTCGGATGCGGAAGCGAACCCATCAACATGCGCGAGGTGCGCAAGAAAATTGTAAAGGCCGATGTGACCTACCTCTCGAGCGATTCGTTGGAAGGACGTGGGACAGGCAGCGCAGGTGAACGCAAAGCCGCTGAATACATCATGCTGCGCATGGGCAACATCGGACTCGTTCCGAAAGGTGACAGTGCGTGGTACCAAGATTTTACGTTTCGTCCGCACCCGCCGGTACGCAAAAGTGACGACAGCGATACAGCCCGTTTGATGTTGGGTCCGGTGAAATCGTTGACCGGACGTAACGTGCTCGGCGCCATCGACAAAGGCCACGATCAATGGATCGTCATTGGCGCGCACTACGATCACCTTGGTCGGGGCGATGAGAACTCGCTCGCTCCCGGAGACTCATCCATCCACCTAGGCGCCGATGACAACGCCAGCGGCGTCGCCGCCCTCTTGGAGTTGGCACAACGCTTTTACGACGAGCCTGTGAACTTCAACATCCTTTTCGCAGCGTTTTCGGGTGAAGAGAAAGGACTTATCGGCTCCAAAACCTTCGTGGAGTCACCATCCATCCCCAAAGAAAAAATCAGCTTCATGCTCAACATGGACATGGTGGGCCGCATGAACTTTGAGCGCGCACTGGCAGTTTACGGCACCGGTACTTCGCCCGTTTGGGGTACTGTGCTTGACTCAGCTAATGTTGACAGTTTGAAGTTCATGTACCACGAATCAGGCGTAGGCCCAAGCGACCACACCTCGTTTTACCTTGCTGACATTCCGGTACTGCACTTTTTCACCGGCCAGCACGAAGACTACCACAAACCGACCGACATCGCTGATAAAATCAACTACGACGGTTTGCACAGCGTGATCAACACCGTAGAGGCCGTTGTTCGTGAACTCGATGGCGCGCCGAAGTTGGCTTTTACCAAAACCAAAGACCAGTCGAAAGACAGCACGCCGAGCTTCAAAGTCACGCTCGGCATCGTGCCCGATTACATGTACGAAGGCACCGGCATGCGCATCGACGGCGTGTCTGAAGACCGTCCGGCCCACGCCGCAGGCATCATCAAAGGCGACATTATTGTGCGCATGGGCGACATTGAAGTGAACGACATTTACGCCTACATGGGCGGATTGGCCAAGTTTGCTCCGGGTGAAACCACACCGGTTACGGTTTTGCGCGGCGGCGAGGAGAAAACCTTCGACGTGTTGTGGGATTGACGCTCAGGAATTGACCGGGGTAAGTCCCAACTCAGCTCCGCGGGCTAGCATAAACGCGTAAGCCTCTTCGTATTCGTTGTGGATTTCACCTTCGAGGATGGCTTCTTTGATGGCGTTTTTAATCGCGCCAACAGGTTCTGACGGACGGATGCCGAAGGTTTTCATGATGAGTTCACCGCTGATGGGCGGTTGGAAGTTGCGCACCTTATCTTTCTCTTCGACTTCTTGCAATTTCTCGACGACGGTATCGTAGTTGCTCAGGTAGCGTTCAACCTTCGCCTCGTTTTTTGAGGTGATGTCGGCGCGGCAAAGGAGCATCAAATCATCAATGTCGTCGCCGGCATCGAAGAGCAAGCGGCGGATTGCGCTGTCGGTGATTTCTTCTTTGGTCAACGCAATCGGCCGAAGGTGCAGGGCAACAAGTTTTTGAACGTACTTCATTTTGTTGTCCAACGGCAACTTCAAGCGTTTGAAGATGCCGGGCACCATGCGTGCACCTTTGTCTTCGTGGCCGTGGAAGGTCCAACCGATACCGGGGTAAAACTTCTTGGTGGGCGGCTTTGCAATGTCGTGCAGCAAGGCGGCCCAGCGCAGCCAGAGGTGATCAGAGGTGGCAGCGAGGTTGTCGAGTACCTCGAGGGTGTGGTAAAAGTTGTCTTTGTGACCGATGCCATTGACGCGATCAACGCCGCGAAGTTTCATTACTTCGGGGAGGATGAAGTTCAACAGATCGGTTTTCATCATGAGCTTGAAGCCGATGGAGGGCCGTTTGGCGAGCATGATTTTATTGAGCTCTTCTGAAATGCGCTCCATGCTGATGATTTCAATGCGTTCAGCATTCCGCTTGATGGCTTCAAGGCTTTCGGGATGGATGGAGAACTTGAGCTGTGTGGCAAAGCGAATGGCCCGCATCATGCGCAAGGGGTCATCGCTGTAGGTGATGTCAGGGTCAAGGGGTGTGCGAAGAAGCTGTGCTTCAATGTCGAGCAATCCACCAAAGGGGTCAATGACTTCTCCGAACGAATCGGCGTTCAGCGAAATGGCCAACGCATTGATGGTAAAGTCGCGGCGAAGCTGGTCGTCTTCGATGCTTCCGTTTTCAACGATGGGCTTGCGTGAATCACTGCGGTAGCTTTCTTTTCGTGCCCCAACGAATTCAATCTGGTACTCGCCATGGCGAAACATGGCCGTTCCGAAGTTTTTGAAGACGGTAACTTTGCCTGCTTTCAATCGCGCAGCACAGTGCTGAGCGAGCTCGATGCCGCTGCCTTCGACCACAATGTCAATGTCTTTGCACGGCCGCTTAAGGATGAGGTCACGCACAAACCCGCCAATGGCGAAGGCACGCTGCCCATTAGCATCTGCAATGGCGCCGGCTACTTTAAATACCGGATGCTTCAATTGCCCTGAAAGGTTCATGCGACAAAGGTAATTACTCCTGAAGGGAATCAGGCCGTGGCGCGGGTTTTGAATTCGCTTGTGAAGTGGAAGGTGAGTTCGGGGAAGTTGCCGCGCTCCATGTCAAGAATAAACTTGGAAGGGGCGAGGTACACGTCGTTCCCGTCTTTGTCTTTCACCATTTCATTGAACTTCAGGCGCTTGAACTGCTCGAGTTTCTCTTCTTCGCCGGTAATCCAACAGGCTTTGTAGAAGGTTTTGGGTTGAAACTCACACTTGGCGCCGTATTCGTGCTCGAGGCGGTACTGGATGACCTCAAACTGAAGCTCACCCACGGTGCCTACGATTTTACGGTTGCCGATTTCGCGGGTGAACAGCTGTGCAACGCCCTCATCGGTGAGCTGTTCGATGCCCTTTTCGAGCTGCTTGCTCTTCATCGGGTCTTTGTTGACGAGTTCTTTGAAGATTTCAGGACTAAAGCTCGGAATCCCTTGAAACTGCAGCAGTTCGCCTTCGGTGAGCGTATCGCCGATTTTGAAGTTGCCGGTATCGTACAAACCGACCACGTCGCCCGGGTAGGCCTCTTCAACAATGCTTTTGGTGCTGGCCATGAAGGTCGCAGGGTTGGCGAACTTTATTTTTTTGTCGAGGCGGGTGTGGTGAAAGAACTTATTGCGCTCAAATTTCCCGCTGGTAATGCGCAAGAAGGCAATGCGGTCGCGGTGACGCGGGTCTATGTTGGCATGGATTTTGAACACGAAGCCCGAGAAGTGTTTGTCATCGGGCTTTACTTCGCGTTGGGTGGCCATGCGCGGCTGAGGCGAAGGTGCCAAGCGAATAAAGGCATCGAGCAATTCGCGTATACCGAAGTTGTTGACGGCACTCCCAAAAAATACGGGTGCAATTTTACCGGCCAAATAAGCTTCGTGGTCGAGTTCTTCGTACACCCCTTCGATGAGGTCAACGTCTTCACGCAATTGGTTGGCGTACTGACCGGCGATGGAATCGAGCAACGGGTCATCGAGGGTTTTGATTTCCACGATGTCTTCTTCGATCTTGGTTTTGTTGGCGTCAAAGAGGTTCAAACTCTTCTCGTAGAGGTTGTAAACCCCTTTGAATGAATACCCTTTGGAAATCGGCCAGCTGAGTGGACGGACGTTGATCTTGAGTTTTTCTTCAAGTTCGTCGAGGATGTCAAACGGCTCACGTCCTTCCAAGTCCATCTTGTTCACGAAGATGATCACGGGCGTATTGCGCATGCGGCACACTTCCATCAAACGCTCGGTTTGCTCTTCGACACCTTTAACGCTATCCACGACGAGGATAACACTGTCAACGGCGGTCAATGTGCGGTAGGTATCTTCTGCGAAGTCTTTGTGACCCGGGGTATCGAGCAGGTTGATGATCACATCTTTGTACTCGAAGGCCATGACCGAGGTGGCGACTGAAATTCCACGCTGCCGCTCAATGTCCATAAAGTCAGAAGTGGCCGACTTGGTGATTTTATTGTTCTTCACCGCCCCCGCCGTTTGTATGGCACCGCCGAAAAGCAAGAACTTCTCGGTGAGCGTCGTTTTACCGGCGTCAGGGTGGGAGATGATCGCAAAGGTCTTGCGCCGTTTGATTTCGTCAACGAGGGTCATCAGTTGGCCAATTGGGCTGCAAAGGTACGAAAGCGCTTGCATTGGCGACTAAGTTTACCACAGTTGCAAGCGTTTCGATGTGTAAGTTTGACAGCTCTTGCCTAACTTCGCTGAAACCCGCTATTCAAAACGCAATGAGAAAATTGAAATTGTCAGCAGTTGCTTTGGTACTTGCAATTGCCTTGCTATCAGGTACTGCGCAGGCGCAGTCGCTGAACCCGCTTCAAATCGAACTTGAGTTGTTTGCCTCTGGTTTCAACAAACCGGTGGGCATGTACCACGCGGGTGATGAGCGATTGTTCATTCTTGAACAAGATCAGGCCGATATTGAAATCATCAATTTGGAAGGAAATACCATCGGCACATTTCTTGACCTTACCGGGTTGGTCCAAACCGGCGGTGAACGCGGGTTGTTGGGGCTTGCCTTCCACCCGAACTACGCTGAAAATGGGTACTTCTATGTGAATTACTACAACACGAATGCGCGCACCATCGTGGCACGTTATTCGGTAAACCCAGACAACCCTAACCAAGCCCTTTCCAACTCTGCGGTGGTGCTTTTGAACATCCCACAGCCGTTTAGCAACCACAACGGCGGCCACATCGAGTTTGGTCCTGATGGGTATTTGTATGTGGGGATGGGCGATGGAGGCTCTGGCGGTGACCCTAACAACCTCGCGCAAAACAACACCTCGTTTCACGGGAAAATGCTGCGCTTGGATGTGGATGGAGGCGACCCTTACTCCATTCCTGCTGACAATCCCTTCGTCGGAAGCCCAGCCATTCTTCCTGAAATCTGGGCGACCGGCTTGCGCAATCCATGGAAATTCTGTTTCGACAGCCAAACAGGTGACCTCTGGATGGGCGACGTAGGCCAAAATGTGTGGGAAGAAATCAATTTCCAAGCTGCCAGTTCAACCGGTGGTGAAAACTACGGATGGCGCTGCTACGAAGCGAACAACACTTACAATACCAACGGCTGCGCCGGAGCCTCAAACTACACCTTCCCGGCAGTTGCTGTGCAGCACACCAACCAAAACAATTACTGCTCCATTACAGGTGGTCGCGTGTACCGCGGTGCTGCGTACCCGGCTATGCAAGGTCACTACCTGTTTACCGACTACTGTGCAGGTGACATCCGTGCCGTGGTTACCACTGACGGAGAGAACTTCACAACCCACCAAGCACTGCCCAACCAAGGCTTTGGCTTTGTGGCATTTGCTGAAGACATCAACAACGAGATGTACATCGTGAATACCGTAAGCGGACAGATTTTCCGGGTGAAAGACGCCTGCAGTGACTTCACGCCTGTGCTTTCACTGACCAATGGCACGCTCTCTGTTAACAGCGGAATCAGCTTCGACTGGTACCTCAACGGTGAGCTCGTCCCTAACGAATCGTCTAGCAATTTTACCCCGACCAGTTCAGGTTCGTACTTGGCCATTGCGACCAACGCACAGGGTTGCATCGTGGCCACAGAGGCCATCGATATCGACTGTGCCGGCGAACTAGGCTGCACAAATGAAACGGCCTGCAACTACAACTCCGACGCGCTTTGCGACGATGGTACCTGCACCTTTATCGAGGCCTTCACCATCGGTGGCCCTACCCAAGTGGTTGAGTTCAACACCGCTACCTACACCTACCCGGAAACTACCGGCAGTACCTACGAATGGACTGTAGTCGGCGGCAGTATAATTAGCGGTCAAGGAACACCCGAAATCGAAGTCAATTGGGAAGCCCCTACGGTGTTTGCCTCCATCCTTGTTCAAGAAACCAACGCTGATGGCTGTGTTGGTGACATGGTTGATTTGAGCATCGAAGTGACCACCAACATCAACGAGTCAACTCAGCAGACTTTGCGCCTGTTCCCCAATCCGGCAAATGAACTGGTGAGCATTGATGTACCCGAGAACGGTCAAGCCATTGTTGAACTGTACGACATGAACGGACGCCTCGTGTTGGCCAAGCTACTCACACAAGGACTTCACCGCATTGAGGTGGCTCACCTGCGTGCAGGCAACTACACCGTTGTCATCCACCAAAACGAAGAAAGCACAACGCGCCAGCTGACGATTCAGCGGTAAACCTATTTTATTTGGTCGGAGTGGGTTCAATGACCCGCTCCCACAGCAATTGACCGCCGGCATTGAACACGCGAAGTTCAAGCCGGCGTTCTTTTTGCGGTCCGTTGAAGTGGAGGGTGGCGAAGTTGCGCTCGCCCACTTCAGTGCCGGCAACGCGGTGCGAGTTTGCCTCTTTTTTCGGGTCGTAGGCGGTCGACGTCAACGGCGACACCGTCAAATCGTACACCGCTTCACCGTTTTCAAGCGTGAGCATCGACAGCTCAGTGTGGTGGCGGTCGCCGCTCAAGAAAATCACACCCGGGGTGCCTGTTTCATTCAAACGCTTCAGCAAGTACGCGCGCTCTTCGGCATAGTTGGCGTGGTTCTCGTAGACCTTTGCATCGCTCAAGAACTGTCCGCCAACGGCGACAATTTTAAACGGCGCACGCGAATAGCGCAAGGCCTCAATCAGCCAATCAATTTGCTGCTTGCCCAAGAGCTCTTTCTCGGTACCTACCACCTTGTAGTTGCTTCTGAACCAACGGTTGTCGAGCAAGAAGAAATCAATGCCATTGAATTGAAAGGCGGTGGTGATGCCGCCCATTCCGGGCAAACCAAACGACGGGTTGCCCCAAAACAGTTCAAACGCCTCCAGGGTGAGCGCTTTGTGTATGAACGAACGATCGGCATCGTTCGGACCGTAATCGTGATCGTCCCAAATGGCGTAGTTCGGACATGCCGCCAGCAGCCGCTGCAGCTCAGGCGTGGCCCGCGCATGGCTGTAGCGGTGCAAAATGCCCGTGCGGGTTGACCAATCGGGCTCGCGCAGGTAAATGTTGTCGCCCAGCCACAGCATCGCATCGGGTTGTGCATCGGCGATTTTCTCGAAAATGCCGTACTCACCGCCGTAGCCCTTGCCCGGACGGTCGTACTGCGCTTCGTTGATGTAGGCGCAGCTTCCGGTGGCCAAAGTGAACGCCGGAGGATCGGTGCGGTGCTGCCACAGCGCTTGTGTTTTGAAGCGGTAACCCTCGAGATTGAGTTCGCGGCCGTTGACCACGAGGTCGTAGCTGTAGCTGCGACCGGGTTCGACCTGATCGGCGATCAATTTGGCCGTGAAAGCCGTTGGGTATGCCGTGTTCACCGGTCGGCTGTAACGCACCGACTTGCTTTCGTCATCGGTGTACTTCAGCACCACCTCGGCGCGGTCAACGGTTTGCACCCACACAAGCGCTTCGCGCATGTCAACGTATCCAAGCATCGGACCCGAGGCGATTTGCGCAAGCACCGTTAGTTGCGCGCACACCGCAATCGATAAAAACAGCAATTTCTTCATGCGGTGAAGATACAAACTGCCAAAATCGTCACGCGCATCCTCCTTGAAGCTATCGTTATTTTTTGGATGGATGGATGATGTGACAAATTGTCAGAACACGCTGCTTCGGTACACGGTTTGAGAATGAGAACGCGTCGGATGCTCAACAGCATCCATCCATCCATAAAAAACAGTAATCCCAAGTTCATAAAACGATGCAACAAGGAACCATCAACGTACAAACAGAGAACATCTTTCCCATCATCAAGAAGTTTCTCTACTCCGATCACGAGATTTTCTTGCGTGAGCTCGTTTCAAACGCCGTTGACGCCTCGCAGAAGGTGAAAACCCTCAGTGGCCTCGGCGAGCTGAAAAGCGACACCGATAAACTCAAGGTCGAGGTCATCCTCGATCAAAAGGCCGGCACACTCACCGTGCGCGACAACGGAATCGGCATGACCGCCGAAGAAGTTGACCGCTACATCAACCAAATCGCTTTCTCGGGCGCAGAAGAATTCCTCAACAAATACAAAGACAGCGAAGTCAAAAACGCCATCATTGGCCACTTCGGTCTGGGGTTCTATTCGGCGTTCATGGTGGCATCGAAGGTTGAAATCATCACACGCTCACAGCAGCCCGGCGCTACGCCCGTGAAGTGGACCTGCGACGGTTCGCCGAACTACACCCTTGAAGAAACCACCAAGAAGACCAAAGGCACCGACATCGTGCTTCACATCGCTGAAGACGCCAAAGAATTCCTCGAAGAATCGCGCATCTCGGGCATCTTGAACAAGTACTGCAAGTTCATGCCCGTGCCCATCGTTTTCGGCAAGAAAACCGAGTACATCGACGACCCCAGCGGCGAAACCGATGAAAACGGTGAGGTGAAGCAAATCAGCAAAGAGGTTGACAACGTCATCAACAACACGGTGCCTGCCTGGACCCGCAAGCCGGCCGATTTGATCGACGAAGACTATACCGGCTTCTACCGCGAGTTGTACCCGATGACCTTCGACGACCCGCTGTTTCACATCCACCTCAACGTTGACTACCCGTTCAATTTGACCGGTATTTTGTTCTTCCCGCGCCTCAAACAAAACATGGAGCTGCAGAAGAACAAAATCCACCTGTACTCGAACCAGGTCTTCATCACCGACAACGTTGAGAACATCGTCCCCGACTTCCTCACCCTGTTGCACGGTGTGATTGACTCGCCTGACATTCCGTTGAACGTGTCGCGCTCGTACCTGCAAGAAGACGCCAACGTGAAGAAGATCTCGGCCCACATCACCAAGAAAGTGGCCGACAAGCTCAACAGCATGTTCAACACCGACCGCGCCGACTTCCAAGAGAAGTTCGAAAGCATCAAGGTGTTCATCGAGTACGGCATGCTGACCGACGAGAAGTTCTTCGAAAAAGGGGTGAAGTTTGCCCTCTTCAAAACCACCGAAGGCAACTTTTACACCATCGACGAGCTCAAAGAGAAGCTCAGCGTGAACCAAACCGATAAAAACGGCAAAACCATCGTCCTCTACACGGCCGATGCCGAATTGCACCACGACCGCATCGCCAAAGCGAAATCAATGGGCTACGAAGTGGTGCACCTCGACGGACCCCTCGCGGCGCACTTCATCCAGCGCATCGAAGGCCACGCTGAAAACCTCGAGTTCCGCCGAATTGACTCTGATTCTCTGCGCAAGCTCATCGACAAAGAAGAGAACTTCACCGCATTGCTCAGCGAAGAACAGCAAAAAGCACTTCAACCCCTCATTGAAGAGGTTGCGGGCAAAGACACGTTTACCGTGAACTTCGAAGCGCTTGACAGCAGCGAGCACCCCATGCTCATCACCCAGTCGGAGTTTATGCGCCGCATGAAAGAGCAGCAAGCCGTTGGCGGAGGCGGCTTCAACATGTTTGGCAACTTCCCTGAACGCTACAACCTTGTGGTGAACAGCAACCATCCGCTGGTAGAGAAGCTCGCCGGATTGAGCGACGACGATGCCCGCAAACACACCATCCGTCAGCTCACTGACCTGGCCCTGCTCAGCAACGGCATGCTCAAAGGCGAGGCGCTGACCTGCTTTGTTGAGCGTTCTGTAAGCATCCTCCAGCCCTAATCCAATCCTCCATCCATCCAAAAAAAAGAAAACAACGCAATGAAAAAACTCCTTCCTCTCTTCATCATCCTCGGTGTGGTCGGCCTCTTGGCCATCGTCGGGATGGGCTCGTACAACGGACTCGTATCATCTTCTGAAGAGGTTGACGGTTCATGGGCCGAAGTTCAAACGGCGTACCAACGACGTTTTGACCTCATTCCCAACCTCGTTGAAACCGTGAAGGGCTACGCCGACTTCGAGAAGTCAACTCTGCTCGGGGTTACCGAGGCCCGCGCTGCCGCGATGGGCGCGATGAAGAAAGGCGACCTGCAAGGCTTTGAATCGGCCAACCAAAACCTTGGCGTGGCCATGGGCCGCTTCTTCGGCTACACCGAGAACTACCCTGACCTCAAGGCCAATGAGAACTTCCGCGACCTGCAAGCCCAGCTTGAAGGCACCGAAAACCGCATTGCCGTGGCGCGCGACCGCTTCAACCAACAGGTAAAAACCTACAACACCAAAGTGAAGCGCTTCCCCGGAAACCTCTTCGCCGGCATGTTCGGTTTTGAAGAGCGCGCGTACTTTGAAAGTTCAGCCGGTGCCGATGCCGCACCCGAGGTGAAGTTTTAACCATGGCTGAACCTGAACTCTACGATGTATTCAACGATGCCGCCCGGGAGCAACTCTCCCGGGCCATCGCTGAGGCCGAGCAAAACACTTCCGGCGAGCTGCGCCTGCACGTTGAATCACGCTGCAAAGAAGACGTACTCGACCGCGCCGCGTACATCTTCGAAAAGCTCGAAATGCACAAAACGGTCGATCGCTCGGGCGTTTTGCTCTACTTCGCCTTGAACGACCACAAATTCGCCATCCTCGGCGATACCGGCATCAACAGTCAACTGCCGCCTGGAACTTGGGACGCCGTGCGCGACGCAATGCTGCCGCACTTCAAACAAGGCGCTTACGTCGAAGGACTCATCCGCGGTTTGAAACTGGCCGGTGAACTGCTCAGTGAAAAATTCCCCCGTAAATCAAACGATCAAAACGAACTCTCGAATGAAGTCTCCATGGGGAATTAAGTTTCTTTTTTTTGGGTGGATGAGCGGCCTACTCATGGCCAGTGCTTCTGTACCTGCCAACGCACAGTCTGACTACAATGGCTTAAAACCGACCGATAACGTCTTTGTGTACGACTACGCCGGCATTCTGGATGCCGGCTTCGTGCAGGGGTTCAACCGTGAATTGGTGGCCTTCAAAGACACCACCAGCAACGTCATTGTGGTGGTCACACACCCCGATTTTTTTGGTGAAGCACCGTGGAAATTCGCCACCGACCTCGGCCATGCCTGGGGTGTTGCCGGTGACAAGAGCGACAACGGCATCGTGGTGGCCATCAAACCCAGAACAACTTCCCAAAAAGGGGAGATGCACATTGCAGTCGGGTACGGACTCGAAGGAGCCATTCCCGATGCTGTGGCAAAACGCATTGTCGAAGGCGAGTTCATTCCGTTTTTTCGCAAGAACGACTATGCCGGAGGCATCCGTGCAGGGGTTGCGGTGCTGAAACAGTT
Source organism: Flavobacteriales bacterium (assembly GCA_036835325.1). GTDB lineage: Bacteria > Bacteroidota > Bacteroidia > Flavobacteriales_D > Sanyastnellaceae > CAMCHP01. The sequence goes on from DAITMF010000037.1 coordinate 16,999, forward strand.
TTCGGCCGGTGAGATCAAAGAATACGTGGGGGGCAAAGGCAAACGCGAAGATCCCTTGAGTGTGGTAGGCGCGTTGCTGATTATTTTGCTCTTTTTTGGGACGCTCTTCGGCGTGATGGCCATACGCGCAAAAAAATACGCCCGGCTCAACAACCTTACTTTTTGGGCGGCGTGGATGCTGCTTGCGCAGCAATCGCGGCAACACGGCGGCAGCTACCGCCACTTTACCGGCGGCGGTTTCGGCGGTGGAGGCGGCTTTGGGGGCGGCGGTGGCTTTGGCGGCTTTGGCGGCGGTGGCTTCGGCGGTGGAGGTGCTGGCGGTTCGTGGTAATTTTGGAACGACAATACACAGATGGCAAAATACGGTAAATGGGTAGGAGGGGCGCTCGGATGGGCCTTTGGTGGTCCGATAGGTGCAGCCCTCGGTTTTTTTATGGGGACGATGTTCGACGACAACTCCCTGTCGGCTGAAGAGCGGCAAACACGTGTGAGTGACGACCGCGACCCCTACAATCGCGACCGCCACAACACGCGATCGGGCGACTTTGCGGCGAGTATGCTCGTCCTCTCGGCTGCCGTCATGAAGGCCGACGGCAAAGTGCTCAAAAGCGAGCTCAACTTTGTCAAAGACTACTTCGTGCGCAGCTTTGGTGAAGAAGCCGCCGAGCAGCACATTCTAATGCTGCGCGAATTGCTCAAGCAAGACTTGAACACCCGTCAAATTTGCGAGCAGGTGCGCTACTACATGGAGCACTCCAACCGCCTTTTGCTCATGCAGTACCTCTTCGGCATCGCCATGGCCGACGGCGACCTTGATAAAGATGAAATCTGGACACTCCGCACGATGGCCCACTACATGGGCATCTCAAACCGCGATTTTGAGTCGCTGCTGGCCATGTTCAACAGTGGTGGCCGTTCGCGCGGACCCGGAGCGCCAAAGGTGTCGCTTTCCGATGCGTACACCATTCTCGAAATAGAAGCCTCGGATGACGATGCTGCGGTGAAGAGCGCCTACAGGCGGATGGCCAAAAAATACCACCCCGATAAAAACCGTGGAGTGGGCGAGGAACACCAGAAAATGGCCGAGGCAAAGTTCATCAAGGTCAACGAAGCCTATGAAGCCATAAAAGACGCGCGCGGCATGACCTAATCGAACCGCATCGGTGTAACTTTCAGGCAGATTCTGCGTACAAAGAGACGTACCTAATTCATCGCGCACACTGCCCATGTCGCACCACTTGACACCCGGAAATCCGGGAAGCTTCATCCAATCATTCTTTCATGCACACACGCGTGAGAAGATGCTGTTCGCCTACCGCGGCGCGATGGACGAAGCCATCATGGAGGCCATTTTGGGCATTAGCGAACACACCTTGGAAGAACACACCGCGTTGGCCTCGGCCAACCGCAAAGTGTCGTTTCTATTGGTGGAGTGCTTCCAAAACATCTTGCGCCACGGCGCCATTGAACCGCAACGCAGAACGGCTGCCGATCAGGCTATGTTCAGTTTTCGTTCGTTTGATGAAGTGTTTTACATCAATTCAAGCAACACCATTCATGCGGTTGACCGCGAACGCTTGATCGAAATCGTTGATCTTGTTAACGGTCTTGACAAAGAAGGATTGACCGAGCTCTACCGCAGCCGCCTCTCGAACAACGCCATCAGCGAACGCGGAGGTGCCGGTTTGGGCTTGATTGAGCTGTCGCGAAAATCGGGTCAGCCCATACGTTACCGCTTCGACACCAACGCCGACGGAGAAACGCTCTTCCACAACCAGGTGACTTTTTCCAAGGGAGAAGAGCCCGGCATTGATACCGAAAAAGCCGCGGCGCACCTGTTTGCACAAATGGCCAACGAACACATTTTATTGCTGTACAAAGGCGACATGTCGCAGCGTAGCATTTTGCCGCTGCTGTCGATGGCTGAAGTCAACACCGGCGCAGAAACACGCACCCTCACCATGCGCAAGGTCGGCCACGTGCTCATCGAGATGCTGCAAAACATTTCTCGGCACTCCGATGCAACCGATGGACGCCGTGAAGGCGTCATGTCGATTGGAGTGCGCGATGGTGCGTACAACATTGTGGCAGGCAACTTTGTGACACAGGAACAGATGCAGCATTTGCAAAAGCAATTGGACGAGATTGAGGCGGTGGGGACGGATGGATTGAAAGCGCTGCACCGCGCCAAGTTCCAAGCCAGCTTAAACCGCGAAGACCGCTACAGCAGCGGACTCGGCCTCGTGCAGATTGCACGCGATGCGGGCGGACGCCTCGCTGCGAGTTTTGTCCCGGAAGCCGACGGACGGATATTTTTCACCTTAGGCGTTTTGGTTTGATTATTTTTGGACGATGCATTACAAACCGACCATAGACACCCCTGAAGTCCGCTTCGACGATGCGATGGGCGTCCTTGAAATCAAGGGTCGGTCGCTTCCTGAGGATGCTTGGTCGTTTTACAAGCCCGTGATTGAATGGGCGCGTGGCATTGACATGAACGGAGCGCGCAAGCTTCGTGTTGAATTGTTTTTGGAATACTTCAACTCATCGAGCAGCCGCTACCTGTTGGAGTTGCTCGCCACCTTGGAGAGCAAGGCCAGCGACCGCGTCAACGTTGTTTGGTTCAGTGAGAACGACGACGAATTGATGATCGAAAAAGGCGAGGAGTTCAGTGGCCTCTTGAGTTTACCGTTCGAGTTCAGAACGGTGTAAACACCTTCGATATGTGCATTTCAGCGTATACGGTTGCTTGCATGCCGGGTTAATTTGGCATGCACTTTTTACAACGAGAATCACGAAAGCCACGAAACTTATCGGACCGGCTTATCGTGCTGTGCATATCATGCTGAAAGATCGAAATGCACGAAACCGTGCACGCTGCACTTCACCTTGCAACCGAAACGTTTTTCGTCCGTCTCACGTAGCCGCATAGCGGCGGCACCTACGTAGCCACCGGATTTATCCCGTGGGGGAGGCGGCGGGTGAATATCCACCAAGCCCCGTTAGGGGCGACACCTTAATCCGAACCCAATGCTTCAGTTCCACAAAAACACTTTTTGAAAATTATGGAACCGATTGCGCACATCGCCGTTCTCTTCTCTCCCCGAAAATCGTGCCATGCACCAAGCCGCCCTCGTCGCTTTTCGCCTCGCAATGCCCCACCGTACTTTTACGGTATTTCGCAAATCAAGGTGTTAAAAACACATGTTTGATTTGGAATTGCGAATGATTGCATTAACTTACCTCCATTAAACCAAACACCTTACTATATGTACACCAACCCAACCCAACCTAACTCGGGTCAACTCGGGCCGGATGGAGCGATAATCGGGGATTCAAACTTTCGAAAGCCATTTGCAAACGTGGCCTTTTGAACATTGGTCTATTACGTGCACTTATGCTACTCTCAATGACTTGGGCATGTCCCAGTGCCCTTGCTTTTGACTCCAGCAATCGGTTGTTCCTTTCAGGGTTCACGAACACGAATAGCGCCCAAGGTTTCAGCAATTGGTGCACTGTACCAACCGACAATTCATTCCCGGTGTGCAATGCCAATTCGTTGAACTACATGGAGCCCACCATCAACAACCCGCTTGGCCGAAAGCAGACCTTCATTGCCGCCTTCAGCGGAAATAACAATCTGCTTTGGAGCAGTTTCTTCGGCGACGGCTTGCAAAACACGGGCCGTTCGGTTTCTGCGGGTTCATCAAAACTGTTTCTGGCCGGTAGGTCACAGGAGAGCTGGACACTCTACGAGTTTAATCCTTCAAGCGACGAGGACTACTGGCAACCGAATTACATCGGTTCCGATGATGGCACCATTGCGCGCTTCGACATCCCAACTATTGTTGGAGTGAATGAAGCTGTCGAATCACACCAAGGTGCACTGTTGGTATTCCCCAACCCATCCAATACGGAGTGGATTACCATTCGAGGGGCTGATTTCGCGAACTCGTTTAGTAGAATCGAAGTGTTCGATGCGGTGGGCAAGCGTGTTCTGAGCATACCAATGTTGAGCTCGGATGGAAGTTTTGTGATCAATATTGGCGATCTCCCACCGGGCCTGTACATTGCATCGGTGTCAAACGCATCAAAGTCGCAAGCATGCCGATTCGTCAAGCAGTAATTGCGGGTTCATTGTTTCTTTTTCAAGCCATTTCTGGGCCACTGCTGGCCCAGAAATGGCTTGATTTGGACAATGGTTTAGTCTGTGACGCATACCCATCTGGCTACGGTACAGCCTTCGATGTCGATACAAAAACTGATCAGATTCACTTGGCAGGTTCTTTTGGATTCAATTTCGATTGCGATTCTATCTTTTCTGTTGTCCGTTGGGATGGACAGAAATGGCTGGCCTATCCTAAGACCAACGGATTATTGTATCGGTCGATAAAGCATTACCATGATGCTTTATATACCAACGGCTATACTACTTATCAATCAAATAGCTCAACACAATGGTCCTATAATTTGATTCGCCTCAATGAAGCCAATCAATGGGAAACGGTTTCTGAGCTGACGAACAATGCTGCAGTATATCGCATGCGTGAAATTGATGGGGAACTGTATGGCGCGTGCAGCTTTAGCGCGTTCAGTGACATTCCCGGTGCCTTGCTGTTCAAGTGGGACGGTCAAACGATGGTAGCGCCCATTGATACGATACCGGAAACACTAGTCCAATGCTTCGATGTTTGTAAGTACAAGAACCGTTTATTTGTTGGCGGCAACTTCAATTTTCTTGATTCCGACGCCCACAATTTTGGAGAGGTGGTTAATAAACGAGTGAAAGGCTTTGGTTTACCAATACAATCAACCGTTTGGTCATTCGAAGAGCACGAGGGCTTGCTTTACATTGGAGCGTCTATACCAGCGAGCCATTTCGGCACCGATGACAGAACTTATTTGATGACCTTCGATGGTACTACGCTATCCCCACACCCGTATCAACCGAACCACCCTCCACGAAAAATGATCAGTTACAATGGTTACTTATACATCGTTGGTTGGTTCACTGAATTCAATGGTGAGCCCGCTTGGGGGGTGGTGCGTATGAACCAGTTTGGGTATGAAATTCTCAATACCGATACCATGTTCACCAAACTTGGTCTTGTGAGCACGGTTCAAATGATCAACGATGCCATTGTTCACAACGATACGCTCTACATCACAGGGGGCTTCAGTCGCATCGGTTCCTACGAGAACTTGAACTGCGTAGCCAAGTTGAATATGGCGTTGAGCGCACCTGAAACTCCACTGCCACTTGCAGGTGTGCAATTATATCCCAATCCTTCGCTGGGCGATGCTGTGCTTGAATCGCCTTCATTTTTCACCGTAGATGCGACCGTGCGCATCAGTGAGCTTACAGGCAAGCTTGTGCGCATTGAACCATGGCCGGCTTACACTCGGAGAAAAACACTGCAGCGTGGCTCATTGGCGAAGGGGGTGTATTTGGTTGAGCTATTCACCGCGACCGAACGACAAGCCCTACGTTGGGTAGTTGCAGATTGAATAACTGCAATCGAGATGCACCACTCAGTTCGAGGTGCTTTTCACCCTGCAACCGAAACGTTTTTCGTCGGCCTCTCGCAGCCAGGCCGGCACGTAAGCCCCGTTAGGGGCGACACCTGAAACCGGTTCATGCTCCGGTTCCACAAAAAACACTTTTTGAAAATTGTGGAACCGTTAGTGTAGATTGCCATTTTGCCTCACAACATTACCCGCATCCTTCACTCAAACGACACCGCCACCTGCAGTGGTAAACCGTTTGCAGCATACGCAAGATTGTTTACCGGCGGTTATCGGTGGGTTCGGTGCTTTGCAGACAAATTGCTTGGAACTACGGAAGCCGCACTCCAATAATCAACACGTCGTCGATTTGATCGTGCGCACCTTTCCAGTCGTTGAAGGTGCGTTCAAGAAGCTCGTGGCCTTCGTCGAGCCGGTCGGTGACTGCCAACAACAAGTCGCGGAAACGCTGCTTGTTGAACTTCTTGCCGGCCTCGCCACCAAACTGGTCAACGAAGCCGTCGGTAAACAAGTACAATGCTGCGCCCGAAGTGTACACCACCTCACGCGTTGTAAAGCCGTTTTGACGGGCCATGGCGTCGCGGAAGAAGGTGCCGCCAATCGATAAGTTGTCGGCCTTGTGCTCGGTTACTACGCCGTTGTCAACGACAATAAGCGGATTGTTCGCTCCGGCATACTGCAAGGGCGCTCCCGGTTTCACCACGCACAAGGTCATGTCCATGCCGTCTTGCGCATCACTGAACGCGTCGTTTTGGTGCAGCGATTCCATGATTTCACGGTGTACGTTCTCCAAAATTTCGCCGGGATCGCGCAAGCCCATCTCCATCACCACTTTGTTCAACTTCGAATTGGCAATGAGCGACATAAACGCACCCGGAACGCCGTGTCCGGTGCAATCGATCGTGGCAATCATCACGCTGTCGTCAACCTGAGCAAACCAGTAAAAGTCACCGCTCACAATGTCCTTGGGTTTGAAGTACACAAACGACTCGGGCAGGTAACTCCGAATGCGGCTTTCAGGCAAGAGTATGGCGTTCTGAATCTTCTTGGCGTAGTTGATGCTCGAGATGATCTTCTGACGCTGCTCGCTGATTTCGCGGTTCTGGGTGTTCAAAATGCGGTTGATGCGCCGCTTGCGAATCAGCGAATAGGTCACCAAGGCCAAAATCAAGACAATAAAGCCCACCACAATGAAGAAAACGCGGTTCTTCAACCGGGCAGCGGCATCGCGCTGAATGAGCATGGCTTCTTTCTCGGCCAGCTCTTTTTCTTTCCGTTCGGTCTCAAAACGGGTGTTCAGCTCGTTGATGCGGTTGAAGTTGTTCGCTTCATCCAAACTGTCTTTGAGGTGGATGTAGGTGTTCTTGTCGTCGCAAGCGAGTTGAAATGCACCCTGATCGTAGTGGATGGATGAGCGCACGTCGTACACGCCAACCAAGGTCTCGGTGGCCCCGGTGCGCTTGGCGGTTTGTTCTGAACGGCGCACGAAGAACAATGCGCGGCTGTAGTCTTTGCGCTTGCGGTAAACCTCAGCAAGCGAGAGGTAGGCACCGGCCAGTTGGTGCTCTTCTTCAAGCTCGCGCATGTCGTCAATCGACCGTTGCAAAAAGTACTCAGCGCTGTCCAACACGTTGTTCTGCAAAAACCATTCGCCGAGCAGACGGTTAGGACGAATGAACTCGCCTTGCCACTCCTGGTAGCTCACCAAACTGTCAGTGTATACCCGGGCCTTGTCGTACTTTTCTGATGAAAGGTAGTCGCTGGCAATGTTGTACAGGTTGAAGGCAACGCCTTCGGGGTCGTTCAGGTCAAGGTTAATCGCCAAACTGCGCTCGTAGAACCGAATCGCTTCGTCGTAGTTCTCCAGCGAACTGTGAATCACGCCAATGTTGTTGAGCAGCTTGGTGATGCCCACGGTGTCGCTGAGGTGTTCGTACACGGTGAGGGCTTCTTGAAAGCGTTCGATACCGGTGAGGTATTGCGCTTTGATGGTGGCCATGATACCGCTGTAGTTCAAGGCCTTGGCGAGGGCCAAGGAGTCGCCCGAGGTTTTCGCCTTGCGCAAGGCCTCGGCACAAATGGCTTCGGCACCCGAGGGGTCGGCAAATAAGAAGTAGTCGCAGGCGTCAAGCTCAGCCTGTAAACAGTCGTCCATACCACGGCAGTTCGCCATGGCCTGCCGCAAACTGTCAGCACGAGATAGCTCTTGCGCCTTTCCGGCCAGCGCCAATGCCCCCGCAATGAGCAGGAGGGAGAGTCGGTGTACAATGACGCGTTCGTTCACAGTGTGTAAGGCATGAGTGTAGCCACCTGCGGTGTACGCGAAATGCACGAAAAAGTTGCGATATTTGCTTGTAGGGGTTGACGGCTTGAAAAAACTTTCTATATTTGCACCCCTGTTTTCAGGCAACAACAATAGAGAAACAGCAATGGCGCATCACAAATCAGCTCTCAAGCGTATCCGTTCAAACGAAGCAAAACGTCTTCGCAATCGTTACTACCACAAAACTACGCGCAACGCCGTGCGTAACCTCCGCAGCATGTCTGCCAAGGTTGAGGCCGAGGCCCTCCTTCCAAAAGTGGTCGCTATGATTGACAAATTGGCCAAGCGCAGCATCATCCATAAAAATAAGGCCGGCAACCTTAAATCGAAGCTCACTTTGTTTGTGAATAAGCTTTGATAGGTTCCTGACCCAAACTATATTAGCCCCTGTTTCAGGGGCTTTTTTTTGCCTTGCAGTGAAAAAGTCAGTGAAACGCCCGCGTTGAACCACTTAACACTGTAACCATGAACTACCCCCAGAATGCTCCGGGCCACATGCTGGCCTGGAACGAAGACGACCGTCCGCGTGAGCGCTTGATGAAACACGGCGCGGCCTCCCTCTCTGAAGCCGAATTGCTCGCCATCCTCATCGGCAGTGGCCTCCCCGGTGAAAACGCCGTTGAAGTCGCCCGCCGCGTGCTCAAAGAAGTTGGCAACGACCTGGCCCAGCTTGCACGCACCACACCTGAACACCTCTCGCGTTTGCGCGGCATCGGAAAGGCCAAGGCCATCACCATCGTCGCGGCGGTTGAACTCGGCCGCCGCAGGCAAATCACCGAGTCAGGGACGCCCAAAACCATTTCGTCGTCGCGCGATGCCTTCGCCATCTTCCATCCGATCTTGCGCGACCTGCAACACGAAGAATTTTGGCTCCTCATGCTCAACCGCGCCAACCGCGTCATGGGCAAGCACATGGTCTCGCGCGGTGGCATCTCGGGTACGGTGGCCGACCCCAAGGTGATCTTCAACCGAGCGCTGCTCATTCAGGCATCCTCCATCATCCTCATCCACAACCATCCGTCAGGAAATACCGAGCCCAGCCAGGCCGATCGCGACATTACCCGAAAGCTGCGAAACGCGGGTGATTTCTTAGATTTGCCGGTCCTTGATCACCTCATTGTGACTGAAAACGGTTATTTCAGCTTCGCGGATGAGGGACTGTTGTAAAATGAAACGCATCCTCACCATCATCGGCGCTCGGCCGCAAATCATCAAAGCCGCTGCAGTGTCGCGCGCCATCCGCAGGCATTTCCGCGGTCAACTTGAAGAGTACCTGCTCCACACGGGGCAGCACTACGACGATAAAATGTCGGCAGTGTTCTTCGAGGAGATGGAGATTCCCATGCCCGATTTTCACCTGTCGGCAGGTGGGAAGTCGCACGGTGCCCAAACCGCTGAAATGCTCGAAGGCATCGAGAAAATCTTGCTCGAGAAGAAGTTCGACGCGGTGCTGGTGTACGGCGATACCAACTCAACCTTGGCCGGTGCACTGGCCGCAGCGAAAATTCATGTCCCGGTGGTGCATGTGGAGGCCGGATTGCGTTCGTTCAACAAATCAATGCCCGAAGAACTTAACCGCATCGCCTGCGACCACTGCTCAACGCTGCTGTTCAGTCCGACCAACACGGGCATTGAAAACCTGCGCCGCGAAGGCTTCCCGATTGAGGCGGCCGGTCCGTACGACCGCGATCGTCCGGGTGTGTTCCATTGCGGCGACGTGATGTACGACAATTCGCTCTACTTCTCCGAAGTCGCCGAACGCAAAACGAAATTGCCCTTCGAAGCCAAAGACAATGGCTTCGTGCTGGTCACCATTCACCGTCCGTACAACACCGACGAGCTTACTCGCCTCACGGCATTGCTCGAAGACCTGCTGCAATTCGGTGCTGATAGCAAGCTTGACCTGGTGATTCCGCTGCATCCGCGCACCCGTGTGAAGCTCGAGGCGGGCAATCCCGAATTGCTTGCCCGCATGCAATCAGCGCCCAATGTGCACCTCACTGAGCCCGTGTCGTTCCTCGAGATGATTTACCTCGAGAAGCGCGCGCGCTTGATCGTGACCGATTCAGGAGGCGTGCAAAAAGAAGCCTACTTCTTCAAAAAGCCCTGCGTGGTGGTGCGCACCGAAACCGAATGGGTTGAAATCGTTGAAACGGGCTGCGCGCGCTTGGCCTTTGAAACCGGTGAGCCGCTGCAAGCGGCCCTGCACGGAGCGCTAAAAGTGAAGTCTGACGATTACCCGCCTATCTTCGGTGATGGCACCGCTGCCGAATTCATCTGCCAAAAAATGGCCGATTTTCTCTGAGCATGACCGTCGGCATCCTTTGTGAACACCCCACTCCGCGCTTGCAGTACGCCTGCGAGCTGGTGTTTCGCGTAGGCATGCAGCTCGACTACCGTTTGGTAACCGACGCGTCGGAGCTTGCCGACTTCGCCATCCGCGTAGCGTATACAAAAGCGAATCCCGACGTGCAGCTCTGGATTCAACCCCACGGTTTGCTCAGCCAAACCGGAACCACCAATCTTGAACCTGAAGTAGGGGAGCACGGCCATCTGCCGACGGTGTTCCCGAATGCCTCTGACCTCGGGTTCGACCTGTTTGCGGCGACCTTCTTTCTGGCCACACGCTACGAAGAGTACGCCAACCCGGTGACCGACGCCATGGGCCGCTACCTCGCCACGGCGTCGCTGGCCCACCGCAAGGGTTTTCTTGAACTGCCGGTCATTGACCTGTGGGTGAAGCACTGCTTTGACCGTTTGGTCGAGCGCACCGGCGTGCAGCTTCGCTGGCCGCATGCCTACCGCTTGGTGGCCACCGTTGATGTTGACAGTGCATTTGCCTACCGCCACAAAGGCGCGTACCGCACGCTGGGCGGCATGGCGAAAGACCTCGTTGGTGGTAATTTTGCCAACCTCGGCAAGCGCATACGCTGTCTGCTCAAGCGAGTCGACGATCCTTACGATACCTTTGACTGGCTGCACGGGGTGCATGCAGCGGCGAAGGTTGACGCGACCTGGTTTTTCTTGCTGGCCGATTTCGGTCGCTACGACAAACCTGTTCCGTGGCGCAGCAAACGCTTGCAAGAGGTCATTCGCGACTGCGCGGAAAAGGCCCGCGTGGGCATTCACCCGGGCGTTGCCTCGGTCGATGACGACCGTCTGCTCGCCGTTGAATGTGCGCGCTTGGCCTCGATCACGGGTGAGCCGGTCGTTTGTTCGCGCCAACACTACCTGGCATTTCGCACGCCCGATAGCTTTCGCAATCTGCAAGCCCTCGAAGTGGCCGAAGAGCACTCGATGGGCTTTGCCGATCGCATCGGCTTCCGTGCGGGCACCTCGCGCAGCTTTCCGTGGTACGACCTTGAGGCCGAGCGCATGACCGCATTGCACATCCATCCCTTTGCTGCGATGGATGCCACCCTCAACCGCTACATGCAGCTCACGCCCGACGAGGCGCTTGAGCGTTTGCAGCAGCTTTCTTCTTCGCTTCGCGGATGCGGAGGCCAACTCACCTTGCTCTGGCACAACGAAACGGTTTCTGAAACCGCCGAGTGGAAGGGCTGGCGCCGTGTTTACGCCGAAGCGGTTTCCAACTTATCTTAGCCCCCTTAAACGACACCAAAACCCATCGAATGAAAAAGGCATACGTTTTTCCCGGACAAGGATCACAGTTTCCGGGCATGGCAAAAGACCTCTACGACAGTAGTGCTGAGGCACGCGAACTGTTCGAGCAGGCCAACAACATTCTTGGCTTCCGCATTACGGATACAATGTTCAACGGCAGCGAAGACGATTTGAAGCAGACCAAGGTAACCCAGCCGGCGATTTTCTTGCACTCGGTGGTGCAGGCCAAGGTGATGGGCGATGCCTTTGCACCCGACATGGCGGCAGGCCACTCGCTCGGTGAGTTTTCGGCTTTGGTGGCCGCAGGTGCACTGTCGTTTGAAGACGGTTTGCATTTGGTTTCGGAGCGTGCGTTGGCCATGCAGGCGGCCTGCGAGGTGAATCCATCAACAATGGCTGCGATTCTCGGCCTCGACGACGAAGTGGTAGAGCAGGCCTGCAGTGAAATCGAAGGGGTAGTGGTGGCAGCCAACTACAATTGTCCGGGCCAATTGGTGATTTCAGGAAGCATCGAAGCCGTTGACGCGGCATGTGCGCTGTTGACCGAGCGCGGAGCCAAGCGCGCACTGCGCTTGCCTGTGGGCGGGGCCTTCCACTCACCGCTGATGGAGCCTGCGCGCGAGCGTTTGGCGGGGGCCATTGCAGCAACGCACATCCAAGCGCCGCGCTGTCCGATCTACCAAAACGTTACCGCCAAAGCCGAGACCGACCCTGCACGCATCAAAGAGAACCTGCTGGTGCAGTTGACTGCGCCGGTGCGCTGGACGCAGACCATGCAGCAGATGCTGGCCGACGGTGCCACCGAAGTCGTTGAAGTAGGTCCGGGAAAGGTGCTGCAAGGGCTCTTCAAGAAGATCGACCGTGCCTTGCCGGTGAGCAGCGCCGAGTAAAGAAATACAGAAGTGAGGGCATAAAAAAGAGGGGCTTAAACCCCTCTTTCTCAATTAACCAATAATTCAGAAAGTTCCGCTCTACTTCACGTTCCCAGGCATGCTGATGCGGGCTTTCCGGTGTAGCTTACGGATGAAGACACGTAAGGTTTCACCGGGGTGATGAGCATCATTGGCTGACTTCGTTCAAATAGCCGAACAAATTTTGGAAGGCTTCTTCGCGCTCTTCGAGGGCAACGTTGAGGCGACCGTTTTCAACACGCAAGTTCTCCAGTTCTTCGCGTGCTTTCACCAAATCGGCCTTAACCTGAAGGAATTCAACCATCAGCCGTTGGCGCTCTTTGTTCAGTTCTGTGATGTCAGCCATAATCTTATTGTTACGTTGTAAAAATGCAACAACACTTTAAGACTTCAGCCTGTTGATTTTCACAGTTTTCCACCGTTGATTGTTAATCGTGTTACTCGATGGTTACGGGAACGTTGGTCGGACGGTAGCGCCCCGAAATCAATCCGCCGGCTGATGTCGCCTGTTGCACCTGAGGTGCAAAGGTGCGTTCAATCAATGCATCGCCTGTGCCGGTTGACAGTTGATTGACCTGGTTCATTGGCAACACCAACTGCGTTGCGCCGATGGCTGATGTGGTGAAGGTTTGTGTGCCTCCTCCGTTGCCGCCGGTGATGATGAGGGTGACGGTTTCGCCTGAGGCCACCGCATCGCCGGCCCAACCGTAGGCCACCGATTGACCGTGGGTGAGGGTGGGCACGTTCATGGGGTGCTCAATGGGGCGAATGGTGGCGTCGTTGACGAAGCTGTTGCCGTCCATGTCGGTGAATACGAATGTGCCGTTGTCGACAAATCCGGCGAGGGAAGTTTCGTAGTAGCCGAGGGCCGGACGGAACGGCATTTGCACGCCGTCGAAGGTCACGGTTGAGGGTTCGGTCAATTCGAGCTTGGTGCCCAAGCCGTTGCCAAACCGAAAGGTCGTACGCGCATAGGTAATGTCTTCGTTGCCGTCGTAAAACAGCTCGTAGTGCGCCCAAATGCGGTCTTGGTTCACGTTTTCAGAGTCTTCGCGCAAGCAGCCTGTAAGGCCCAAAACCAGCGCAGCGGCAGCGAAAAAGGGAAGTAGGTGTTTCATGGTCTGAGTTTTTTCTTTCGTTGGCGACGCAAATGCTATGCCAAAACGAAGGTACAGAAGCCGGTGACGAAATTTTTTCGCTTGCGGTGAATTCATCAACTTTGGCCTGTGATTTGTTCTTTCAACCCTATGCGATATTTCCTGTGCTTTGTTTTTCTTTTTTGGGGATGGATGGACGTCAACCTCCGTGCGCAAGTCACCGTGCTTGATGCCCAAGTGAATCGTCTGGCTGTAAACCCCGAAATCTTGACGGGTGCCGAGCAGTCCAAGCTCTATTTGGATGCCTTGTCCGGAAAACGGATAGGCGTGGTCGCCAACCACACGTCGCTCATTGACAGCACCCACCTGGTTGACTTTTTGGTCTCAAAAGGCTTCACAGTTGTTGCCGTATTCGCTCCCGAACACGGTTTCCGAGGTGAGGCCGGTGCAGGTGACCCCATTGCCGATGGCAAAGACGCCGCCACCGGATTGCCCGTGCGCTCGCTCTACGGCAAAACAAAGAAACCCACACCCGAAATGCTCGCCGATGTCGACCTGCTGCTGTTCGACATGCAAGACGTGGGCGCGCGCTTCTACACCTACTTGTCAACCTTACATTATATAATGGAAGCCGGGGCGGAGCAGAAGATCCCCGTCATGGTGCTCGACCGACCGAACCCGAACGGATTTTACGTCGATGGTCCGGTGCTTGATCCGAAATTCTCTTCGTTTGTGGGCATGCACCCCATCGCGATGGTGCACGGCATGACCCTGGGCGAACTGGCGCGGATGATCAACGCCGAGGGTTGGCTGAAGAACGGGGTGAAGTGCACGCTGTCGGTCATCCCGTGTGCGAACTACAAACACAGCGACCTCTACAACTTACCGGTCAACCCCAGTCCGAACCTCGGGTCGATGGAGGCCGTGTACCTCTATCCGTCGCTTTGTTTGTTCGAGCCCACGTCGGTGAGCATTGGCCGGGGCACAACGCATCCGTTTGAGTGCATTGGCCATCCGGATTTGAAGTTCGGGAGTTTCGCATTCACCCCGAAAAGCATCCCCGGCAGGGCATCCAACCCAAAACACGAAGGCAAAACCTGCTATGGTGTAAACCTGAAGGAGTTTGGCGGTTTCTACTTCACCGCCAATCAGCGGCTTTACCTCGAGTGGCTCATTGACACCTACAAAGAACTGGAGGCCATGAAACCCGGCAGTTTTTTCACCAACCCGGAGTTTTTCGACAAGCTTGCCGGCACCGACCGACTGCGCAAGCAATTGATTGCGGGGAAGAGCGCCGATGAAATCCGCGCATCGTGGGAAGCCGAATTGACCCAATTCAAGGCGCTGCGCAAGAAGTACCTGCTGTATCCTTAATCAATGCGCTATCTTCGCGGCATGATCGTCAGGTTCATTGCCTCGCGGATAGCAGGTTCAGCCCAAAACCGGTTGTCTAAGCCTATTGTGGTCATTGCCACAGGCGGCATTGCCATTGGCGTTGCATTGATGATTTTGTCGGTGGCCATCGT
>DAITMF010000038.1:0-31937 GCA_036835325.1 Flavobacteriales bacterium
TACCGCTGAACGGACCTGTACCATCTTGCATACTGAACAAGCTGGCCGCAGGGTAGACACCGGTTACAATACCTTGGGTAATAACCGCTTCACCAGCAAGGTTGGAAGCACCATTGGCTACATCAAGATTTGACTGAATTTCGAAGATAGTGTAGTTCGTGCCTACCGGTGGCAAGCTGTTGGCTGCCCCTGGAGTACCGTTGGCAACGTAAGAATCTTGCCAGTTCGCAGGGTCGTTGTTGTCGGCAGTAGCATCAATGAGCTCAAGTGAAGAGCAGTTGTTGCCATCTGCGCCGGTTGGCCAAGGGTTGGCGTCGTCGTATTCAACTTCATCAACAACAATTCCGTTCGAATCAGCCAAGGCAACAAGCTCGCCGCCATTGCTGAGTGCTCCTGTATAAGGACCAAACACTTGGTAACCATTGCCTTCGTAGGTTGCAGGAACAACTGCTACGATCACGTACTCACCTGCTGCAATGCTCGCGCCCGCAGGGAAGGTGAAAGTAATACCCGCTGAGAAGAAGTAATTTGAAAGGTCTACTGTGGTTGCCTCTGCGTTGAACAATTCTACGAATTCAAAGATGGTATCATCACCCTGTGCGGTGCAAGGGTTGTAGTGAATCTCGTTGATAACGATGTTCGGCACTGTAACAGGTGTGCCTTCGCAACCGCAATCTCCGGTAACAACATCATTGATGGTAAGTGGGTTACCGTCGTTGCAGCTCTCACCAACAATCAAGCAAGAACCGTCATCGTTGGTGGCAGAAGCGTCGTAGTTGCAGGCAGCAACATCGGTACAGCCAAATACTGAACCAACACCGTCGAAGCACGTCCAAGTAATGTCATCAAAGAGCAATTGCGCAGTGCCGTTGCTCACAATCTGCAATTGCACATCACCGGCAATTCCAATTACTTCTGAATAGGTAACGATGTCATTGCTAGAAGGATCTACAACCACATCACTACCTACCTGAGCACCGTTTACAAACACCTGGAAGCTGCGAGCTCCGGTACCGGTGAAAGCACGCACGTAGCGGAATGATAGCACGCCCATACCGTTTGAGTAAACGGGCGAAGTGATGTTACGAACCGTTGGCGAGTTGCCCAAGGTAATCGCACGGCCTGAACCGGTCATTGTTCCATCTGTACGGGCACCTTCGGCCGTCCAAATCACACCGTCAGTACCGGTCCATGTGCGAGACGTGTAGCTGCTGTTGTTGGGAGGCATGTTTGTGAAGTCTTCGGTCGCACAGGTTGCAGCTGGTGCAGCACAAGTGCCGTCGTCGATTACAGCCGCAGGGTCGTAGTTTGAAGCGGTATTATCTGTACATCCGAGCTTCTCTACGTCGTTCATGTCGCGTGGAGCGAACTTGAACTCAGCAAAGCTGAAGTACAATGGGCCGGTAACGCGGTAGCTGTCGCCAGCGTTCAATGGGGTAGCGTTGTAAGCAAGATCATCGGCTTTGGTAAGACCTGAACCGTCGTCGAAGCTGAATTCGCCGAAGCCGAGGTCACCGTTCACGATAACACCGGTGCTGCGAACCAAAACACCTTCCCACTGCTCGTCATTCACTGCAGCGGTGGTGAGCACCTCAGCCGCCGGCAAGGTGTTTGAAGATGAGTTCACTGTTACGTCGTCAGCAACAACTGTTGTGAGGCCGTTCAATTCAGAAAGCCATCCTTCCACAGTTACATTGTCGCCTTGAGCAGCACCTGCACCGCTCACCCAGATACCTGAGAAAGCACCTGTACCGTCTTGCATGGCGAAGAGGCCTGCTGTGGTGTAAACTCCAGTAACAACACCTGAGATGCTAACAAACTGACCCGCCAGGTTTGAACCGCCGTTGGCGTCAACGTCTGATTGAATAGCGAAGATGTTGGTAGAAAGCACCGGACAAGGAAGAATGCTTGCAGCAGCACCCGGAGTACCGTTTACCGCGCAAGAAGCTTGCCAGTTTGCCGGGTCGCTGTTGTCGAGTGATGGATCAACCAACTCGATGCTAACGCCGTTGCCATCGGCCAAGCTTGGCCATGGAGCTACGTCGCTGTATACCACTTCATCAACGAGGGTACCTCCAGCATCAAACAATGCCACAGACTCACCGCTGTTGCTCAACGAGCCGGTCAGTGGGCCGAGAACCTGGTAACCGTTGCCGCTGTATGAAGCCGGGTCAACCGCCAATACGATGTACTCACCTGGCGCAATCGTTGCAGCAGGGAAGGTAAAGTTTGAACCGGTAAGCGAGAAGTTCTCGAGGTCAATTGCCGTTGCGCCTGCATTGTAGATCTCTACGAATTCGTACGCTGTATCAACGAAACCGAGGTCATCGGCAGGGTTGTAGTGAATTTCAGTAATCACAAGCTCAAGTGACGAGCATGGTGCAGTGCTGTTTACAGCTCCGGGTGTTCCATTAACACCACATGATGATTGCCAGTTGGCTGCATCGTTCAAGTCGCCGTTAATGTCGATCACTTCAAGTGAAGGACCAGAACCGTCAGGCGTTACCGGCCATGGAGCCACGTCAAGGTAGCTAACCGTTGAAACAATGTTCCCAAGCGAATCAAACAACGTTACCGTTTCACCGCTGTTGCTAAGCGCACCGGTGTAGGGGCCAAATACTTGGTAACCATTGCCGCTGTAAGAAGCAGGCAGTACAGCCACAATGGCGTACTCACCGGCAGCCAAGGTCGAACCGGCTGGGAAGGTGAAGGTAATCCCGGTAAAGTAGAAGGCACTCAAATCAACAGCACTTGCCTCGGCGTTGTAGAGTTCTAAAAACTCAAACGAAGTGTCAGGGAAACCTGCTGCGTCATCTGGATTGTAGTGAAGTTCAGTGATGCGAACATCAGGAATCACAACAGGTGTGCCTGCACACTCACATGCACCGCTAACGGTATCGTTGATGGTTGCAGGGTTGAGGTCGTCGCATGATTGACCAACGAAAAGGCAGGTGCCGTTATCATTGTTCGCTGAAGGGTCGTAGTTGCATGCAGCAACATCGGTACAACCGTTAATGGTTGGGATGTTCTGGGTAGTAACAAGGATATCGTCGATAGCGATTTGAGGACGAGCGCCTGTAACAACCGAACCATCGTTTTGGTAGTACACCCAACGGATGTACACCTCACCCTCGCCCAAAAGAAGCGCAGGCAGTTCAAACGAGAAGCTTTGTGAATCACCTGTTGTGGTTGGAGTCGCATCGTACACGGTAGCTGCACCAAAATCAGTGTAAGCGCCTGTAGCACCAATGCGGTACTGCATACCCACTGAGTACTCGCGAAGGTTACGCAAAACCGTACGCGCCACCCACTCTGCACGAGCGTAGGTAACGTTGGTCAGGTCAAGACCGAGAACGGCTGAACCTACGTAGCGATCAGGAGAATCGGCCCCGCTTACACAGTCGAGCCACTGAGGTGAGCCTGTGTTAATGAACGAGAAGCCTTGACCGTCGAGACCGTTGATGCGTGAACGGCTAAGAACGTTGTAACCGCATGAGTAAGGTGAAGTACCGTCAAGGGTACGGTCGAAACCTGCTGCACCTGGGTCGGTTGAGTAACGAAACTCCATGCTGGTAGGGAAGGTACCTGCTGGCTCTGAAGCAGCCCAGCTGTTCAAGGTGTAATCACCGTTCTGTAGAACGTGCAAGGTGAACGGCGAACCGCCACCACCGGTTGTTTCAACCCCGGTGACCAGAATATTGCGCAAACGCTTGGCTGATGGGCTGTTGGCCGCTGTAAAGCGAATCACCACGTTGGCCGTCAATGGCACAATGGCAGTAGGCCCGCTTGGGAGGTAGGTTGAGCCCGTTGGCGTTGGCGAATCAAACGTCTGAGCGGTGAAGGAAGCACCACCATCGTCTGAAATCTCAACGGTAATTGGGCCGTCAACGCCTGAGCCGAACTTCGCTACGCTGAAACTAAGCTCAGCGCTATCAAAGCCCGAAAGGTCGATAATCGGGGTAGTAATCACGCCTGTTACAGCTGTCACATTGGCATAACCACCGGCAGCAGTTGGATAGGTTACGTTGGCATCAGTCCACCCTGCCGGCAAAGCACCGGTGGTCAAAGTTTCATTCAGGATGGTTACCTGAGCATTTCCGGCGACAATTGCGGTGAAGAAGGCCGCAACAGCCAGAAAACGTTTGAGAAAAGCATTCATAGCATTGTTGATTTGGTTAATTGAGACAATGGAATCGATTGCAAAGTTGAAACTATCCACGCCATGTGTCCAAGGCCTACATCGAAGGTTAATAAAGACTTAACGAGCTGGAGCGACGATTCGTCGGAAAACCGCGACAAACGACTAAAACAGCGTCAATTGCTCAGGCAAGAGGCGGAAACTTTTTCGGTGGTGGGGAGTGGCACCAAAGTTACGGATGGCTTCACGGTGTGCTAACGTTGGGTAGCCAGCGTTGCGCTCCCAGCCATAGTTTGGGTAACGCTGTGCCAACTCTTCCATTAATGCGTCGCGGTGGGTTTTGGCGAGCACGCTGGCCGCGGCTATCGATAAGTACTTGCCGTCGCCCTTGATCACACAGCTGTGGTCAAGGTGGGCGTAGCGGTTGAAGCGGTTGCCATCAATTAGCAAGTGTTCGGGCTGCAGGTGCAAGCCATCAATGGCGCGGTGCATCGCTAGAAACGATGCATTGAGGATGTTGACCTCATCGATTTCTTCGACCGAAACCACACCAATGGCCCACGCCAAAGCCTGTTCTTCAATCAAGGGTCGCAAAGCATTCCGTTGCTTGAGCGAGAGCTTCTTGGAGTCGTTCAGCGACGGCAGATGCACCGCACCTGGCAGCACCACGGCTGCGGCAACAACGGGACCCGCGAGGCAGCCGCGACCGGCTTCATCGCATCCGGCCTCCAGCCGACCTGCTTCCATAAACGGCAGCAAATGACTCGATTTACCGTTCATCGCCGAGGGTACGTACAATGCTCTTCCAGAGCAAATCGGCTGTTTTATCCCACGAGAAGTCGGTCGCGCGTTTCAATCCCAATGCAATGTGCCGAGACCGAAGTTCCTCATCCGCCGCTAGGCGCAAAAATGCATCAACCACCTGCAACTCATCGCGCGCATCAACCAAATAGGCCGCATCGCCGCACACTTCGGGCAATGAACTGCGGTTGGCCGCCACCAAGGGAACCCCGCTCGCGAAGGCCTCCAAAATCGGAATGCCGAAGCCTTCAAAATGCGGAATGAAGGCCATGAACAAGGCTCCGGCCACAACCTGCGCCAAATCGGCTGGTTGAAGCCGTCCGGTGAACACGATGTCGTCGCGGTAATTCGATGTATTCAGCGCCGCATCAACGCTGTGATCATTGAACATGGGCGCCCCAACAATCACGAGCTGAATGCGATCAGGGCACCGCTCGCGGAAGGCCGAGTAGGCTTTGATCAATCCATCAACGTTTTTTCTTGGATGGATGGAGCCCACGTACACGACATACGGCAAACCGTTTGTGTACCTCGCTCGTGCTTGGGTGACTTCTTCGGGTGCAGCCTGTTTGAACTCCGGATTCACCCCGTTGTACACCACATCGATGCGGTCAGGATGAATGCCATAGCACTGCACAATATCGGCCTTGCTGTATTCAGAAACGGTGGCGATGCGGGCGGCCACATGGGCAAACTTCGGAAACCTGCTGCGGTAAAAATGCGCCACTCCCGGAGGCAAGTGCTCAGGATGGTGCTCGAAGTTCAAGTCGTGGATAACCGGAAGCTGCGGCACCTCTGTGCGGAGCGATGCAAAGCCATCGGGCGACAAAAAAAGCTCGGGACGAATGGAGCGCAAACGCGACGGCAGCAAGTAATCGAACCACAGCTTGTACAAAAATATGCGCCGCGCCGGTGGCAAAACCACGTGCGGCGTAACGTTGTCGTGGATTAAAAACTCGGGCGATGGCGGCGCATCGAAGAGAAAATGAAACTGCACCTCGGGGTGTGCCTCGACGATACGACGAAGGCTTTGCCAAGCAAACCAACCAATGCCTTCGAGTTTACCGGCCTTGAGCAAACGGGTGTTAACGGCAATGCGCGTCATTGGCGACGAAGATAGCGCAAATGCCGCGCCCAATCAGCTGCCATTGGCTATCTTTCGCCGGTGAACGGCGATTGATGCAAAAGACCTTCTTATCGAACCTTTCGTTGCTAATGGTGCTGAACCTGCTTATCAAGCCGGCCTACTTGCTGTTTGTTGAGGCGGAGGTGCAGAACAGGGTTGGCAGCGAGGTATTTGGCCACTACAGCGCTTTGCTGAGCTTGGGATTCTTGCTTAATATCGTCCTCGACCTCGGCATCAACACCTTTACCTCGCGCGAATTGTCGCGGCGCAACGACGTGGTATCGAACTACTTCTCGGGCGTTGTGCTGCTTCGATTGCTGCTTGCGGGCGTATACTTTATTGTACTCACCGGTTTGGCATTCGCTTTGGGATACAGCCAAACAAGCATTGTGCTGTTGGTGTGGATTGGCGTGAACCAGCTTTTGGCTGCCACCGTGCTCTACATCCGATCGAATTTGAGCGGATTGCTTTTGTTTCGGCAGGATGCGGTGCTTTCTGTGCTCGACCGGGCGGTAGCTTTTGGTTTGCTCGTGGTGGTGCTTTACGGCGGCATGGCGCGTGAAGCCTTTGACATTCGTTATCTGATTGGCGCGCAAACGGTTGCTTACGGCGCAGGGATTTTGGTTGGGATGCTGTTTCTGGCGCCCCACATCGGTGAATGGAAGCCCCGCTGGAAACCCCGTTTGAACCGTCTGGTGCTCAATCAAAGCATTCCGTACGCTTTGTTGGTGATGCTCATGATGGTGTACTACAAAACCGATTCGGTCATGCTTGAACGCATGCGGCCCGACGGCGCTTGGCAAGCAGGAGTGTACGCCATGGGCTACCGGCTTTTTGAGGCCGCCAACATGCTCGGATACTTGTTTGCCACCCTCTTGCTGCCCCTCTTTTCACGCATGCTCAAAAGCGGATCGAACGTGCGCCCGCTGGTCGACAACGCCTTCAGGATTGTGATCACAGGTAGCTTCGCCCTTGCAGTGGCGTGCAGTTTTTGGTCAACCGATATCATTGGCACCGTGTACGACCACGACATTGAGGCTGCGTCATCGCTTTTCAAGCTGCTAATGTGGGCGTTTGTGTTCATGATGACCAGCTACGTTTGGGGCACCTTATTAACAGCCCATGGCAATATGCGCGGCATGAATACCGTTGCTGCTGTGGCTGTTGTATTGAACATCGCATTAAACGCTTGGCTCATTCCTGAACACGGCGCATTCGGTTCGGCTGCTGCAAGTTTGGCCACCCAAATCTTGGTAGCATTTACCCAAATGATTTTGGTGAGCCGAAGCACCGGTACTGCACCCCAAGCGCCTACCTTGATGCGTTCAGCACTCTACCTGGGGGTATTGCTTGCCGCAGCATTCGGAATGAAGCACCTTGCTTGGGGAGTAGCCGTGGAGCTTGTGCTATTTGGCGCAATCGCTGCCGTTTCTGCACTGAGCTTAGGACTGATAAAGCGGGTTCAATTCAGTCAGTTGCTTCGCACGAATGAAGGTGCGGGGGATTGAAACGCTTACTTTTGCCAAAATTTCGCCGAACCGACCATGAACGCCAAGAAAAAAAACGCTTCACCCGATGTAAGCCTTGACTCGTCGAACCTCTTGCTCTTCTTACTCAAATGGCGCCTCCACATTGTGGTGGTGTGCTTCGCAGCGGCAGTGTTGGCCTCTGTTGCATCGTTCATGATTGAAGAGAAGTTTAAGTCATCAGTGAGCATGTACGCCGCCCCTCAGCACTCGATTGGCGAGCAGTTTTACGAAGACACCAAAAAGAACGACCTTTTGCAATACGGTGAGAAAGAAGACGCCGAGCGTTTGCTCCAAATCTTACAATCAGACCGCATTCGTTCTCGGGTCATTGAAAAGTACGACCTCTGGTCGCACTACGACATCGCCCGCGAAGACGCCGGCGCCAACACCCTCATGCAAAAGGAGTACGACAGCAACGTTTCGTCAAAAATGACCCGGAACGGCGCCATTGAAGTTACCGTGCTCGACAAAGACAACCAACTGGCGAGCGAGATGGCCAATGACATCGCCTTTATGGTTGACTCAGTCGCCAATAAGCTGCGCACCGATCGCGCAAAAGAAGCCTTCAATTATGTTGCCCAAGCGCTTGCCCAAGTGCAAGACGAGATTCGCGTGCTTGAAGATTCTCTTGGGGTTCTCTACGGGTTCGGAGTGTATGAATTCAGTGAGCAAATCGCCGGCCTCAACGAGCAGTATGCAACAGCCATCTTGCAAGGGCGTTCATCGCAAGCTGAAACCCTGCGCTTGCAGATGGACCGCCTGTCGTTTTACGCTACCCTGTTCAACAAGCTGAGCAGCCTGATTGAGTCGGCCTACGAGCGCGAAGCGGTATTGAAAAAACGCTTTGACCTCATGTCGATTGACGCCTCATCAAACATGCCTTCTATTTTCATCGTTGACCAAGCTTCACCCGCCGACAAAAAAGCCTACCCCATTCGCTGGCTCATCGTCGCGGTGAGCACCATTGCCGCGTTTGTGGCCGTGGTTATGGCCATCCTCATCCTCGAAAACTACCGCAAGCTCAAAGAAGAGGGCCGCGTATAATGCCGAACGAACTCAGAATGCAACGTTGGTTTTGGCCATTGCTGTTTGCAGTGGTCAACGCAGTTGGCATTGCCTTTGAGTTTTGGTACATCGCCTTGTTACCCGTCGTTGCTTTGGTGCTTTGGCTGGCGTTCACCCGGCTCGATTTGCTCGTTTTGGGCATTGTGGGGCTTGTCCCATTGAGCATCAACACCGAGGCCATGGACCTCGGCGCAGGTGTGTACCTGCCCACAGAACCCTTGCTAGCGGGTGTGCTATTGCTTTACGTTTTCAAACTTTTGAGCGGTAAAAGCATCGATACCCGCATTTTTAAGCATCCGGTTTCGATTCTGATTTATGTGTATTTGGGATGGATGGCCTTCACCTCTGTCACCAGCGAATTGCCCTTGGTTTCGTTCAAGTTTTTGCTTGTCAAGCTCTGGTTTGTGGTCGGTTTCTACTTCATCACGGTGCACATTCTTCAGAACCCCAAGCACTTGCAAAACCTGCTATTGGTGTACCTCTTCCCTCTATTCATCGTGATTGTGTACACCGTAATTCGCCATGCCGGGTACGGTTTCGAAAAGGATGCCGGCCACTGGGTCATGGAACCCTTCTACAAAGACCACACTTCTTACGGAGCCGTTTTGGCGATGTACTTCCCGGCGTTGATCGGGCTGCTATTGCTGCGCAATAGCAACAACCTGCTGCGGGCGCTTTTGATCTTGGGCATGGTCATTCTCACGGTGGGCATTTTATTATCGTACACCCGAGCAGCCTGGGTAAGCATTGCCGCCGCCGGCGGTTTGCTTGTACTGATGCTGTTCAGGATGCGTTTGAACACCCTCTTGTTTATCGGATTGGCAGCCGGAGCCTTTGTGTGGTTTGCGCAAGACGAACTTCTGGTCACCCTTGAGAAAAACAAGCAAGACAGCTCCGACGACCTTCGCGAGCACGTAGAGTCGATATCCAATGTATCAAGCGACGCATCGAACCTCGAACGTTTGAACCGCTGGAATTGTGCTATCGAACTGTTCAAAGAACGACCACTTACCGGGTGGGGCCCCGGTACCTACCAGTTTGTGTACGCTCCTTACCAGCGCAGCACTGACCTCACCATCATCAGCACCAACAATGCCGACGGCGGCAACGCACACAGCGAATACCTCGGTCCGCTCAGTGAACAAGGCTTGCCGGGAATGCTCTTGGTGTTAGCCTTGTGGTTTACAGTGAGCCGATTGGCCTTCCGTTTGGCGTACACAGTGCGCGACCGTGAACACCGCATCCTTGTATTGGCTGTGTGGCTTGGCCTTGTCACCTACTTCGTTCACGGCATCCTGAACAACTACCTTGACACCGACAAAGCCAGTGCACCCTTTTGGGGTTTCATTGCTGTGTTGGTGGCCATTGACATTTTCCACCATCCATCTGCCAAAAAAGAAAAAGCCGACGACGAGAGGCCCGAAACAGCAAATGCGCAACTGCCCTCATCAAGCGAGGCATAATTGCGGGGGTTGATTACTTTTGTACAAACCCTGAACCATTGAACACCTCGAGCAGGATTTTCGTCGCAGGCCATCGCGGCATGGTTGGATCAGCCATTTGCCGCGCCTTGAAAGCACGCGGATTCACAAACCTCATCACACGCACCTCGCACGAACTCGACCTCACCCGACAAGCCGACGTTGAGGCCTTCTTCGCCCAAGAAAAGCCCGAATACGTGTTTCTGGCCGCGGCCAAAGTGGGCGGCATTCACGCAAACAACGTCTACCGTGCAGAATTCTTGTACCTCAACCTCATGATTGAGGCCAATGTAATTCACGCCTCATGGAAATCAGGCGTTCAAAAACTGCTCTTCTTGGGCAGTTCGTGCATTTACCCAAAGTTTGCACCGCAACCCTTGAACGAAGCCAGTTTGCTCACCGGCGAGCTTGAACCTACCAACGAGCCCTACGCCATCGCCAAAATCGCCGGCATTAAGCTGTGTGAAAGCTACCGCGACCAATACGGAGCCAATTTCATATCGGCCATGCCCACCAACCTCTATGGCCCCAACGACAATTACGACCCCGAGAACTCGCATGTGCTGCCCGCATTGATTCGAAAATTCCACGCGGCAAAAACCAACGGCGATGCGAGCGTTGAACTTTGGGGCACCGGCACCCCATTGCGTGAATTCATGCACGTTGATGACCTCGCCGATGCCTGTTTGTTTTTGATGGACCACTACAACGGCAAAGAATTTGTGAATATCGGCGTGGGTGAAGACCTCTCTATTCATGCGCTTGCACAACTCGTAAGCGAGATTGTGGGCTTCGAAGGTGAAATCACGTTGAACACCGACAGGCCCAACGGAACGCCCCGCAAACTAATGGATGTTAGCCGTTTACACGCCCTTGGCTGGAAACACCGAATTGAACTGCGCGAAGGCATCGCTGCCGTTTACGAAGAGTACCGCAAGAACCCCGTGATGGCATGAAAACGCTGGCGGTGCGCATGTTCATTCAGGCTTTAGTGGCTATTGCCACCCTCGCCTTCGCGCACCAAGCCTTAGGCCAAAACTACCAACTGCCCCTCGAGCGTCGCATCACCGAAAGCATCGAGAACTGGGCATCAACAACCGACCTCACGCTGCATACGGCGATGAAACCGTTTCATTTCGCCATGGTGCCGATTGATAGCGTACCACGCATCAACAACCGCGACAAACGCTATTTCAGCCAAACCGAAGCGCGGTTGTTCGGCACCCACATGTTTGAAGTACACGAAAAAGGCTTCGACCTTATGTTCGATGTAATCCTTGACCTCGACCTTGGTTTTGAATACGGCGACTCAGCCAATTGGGAGAATGCAACTTGGATTTACAACAATACCCGAGGCGCTGCACTTTACGGCGCCATCGGCGACCGGGTATCGTTCCATGCCACCGTGTTTGAAAACCAGTCAAGGTACCCCTACTACCTGTTCGCCTACACTGACTCATTGGAGGTCGTCCCCGGGCAAGGTCGCTTCAAAGAGCCTTCATTAGGGCAGCGCGACTACAACAGTGCAACCGGCGTGATTTCAGTAACTGCTACCGACTGGTTGAGCCTACACGCCGGGCACGGCCGTCATTTCATAGGGCATGGCTACCGTTCAATGCTGCTCAGCGATGTGGCCTTCAACTATCCCTACCTCCGCTTACAAGCCACATCGAACAACAGCAAATGGCAATACACCTCAACCATTGCTGAGCTGAACTCGCTTGAACGCTTACCAGTTGGCGAAGTGCCTGAAGCACTGTTCCAACGCAAAGGCTTCGCATTTCGCTACCTCAGTTGGATGCCCCACCCGCGCTTTGAGCTGGGGTTGTTTGAATCAACCACCTATCAACGGTGGGACACTTCAGGCACACAAGCTTACCCGGCTGCATTCTTCGCACCCGTGCCGCTATTGAGCACCGCCCTTTTCGGATTCAATGGCGTGCAGAACAGCGCAGTGGGCTTGAACGCTAAAGTCAAACTCACCGACGATATTCACGTCTATGGTCAGTTCATGCTCGATGATCCGAGCGGCGGAAGCAACGGCTACCAAGCCGGCATCTTTCTGGGCAAAACAGGCATTCCGAACCTGAGCATCCGACTTGAGCACAATGCCGGCACACGCGGTCTAATGGCCCATGAACTCCCGCTTCAAAGCCTCACCCACATGAACCAAAGCCTAGCGCATCCCTTGGGCATGAACTTCTCTGAAACGGTCGCCATTGTTCAGCACAACTACAAACGCTTTTGGAGCGAGTGGCGCGGATTCTATCAACAGCGCACATCCGGCAACGCCGGCAACATCAACGCTCCCATTGACCTTGTCAATGCTTCTACGGATGCGCAACTCGACGTCATGATCAGCGACCTGCGCCTCGGATATACAGTGAACCCCACCTCCAACATGCACGCTATGCTCGGATGGATGTGGCGCGATCAATTCGACGGCAGCAATCACCTCATCACTTCGTACTACTACGTCGCCTTCAGGGTTTTACTTTTCAACCGATACTACGACCTTTGAGCACCAAATCACCTGCCCAACCAGAGCCATGAAAGAAATCATCGGAGCATTTTTAACTGCCTTGGGCCTGGTCATGATTGCGATGCCTTCGCTCATCAAAGTAGCCAAACTCAAGCACCTTGTTGACGAACCGGGCGAAGAGCGTAAGCTTCACCGTAGAAGCATACCCACACTCGGCGGCATTCTGATTTTTGCCGGTGCCCTGCTCGGCTTCTCGTTGTGGTTTCCGTCGAAAAACCCCTACCAATTGGGCATGGTCTACGACCCCTTGCGGGCACTGCACGAATTCAAATTCCTGGTCGCCAGCATGCTCATTCTTTTCTTTCTCGGTTTGAAAGACGATATCATTGGCGTTAGTCCGAACAAAAAACTCATGGTGCACATCCTTGTAGGGTCAGTGCTCGTTTTCTTGGCCGACATTCGCATCACCAGCTTTTACGGCCTCTTCGGGGTTGAAACCATCGACGATGCCATCAGCTACCCCTTCTCCATTTTCGTGTACATCGTAGTGGTGAATGCCATCAACCTCATCGACGGTGTTGACGGCTTGGCTGGCGGCGTTGGCTTCATCGCCGCCACCACCTTTACCTATTGGTTCTACCAAACCGGTGACCTTCCGATGGCCTTGCTTGCCGCAGGTCTTGGTGGCGCCCTGCTCGGATTTCTTGTCTTCAATTTCAATCCGGCACGCATTTTCATGGGCGACTCCGGGTCGCTTACCATTGGCATCGTACTCTTTGTGCTGGCGACTCAGCTCATCCAATTCCCTATCAAACGCCTCCCCGATTCGCTCACGACCGTCTCAAAACCCGTCGTCGCCATGGCCATTTTGGGTTACCCCTTGGTCGATACCATTCGGGTGTTTGTCATTCGCATTTTCAAAGGCCGGTCGCCATTTAGCGCCGATCGCAACCACATTCACCACCGTTTGCTCGATTTGGGCTTTGGCCATAAAAAAACCGTGCTGATCATTTATGGCTACAGTGTGTTGCTCATCGTTCTGGCATTGCTCGTACGTTTTCAACGGCCCAATCTTGCTTTTCTCATCGTTGGTGGCACTGCTGTGCTACTTATCCAACTGCTCTTCCTCATTCCTTTACCCAAAAAAGAGAAATCGGAATGAAGGCGGCGCTTGCAGTTTCGGCACTTCTTATTTTCGCCTTCGGCGGATGGTCACAAGACACCGAGGGGCTGCTCAGGCTTGACCCAACTGGAGCAACGTCTGCAACCCTTAATCGCGGCAAGGCTAGGCACACCCACCTGCAACCCTTCAATCCGTTTCTCGAACGCGAAATCGTACGCCGCACCGCCGATAGCCTAGCCACCGATACCGCACGGCATTTCAGGTACCGTTTTACGCCTGTTGGTGAGTTCGCATTGGGCGGGTCAGCCCAGCCCAATCCCGGAATGGCCTCGTTTGGCGCAGCCGGTGTTGGAGGATCGGCGTATTTCCGCAACCGATTCTATATTCGCGCGGGCTACCAACTCGCACACCAGTTCTTTCCTGATCACCTCGAGGTGCAACGCGCCGAAACCGGCACCATCTCGGGCTATGGCCGTGCATTTGAACTCGGCGAAGCGCACGCCGCCCACTACTACACCGGCGCCATTGGTGCGCGCATGGGCGACCACTTTAGCGTTGAAGCCGGACGAGAAAAGAGTTTTTGGGGCGACGGTTACCGCTCGCTGATTTTAAGCAACAACGCTGCGCCGTATGGGTTCTTGCGTATAACCACCAAGGTGTGGCACCTCAAATACGTCAATTTATGGGGACGGATGAGCCATTTCGACCGCTTCACCGGCGACCGACGTTTGAAGTACACTGCCATGCATGCCCTTAGCTGGGACATTACCCCGCGCTTTAACGCTACACTCTACGAAGCCGTTGTGTGGCAAGCCAATGACGTGTCCGTTGACCGTGGATTTGACTTTGCCTACCTCAACCCACTGATTTTCTACCGACCGATTGAGTTTTCCAAAGGCTCGGCAGACAATGTTTTGCTTGGCATGTCGCTCAGCCTCGATGTTGGCAAGCGTTCGCGATTATACAGTCAAATCTACTTCGATGAATTCTTACTCAATGAATTGCGCAGTAGCAACCAATGGTGGGGCAACAAATTCGCGGTTCAATTGGGATTCAAGGCATGGGACTTGCCGGCGACGGGACACAGCTTCCTCACCGAGATCAACATTGCAAGGCCGTTCACTTACACCCATGGAAGCGTAATTCAAGCCTACACACATGCCAACCAAAGCCTCGCGCATCCGCTTGGGGCCAACTTCGCTGAATGGGTAACCCGGTACACCATCGACCGCGGCGGCGCCGTATTCAACGGAACACTTGCTTTTTCTCGCTTCGCGGATGACCCCGCAGGCTTAAATTACGGCAATGACATTCTTAAAAGTTACGCAGGACCGACCCGCATCTATGGAAACGCTTGGTTTCAAGGAGATCAAACCGACCTTGTATACGCTGAGGCTGACGTGCTATGGCCCTTTTCACTGTCAAACGCGCGGTTTTTCACGCAGTTAGGTGTGCGTGCTGCGCAAAACGCATTTGGATCACCCTTTGACGGTTGGCTGGTGGCGGGATTCCGAACAAACATCGTTAGGCCTTACCGCGACTACTGATACAGCGCTACCGTTGAAAAGTATGTCGGCATGAACCTACAAGGCAACCCGCGGTTATTTCATAACTTTGCACTTGAATTTGCATGCCTTGGAAACAGCCGAAGTCACAAAAACCGTTAGCACCCACAGCAAAGTGAAAGATCTGGCTGCGTTTTTTAAGATCAGACTCACACTGATTGTGGTGCTCTCGTCGGTTTTGGGCTATTTCATGGGCACGCCGTCAACCGATTTCACGCAACTTCTAGCGCTCATCATTGGCGGCACACTGCTCACAGGAGCAAGCAACGGCTTCAACCAAGTCTGGGAACGCGACCTTGACCGTTTGATGTCACGCACCATGAACAGGCCCTTGCCAACAGGCCGCATGAGCGTGCCCGAAGGCTTGGTCATCGCCTTCATCAGCGGAGCCGCTGGAATCATCACCCTCTGGTACTTCTTGAACACCCTCAGCGGAATACTCGGAGCCATTGCGCTCTTCTTCTACGTGTTTCTCTACACGCCAATGAAGCAGAAAAGCGGCTTGGCAGTGTTCATCGGTGCCTTTCCGGGCGCCATTCCGCCCATGCTCGGATACGTCGCTGCCACGGGCCAATTCGGCCTCGAGCCCGGTCTGCTCTTCGCCACCCAGTTCATGTGGCAATTCCCGCACTTTTGGGCCATTGCTTGGGTTGTTGACGACGACTACCGCAAAGCCGGCTACAAGCTTCTACCCTTCGAAGGCGGCCGCACCAAGGCCTCAGCCTTTCAGATTCTTTTGTACACCCTCTTTCTCATCCCTGTGTCGTTGCTCCCATGGGTTTTCCCCGCCGAAGGCCCGATGGTAGGAAACATTGCACTGACAGTGGTAGGTGCTTCGGGCATTGCCTTCGCATGGCTGGCTTTCAAGTTATACCGCAGTTGCACCATTCAAGACGCCAAAATCCTGATGTTTGCTTCATTCATCTACCTTCCGATCGTACAACTGTTTTATGTGATCGATAAACTCTAAACATGGCTGATCAGGAAACTGCCGCCGCGGGCCAACGCGGAACACGAGACGTATTTGCCGACTTCGCCCCCGAAGTCCGTGTGCGCACAAAAAAAATGCTGATGGCGTTCATCATCTTCGCCATTGTCATGCTCTTCGCCGGATTCACCTCGGCGTACATTCTCAGCAACATTGGCGCCTACTGGGTGCACGTCAACGCTCCGGCAACCCTCTGGTGGAGCAACGTGATTATTGCCGTAAGCAGTTTAACGCTCTACCTTTCGCTGCGCTACATGAAAACCGGAAATCGTTCACTGAGCATAGCCATGCTCACGGCGACCTTGGTACTCGGCATTGCCTTCACACTAACCCAACGTGCAGGATGGCAAGAACTCAATGCCAAAGGCATGGGCTACACCATCGACATCACCGAAGAGGGCCTGGAAGCCTACCGCTGGAACAACCTCGCCCAAATCACCGGCGAATACGGTGTTGACTACCACATCTACAAAGACGGCAAACCCCTAATTGAAAACAACGGTGAGTACTATGCCTCTGACGATGTCTTGCTCGCCGAACCCATCACCACAAAAGTGATGCAAACCACCAATAGCTCTTCAAGCTACATACTCGTTCTTATACTTATTCACATCCTGCACTTGGTTTTTGGCCTCGTGTACCTTACCGTGAACACAATTCGCTCATACACAGGCACTATTAACCCATCAGATACCGTACGTTTGTACACAACAGGAATGTATTGGCACTTTCTTGGAATTCTCTGGGTGTATTTGTTCGCCTTTTTGTTCATATTTCACTAAACTTGCACCAAATTTTTTCCGGCTATGGCAGGGGAAGCGACAAAAGCGATTCCAAAAGACGTACTCTGGGGAGGTGGTAGATCTCCTTTCAGTGTGAGTTATGGTAAAATGATGATGTGGTACTTCTTGGTGTCAGATGCACTGACATTCGGAGGTCTACTAACCGCCTATGGGTTTGTGCGCCACGGCGCCGAGATCCCTTGGCCAATCGGCGAACAAGTCTTCGAGGCTTTGCCTGGATTGGAGGGTTCATTCCCGCTGATTTACGTGGCGCTCATGACCTTCATCCTCATCGTTTCTTCGGTGACAATGGTTCTCGCTGTAGAAGCCGGTCACCGGAACGACAAAAAAGGCGTGGTGAAATGGCTCGGCCTAACCATCATCGGAGGTTTCTTCTTCCTCGGCTCACAAGCGTGGGAGTGGTCGCACTTTATCCACGGCGCCGGTGGTGCGTTTCAACTTGAAAACCCGGTAACCGTTACAGGCACCCTGCAAAACGGTGAAACCATGGAGTTCACACTCAATGCAGGTGACCGTGTTTACATGGACCATCACTTCGGTTACATCATGGAACCCTACGTGAAAGGCGCATCAAACGTGGTGCTTAACGAAAGTGCTGACGGCATCCGCATCATGCAACTCGGCGAACACGCTCACGAAGCCCAACTCGAGTACCTCACCCTCAACAAGTACGTTGAGAACAAAGCGCAGGTCACCGGAGCAGAAATGCAAAAACTCTGGAACAATCGCTCTGAACACTTTATGTTCGGCGCCAACCTCCAAGTTAGCGAGTACACCGAACACCAAGCGTACGGTGGTTTCTTCTTCTTTATTACCGGTTTTCACGGATTCCACGTATTCTCAGGTGTTCTCATCAACATCATCGTATTCTTCATGGTACTCAAAGGCGTGTTCGAACGCCGCGGGCACTATGAAATGGTCGAAAAAATTGGCCTCTACTGGCACTTTGTAGACCTCGTGTGGGTTTTCGTATTCACCTTCTTCTACCTCATCTAACTTAACGTCTGCAACTATGGAAAGGGATGACCTCATTGTAAACGACTCGTACTCACTGCAGTCACACCACAGCGAAGAAAAAGGTGTTGAAATCCGCAAAAAAGTAGTCAAAGTCACCATCCTCCTCACCCTCATCACCGCGGTTGAAGTGGCTATGGGAGTGTACTTCAAACGCAGCGAAGCCTTCACGTGGCAAGCCATAAAATGGACGTTCATCGTGCTCACGCTTGTGAAGGCCGGGTACATTGTTATGTCGTTCATGCACCTCGGTGAAGAACGTAAGAACCTTCGCAACGTAGTTTTGATTCCTTACTTCTTATTCATTGCATACCTCATTTTTATCGCCCTCTATGAAGGCGCAGCGCACCTCAGGCTGTTTGAGTCGTTCAATTAAGCATGAAGTCAAATCACTCGATTAAAAAGTACATCCTTCTTGTGGGTGTACTTTTTTTATTCCCGCTTAGTCTAATCTTAATCTTTGGCGTGTTCGGAGAACACAAGTTCAACACCCTCCCCTACTTCGGTCAGCACACCGTCGACCCCGTAAGCGGAGACTCGCTGTACTTCACATTGCCGCAGTTCGCGTTTACCAATCAAGAGAACCAAACCTACACCCTTGATTCACTCAAAGGAAAAGTGTGGATGGCCTCTTTCTACAGCACCAATTCACCGCACATTCGCAAAATCACAGCCCGCTTGCTCTGGCCCAATTGGCGGTACAGAGGTGAATCTGACATCGCCATCGTGAGCTTCACGCTTGACCCCGAACACGACACACCCAAAGTGCTCAACGATTACGTCGAGCAAATGACCGCCTACAACGATTTCGACGGCAAATGGCAGTTTCTCACCGGTGAACGCGATACCCTCTTCAATTACCTCAACAACGCCTTCGAACTGAACGACCCCGAATTAAACGCCTTCATGTACCTCATCGATACCGAAGGTCACATCCGTGGGCGCTACAACGCCAATTTTGAAGAACAAATCAAAGACGCCATCGAAGACATTGCCCTCCTCAAAAAAGAACTCGATATCCGTGCGTATGAAGAACGTAAGCAGACTGAAGCTGGCACTCAAAACGAGTAGCTTCGTAGTTGCGGCATGGCTTGTTGGGTGCGGCAATCCATCCTCATCCACCCAAAACACAACAAACCCAAACGACGCGAGCTCAACGAATGCCGCGCTGCCCTTTTTTGGCGACCACGACGTACAACTCATTGACGACGGCAACGGCGCTCTTGTCACCGACACCGCATACTTCACGGTACCTTATTTCGCCTTCATCAACCAAGACAGCCTGGAAATTACCGCCGACGACTACCTAGGACATGTGTACGTTACCGATTACTTCTTCACCACCTGCCCTACCATTTGCCCAATGATGAGTGCGCAACTTAGCCGGTTGCAAGACCTTTTGAAATCGGTCAATGTGTGGGGAGATGTCAAATTGCTGTCGCACACCGTTGACCCGAAAAACGATACCCCCGACGTGCTGCGTGCCTACGGAGAACGCCTCAATGCCGATTTCACCCACTGGAACTTCGTCACCGGCACCGAAGATGAGCTTTACGACCAAGCCAAATTCGGCTATTTCTTAACCGCTCTTCCATCAGATACGGCCGCCGGAGGCTTCTTTCATTCCGATACCTTTGCATTGATCGACCGCGAAGGCCGCATTCGGGGATATTACGACGGCACGTCAACCCAGGAGGTTGATCAACTGTTTAGTGACATTCAACATTTGGTAAACGAAGCCCATGGAATGGATTAAAAACGAGCGCTTTACCAAGCGCATTATTTTGATTGTCAGCCTCGCGATTCCGGTCGTGGTGACGGCACTGCGCTACATTCCTCACCCTGATTTTAGCGAAGAAACCAACGCAGCACTCTACAACCTGCCCAAACTCAATGCAATACTAAATGGTACGGCATTTCTGTTGCTCATCGGTGCCATTGTGGCCATCAAGAACAAAAACGTGGCATTGCACCAGCGCTTCACAACCGGAGCAGTGGCGCTCTCGGCGGTGTTTCTGGTGTCATACGTGATTTTCCACTACACCTGCGCTGAAACCAGCTATGGCGGAGAGGGAAGCATCAAAACCCTTTATTACATCATTCTCATCACCCACGTTCTGCTGTCGGCAGTGATTGTTCCGCTTGCGCTTTTGGCTTGGACGCACGGATTCAGCAAACGCATTGAACAGCACCGCCGAATCGTGAAAATCGCTTACCCCATGTGGTTGTATGTGACCCTCACAGGCGTGCTCGTGTACCTCATGATTGAACCCTACTACCCCTATTGATGTTGTAATAGCGTAATTTTGCACCATGAAATGCCTCTTGCCCATCCTCATCGCAATTCTTCTTTTGTTTTCGGCTTCGCCGGATGCGGATGCGCAGTGTGTCATGTGCAAAGCAGTGGTTGAAGACGCCACTGAAGCCGGCGTAGGGCGCGGAATCAATACGGCCATCTTGTACTTGATGGCGGTTCCTTACCTCATTCTCGTGGCGCTTTATTTCGGTTTCTTCCGGAAAAAACGTAACTTCGTGTTTAAGGGGTAGTAGATCCCGAACCAAAGTGCGGCATTGATTAAGTGCGCGCTGCAATGTGCGGCTGCTATGAGGGTACAATTGATTGTACTGATTTGTTGTTGGCTTACAACAACCGTACAGGCTCAGTTCGTTGCTGAACGGGGCATTGATGAACGTGAACGAAGCGTCACCAATCAAGTGATGGCAATCGCCGTATACGATGCGGTGACCAAAACACCGTTGCCTTCTGATTTTTCTGTCAACGGCATAAATCCACGAAAACCTACTGAATTTAGTGCCGTTGCTGATACCCTGCTTGATATCCGCAACTACCGCGAATACACGGTCACTTGCGTTCGCGAGGGTTACATGATTTACTCTGAAAAGTTCTGGCCCGATGAGGCATCCATCCACAAACAAAACGTGGCGCTTCGTACGCTCGCCATCGGCCTAAAAACCGACATGCGCGAAATCTCATTCTTGGGCGACAAAACCGAAATCTATGCACGTAGCAAGCCCGCTCTTGACGACCTCATTCGTTGGCTTCAACTCAACTCGAGCATATCAATCGCCATCATCGGACACGTCAACGGCCCCGACAATGAACGTTCAGCACGATTCTATCAAAAAGCCAGCCTCGAACGCGCTAAAGCCGTGCGCAATTACCTCGTCGAAAACGGCATCAACGAAGCGCGTCTCGACATCAAAGGCGCCGGGAACACCGAAATGATTTACGCTGACCCGGCCACCGATTGGCAAAACGAAGCCAACCGAAGAATCGAAATCGAAATCATCGGTTTGTAAGCACTTGCCGCTCACCCCTTATTCTGACCGTTTTTCTAATTCCTCGCCAAGCGGCCCAAACACTTTGACTAAGTTTGTTCAGTAGCGAACGAACTATGAACAAAGTACTCTCATTCTTTTCTGTTTTAGCACTGCTGCCATTTCTTGGGTCTGCCCAAGATGCCTGGACTTTGCAGCGTTGCATCGACGAAGCATTTCAGAAAAACATCACCCTACAACAAAGTGCCCTACAGGTTGAATTGGCTGAAATCAACCAAGTCACCAATAAAGGAGCTCTACTTCCATCGCTCAACGCGCAAGGCGGACACGGTTACAACTGGGGACAAACCATTGACCCCTTCACCAACACCTTCGCAACCGAACGCATCCGAAGCAACAACCTCGGCATTGGCACCGGGTTGACCTTGTTTGATGGCTTTCAAAACATCAACCGAGTTCGCCAAGGCACCATAGACATTGAAGTTCAAAAAGCCAATCTTGAACGCGCCCAGAATGACCTTGCACTCAACGTGGCGAATGCGTTTCTCAATGTTCTTTTCCAAGAGGAGTTTTTGAACGTAGCACAAGCCAATTTGCGAGCGAGCGAAGCACAAACCGAACGCATCAAACAATTGGTTGATGCCGGAGCAGCACCCCTCGGCAATTTGTACGACATCGAAGCACAATTGGCCGCTGATCAAGCCGCCGTGGTGCGCTCTGAAAACAGCGTCAATTTGGCCTACCTAGCACTTCGTCAGCTTTTGCTGATCGATGACCAACAAGCAGGAGACTTTTCAATCTCTGCCCCGGGCACCGAAATCGTGAACGATATTCGACTCCCTGATAGCCCACGTTCGGCAGTGAACACAGCGTTGAATACTTTTCCGGAAGTTAAAAGCGCCTTGGCCGGGGTTGAAAGTGCCAATTTGGGGTTGAAAATCGCCCGTGGCGGCATGGCGCCCCGAATAAACGTTTCATACTCTTATGGAACCGGTTACTCAGGTGCGCGACGTGTGCCGGTTGGTGAACTTATCCCCGCCGGTACCCAACCCATTGGTTTTGTACAAGGCACCGGTGACGTGGTTGTCGCTCCCAACTTTGAGTACATTGGTGGTTTTGAAACCAAGGCATTCAATGAACAGCTCCGCGAAAACGTCAACCAAAGTCTGTTCTTTAACTTGTCGATTCCATTGTTCAATGGCTTCGCGATTAGGAGCAACGTGAAACGCGCAGAAGTAGGCATCGTGAGCGCAGCAAACAGCTTAGAGCTCGTAAGGCAACAGCTTCGTCAAACCGTTGAAACGGCTTATGCCGATGCCCTTGCTTCACTGAACAGTTACCGCGCAGCAGAAAGCAGCGTAAAATCAGCGCGACTCGCCTTTGAGTTTGCCGAAGTACGCTACCAATCGGGCGCTTCAAACATCGTTGATTACACCGCAGCACGCACCCGTTTCGACGCTGCCCGTGCCGACTTGATTCGCAACAAATACGATTACATCTTCCGTGCGAAAGTGCTCGAATTCTACATGGGCCAACCTTTAACCCTTAGGTAATGAAACGTTCCAGTAAACTCATCATTCTTTCTGTTTCCATCATTGCCGTGCTGCTTTTAGTTGCCGTTATTGGCGGAAGAAGAAGCCAGCTGCCCACGGTTGAGACCGAGGCAGTGTCACGGCAAACCATTACCGAAACGGTAACTGCCAGTGGAAAAATACAGCCCGAAGTTGAGGTTAAAATCTCGGCTGAGGTGAGCGGTTTGCTCTTTGAGCTGCCGGTCAAAGAAGGCGACATCGTTGAAGCCGGCCAGCTGCTTGTTGGCATCAACCCCGACATTTATGAATCGGCCATTAACCGCGCCGATGCCGCGGTAAATACGGCCCGTTCAACCCTCGCCAGCGCACGCGCTCGGAAATTGCAGGCTGAAGCTCAATTTGATGCCGCTGCCCGTGCTTGGGAGCGCAGCCAAACCCTCTTTAATCAGGGAGCCATTTCACAAGCTGAGTACGACCAAGCCAAATCGAGCTTCGAGGTGAGCGGCGCTGAAGTTGAAGCCGCTTCTGAAAGCATCGTCTCTTCCGAATTCTCCATCCGAAGTGCAGAAGCTACACGACGTGAAGCTGCTGACAACTTGAAGCGTACCCGCATTATGGCCCCGCAAGGTGGAACGGTAACCGCACTCACAAAAGAAGTTGGCGAAGCCGTCCTCGGAACAAGCATGATGCAAGGTGAAACCATCATGCGGATTTCCGACCTCAGCAGCATGGAGGTAAACGTCGAAGTGAACGAAAGCGATATTGTACGTGTCTCGATTGGCGATACGGCCACGGTTGAAGTGGATGCATTCCGCGATGAAGAGTTCAAAGGCATTGTTACCGAAATCGGTAATACTGCACTCAATGCGATGGACAACCTCTCGGCGTCGCTGAACCAAGTGACGAATTTTGGAGTGAAAATCCGCATCCTTCCGGAAAGTTACAGTCACCTCGCTGAAGCGGGCACTTCGCCATTTCGGCCGGGCATGTCGGCCACAGTCGAAATCAAAACCGCTTCTGAAAAAAACGCTTTGGCGGTGCCCCTGAAAGCGGTCACCACGCGCGCTGATACCACCGAAAATGCCACTGAGAAGAGTGTATTATGTGTATTCGTGCTCGAAGATGGCAAAGCGAAGCTGCGCAACATTGAAGGCGGCATCCAAGACAGCAAGTACATGAGCATTCGGTCAGGCTTAAATGAAGGTGACGAGGTCATTACCGGTCCGTACGAAATGGTATCGCGCAAATTGAAAGACGGTAAAAAAGTTGAACGCAGCAGTGACTCTGACAACGATTCCGGTGATGCAGCAGAAGCCGATGAAAAATGACGCTGCTTTGCATTGAAAGCGCCACATTGAACTGTTCAGTCGCCATTTGGAACAACGGCGACGTAGGTGTTCATTTTGAAGAACATGCTGAACACTACATTCATGCTGAGCGCCTGCATGTACTCATCAACGATGCGCTGAACGCTTTCAATGGTCGACCTGACGCCATTGCAATCAGTACCGGCCCCGGGTCGTACACCGGCTTGCGCATCGGCGTTTCAGCTGCGAAGGGCTTGGCTGAAGGCTATGGTATTCCTATCATCGCGGTACCAACGCTTGATCAGTTTGCTTTGCACATGCGCGAACTGCACCCGGGGTATGACTTTTATGTACCCTTGCTCGATGCACGCCGCATGGAGGCGTATACCCGCACATTTGATGCACAAGGTTACCCCTTAAATACAACCAACGCCCTTGCTATTGGGCCTACATCGTTCAGCGAAGAGCTCAATTCCGGAAGGGTACTGTTCTTTGGCGATGCCGCTGCAAAAACTCAAGATGTGATTTCGCACATCAACGCGCATTTCGTAACCGGCGCCTTGCCCAATGCGCTTGGTGTTGGGCAACTTGGAACCCGCCTTGCCGAAGAAGGTCATTTTGCCGATGTCATCACGCTTGAACCCTTCTACTTGAAAGACTTCATTGCTGGCACACCAAAAAAACAGCTCTAGTCGTTACCTTTGATACATGTACAAATCGGCGAGTATACTTCTATTCTTGCTCGTGCTGCTTGCAGGCACGCGTTGCAATCGAAACCGGTTTATTCCTTACATACCGGTTGATTTCGAAATCAACCTCAACTTGCCCGCTTATCAACCCTTGACTGCGGTTTCTGGATGGATAACCGTGAGCGGCGGTTCGCGTGGAATCATCATTTACCGCTTGAACCTTGACGAGTTCATTGCGTATGACCGGCACAGCACCTACAATGTGGATGCCGCATGCCAGGTTGATTTAGGCGATGACAACATTCTCATCACCGACCCATGTTCGGGCTCGCAATGGGTAGTCACCGATGGCTCAGTAGCAACAGGACCGGCTGAATTGCCGCTTCAGCGCTATCAAACGTTCTGGAGCCCCCCCATTTTGCGCATCGTCAACTAGTTTCAAAAAAAAGAAAACCCCTTTCCGTTGAAAGGGGTAGGGCTTGTACTGCGCCAAAAACTGGGGAGAGTAGGACGTGACGCAGCAATACCGAAAGAAGGGGGACTCGGTCGAAGCCGCTTAAAATCCATCCTTACATCAGAATGGACGGCAAAAGTACGTCTGTCGGTTGGTCTTTAGATTCGGGGATGGTGAATCACCGTATAAGTGCGGTAGCCCTATAGCAATTACCGCAAGGCGGCTTCCATCGTAGCTTTTTGAGACAGTTCTTCTCAAATTGAGACAGTGCACATCCGTCAAAACAGCACAGTAGCAATCTCAATACACTGATTTTATGTTAAATAAGCCTTTTATGGTGCGCTCATTTGCAAGCGGCATCGGTTTTGCGTTCCCGGCGACGTCAGCAACCTTGGGAGAGGGTGCTCAAGCCGCATTCATCGAATCCGGTGAAGGCTGTTTGCTGATTGATTGGAGTATTGGTTTTGAGTCCACCGGAAGGGAACAGGATGGGCTCAAACGGGGCGGTCTTTCACTAGGCCGCCCTACTCTTTGGAACGAAAAAAGCCGGCTCGCGCCGGCTTTTTATTGCATTTACAGTTCTTAGTAACGGTAAGCGTCAGCCTTGTAAGGACCGTTCTTGCTGACACCAATGTATTCAGCTTGCCCGTCAGTGAGTTCTTCAAGCTCTACACCGATTTTCTTCAAGTGCAAGCGTGCAACCTTCTCATCGAGGTGTTTCGGCAGCACGTACACATCGTTCGTGTAATTGCTGTTGTTCAGCCAAAGCTCGATCTGTGCCAAAGTTTGGTTGGTGAACGAATTCGACATTACAAACGACGGGTGGCCGGTTGCACAGCCAAGGTTCACCAAACGACCTTCAGCGAGCAAAATGATGTCTTTGCCGTTGAAGGTGTACATATCAACCTGAGGCTTGATAGTGTCTTTCGTTGCACCATGGTTGGTATTCAACCATGCTACATCGATTTCATTGTCGAAGTGGCCGATGTTGGCAACGATGGCCTTGTCTTTCATGGCTTCGAAATGACGACCAACGATGATGTCGCGGTTACCGGTCGCCGTAACGATGATGTCAGACTCTTTAACGGCGTCATCCATCTTCTTTACTTCGTATCCGTCCATTGCAGCTTGCAGGGCGCAAATCGGGTCAATTTCGGTTACAATCACTCGGCAACCTGCGTTGCGCAGCGAATCAGCAGAACCTTTACCTACGTCACCGTAGCCGGCAACAACGGCAACTTTGCCTGCCATCATGATGTCGGTTGCACGACGAATGGCGTCAACGCATGACTCACGGCAGCCGTATTTGTTGTCAAACTTTGACTTGGTTACACTGTCGTTCACGTTGATGGCCGGCATTGGAAGGGTGCCTTTCTTCACGCGGTCGTACAGGCGCAGAACACCGGTTGTGGTTTCTTCAGAGATGCCGCGCACGCCTTTAGCGATTTCCGGGTACTGATCAAGAACCACGTTGGTGAGGTCACCACCGTCGTCGAGAATCATGTTGAGCGGCTGACGATCTTCGCCGAAGAACAGGGTTTGCTCAATGCACCAATCGTACTCTTCTTCTGTGAGCCCCTTCCATGCGTAAACAGGAATACCTGCTGCAGCAACAGCGGCAGCGGCGTGGTCTTGCGTTGAGAAGATGTTGCACGATGACCATTGTACTTCTGCACCCAACTCTACGAGGGTTTCGATGAGCACTGCCGTTTGAATTGTCATGTGAAGGCACCCGGCGATGCGTGCACCTTTGAGCGGTTTGCTTGCACCGTATTCTTCGCGCAGTGCTATTAGGCCTGGCATCTCGGCTTCGGCAAGGTTGATTTCTTTACGTCCCCACTCTGCAAGGGTAATGTCTTTTACCTTGTAAGAAAGGACTTGTGTAGTCGGAATGCTCATACGTAGTATTGATTTCTGTCCGTTGATTTTGCTATGCAAAGTTAATGAATTCTGTGAAGATCCGTGAGTTTCATACGGTTCAGACACAGAGACAAGTTAAGACCAACAATGTTCAAAGCACCTTACATTTGGTGCATGGGATTGATTCTACGTCTTGACTGGCCCGAAGGGCACCGAATTGCACTTTGGCATTGCTCTGAAAGCATCGAAGAGCTTCAGGCGGCTTTACCTTATCATCAGGGCGATTTGGATGAAACACAGAAACTCAAGCATCCGAAGCGGGCATTGGAGTGGCACATCTCACGGGCCGCGTTAAGGCTTGGGCTTAAGGTAACGGAAACCGTGCACTATTTGGCCAATGGGAAACCTTATTTGAGCAACGCCGCGCTTTCGCTTTCGCACTGTTTACCCCTTGCAGGGGCAATGATTCATCCTGCCCTTGGGGGGATGGATATTCAGGCTGCTGACCCGAAGCTTGCTACAATAAGGCAGAAGTTCACCCACGACGACGAATGGGCATGGATGGCAAACCGTAGCGACGAGCTTGATTGCATCACCCTGTTGTGGAGTGCGAAGGAAGCGCTTTTCAAAGTCTACGGTGAGCAGCTTGCCTTTGCAGAGCAAATACGGATTGAACCGTTCACACCCGGCCAATCAGAATTGGTTGCACGTGTTTACCGCGAGGGGCGGGGCTGGATTGACCACCGTTTGCGCTGTTTCTCGGTGCTCAACCACTGGGTAGTGGTTGTGGCGGCCTGAAAACGATGAATAAAAAAAGCCCGATGAACGGGCTTTCGACTGCGTGTGCAGGAATATCTTAGCGTTCGATGCCTTTGTGGCGACGTTCGTCAGAAACGGTGAGTTTCTTACGGCCCTTCTTACGGCGAGCAGCCAATACGCGGCGACCATTGGCACTGGCCATGCGAGTGAGGAATCCGTGTTTATTGCGACGCTTACGCTTTGAGGGCTGGAATGTCCGTTTCATCGTGTTCTGTATTTATCGCCTTTTCGCAAAGGGAGTGCAAAGATAGATGAATTTCCTGCAATTTCAAGGGTACCACTATTTTTTTTCACATCATTCGGTCAACAACAGCTCTAAGCGTCATTGCGGTGGCTTTACGCCTTAAAATCTGCTCAGCAACACAGGCCAAAA
The DNA here is from genome assembly GCA_036835325.1 of Flavobacteriales bacterium. Taxonomy (GTDB): domain Bacteria; phylum Bacteroidota; class Bacteroidia; order Flavobacteriales_D; family Sanyastnellaceae; genus CAMCHP01. The sequence continues at coordinate 28,450 of DAITMF010000038.1, forward strand.
ACGTACCTTTGCGCACGAAACCACCCCCATGTCAGCATCCGATCCTGAAAAGAAAAAACTGAGCAAAGAAAGTCTGCGCAAGGCCATGCGCATTTTCCGTTATGTGAAGCCTTATGCGTGGACCTTCACGTTTGGCATGCTCCTCATCACCTTTTCAAGCGTGCTCACCCTTCTAATTACGAGGCTCTGGGGCCAATTGGGGGGTGTAGGCACAGGGGGCGAATCAGGCAGCGATGTGCGCTCAGCCTTCAACCTAAGTGTTGATTTTGCCGACTTAACGAGCATCATTGGCGCCATTTTTGTAGTGCTTATTGTACAGGCCGGCTTCTCATACCTCCGTGTGATTTTGTTCACCAAAGTCACCGAAAACATGATGCTGGCGCTTCGTCGCGACACCTACGAACGCATCATTAAAATGCCCATGAGTTATTTTAACGAGCAACGGGTAGGCGACTTGAACTCACGCTTAAGCGCTGACGTCACATCCATTCAAGACGTTTTTACAGTAACCCTCGTTGAGCTTCTCAGACAGTTTATCATCATTGTTGGTGGCATCATTGCTCTGCTCATTTTTTCGCCCGTGCTAACGGGCATTATGCTCGCCACACTGCCGGTGATGATTGTTGTGGCCGTGGTGTTCGGAAAATTCATCCGTAAGCTGAGCAAAGAAACCCAAGACAAGGTGGCTGAATCGAATGTCATCGTGCAAGAAACCTTCACCGGCATTGTAAACGTTAAGAGTTTTACCAACGAAGGTTTTGAGGTGCTGCGCTACCTCGGAAAGCTCACCGATATTAAGAGTTACGCGATGCGCGGGGCCAAATGGCGAGGGGCGTTTGCGTCGTTCATCATCTTGTTCATTTTCGGAGCCATCTCCATCGTTATCTTCAAAGGCGCCGATTTGATGCAGGAAGGCGAACTCGCAAGAGAGCACTTCTTCACTTTCTTACTCATGACCGGCCTAGTTGCCGGTTCGATTGGCGGCATTGCCAGTCAGTTCGGCGTTTTGCAGCGCGGAATTGGCGCCATTGAGAACGTCATGGACTTGCTCGAAATGGAGCCTGAACCTGTTGATTCAGACCTCAATCGCCAACGTGGCAAATTGAATTTGCTCGGCGAACTGGAGTTCAAAAATGTCAATTTCCACTACCCTTCGCGTGCCGATGTTGAAGTCTTGAACGGCTTGAGCTTCAAGGTGCTAGCTGGCAGCCAGGTGGCCATTGTTGGAACATCCGGAGCGGGCAAATCAACCATTGCTTCGCTGATTCTGCAATTCTATTCACCTGTCAAAGGTGAATTGTTGTTTGACAATCAACCGGCCTCTTCCTATTCGCTGAGTGATTTACGCGACTGCATGGCGTATGTGCCGCAAGAAGTGCTGCTGTTCGGCGGCAGCATCCGTGAAAACATCGCCTACGGCCGGCCGAATGCCGACGATCACGCTATTCGCGAAGCTGCGCGCCAAGCCAACGCCTTGGATTTTATTCAGCAGTTTCCCGAAGGCCTTGACACTGTTGTCGGCGAGCGTGGCATTCAGCTCTCTGGCGGTCAGCGCCAGCGCATTGCCATTGCACGCGCGGTGCTCCGCAATCCGACCATTTTATTGTTAGATGAAGCCACGTCATCGCTTGACTCAGAGAGCGAACGCTTGGTGCAAGACGCGCTTGACAAGCTCATGGAAGGGCGCACTTCGATTGTGATCGCCCACCGGTTATCGACCATCCGCAAAGCTGACAAGATTTTGGTGGTTGACGGAGGTCGGATACACGAAGAGGGCACGCATGACATCCTAATAGAGCGTGAGGGTGGCCTTTACCGCCGTTTGGCCGAGGCTTACGCAAGCCGCTAAAATCTGATTCGTTTCTTTTTTGGGGATGGATGAGGGGCCTTGAGTTTCTCATCCGCTTCTTTACGTTGCATGCACACTTCGGTTGGTGAATGGCGCGCCATTGTTGTGTGCATCACGTCGCTACCGGAAACTGCTTTTCGCAGACGACAACCAGCTTACTCATCCGCCGGAGGCGAGAACAAATCAAGCGACGGCGACGCCTACTGCAGGCACACACCTTTGAATGCAGGTCTGATTTGGTTATAAAAAGGGCTGAAAAAATGGAAAGGGCCACCCAATGGGCGGCCCTCTCACTATGCGTTATCGTTTGCCCGGAGGCAATCGCGACTAGCGCTGAACGATCATGCGCTCAGTACGAACTTCGTCGTTCATGATGATGCTCACGGTGTAAACACCGGCGGCAATACCATCAAGCGGCATGATTACATTGAACTGGCTACCAGCGTTAGCAATCTGACGGCTGATAACGAGTTTTCCGAAGCTATCGTAGATGTCAACTGCGATGCGCTCAACGTCAGAATTTACATTGCTGAGGTTGATGTTAACGAACTCACCGTTGTTCGGGTTCGGGTAAAGAGCGAACTCAGGACCTGAAACTTCGAAAGTGCGCTCTACATCGTTCGCATCAACAACTACTGGAGACTCGATTTCTGGAGCCAAGCCAATAGAGCCAATGATAGCGATTTGGTCAACAGCACCGAAAGGCGCATCGTAGCCATTAGCAAACAACGGACGAACACGAACGTTGTAGACTTCTCCTGGCATCAGACCTTCAACGTCGCTCAAGCGAACTCGGCGGTCAAAGTTGGCGCTGATGAAAGGAATTGGAAGACCACCTGCAGCGTTGGTGAATTCCCACTCCCACTGGCTTGTAGTACACACCCAAGGGGGAGCGTAGATCAGTGCATTAGGGAACAGCGGACCAGCATTAACGAGGTTATCGGCCGGACGCAGGTTGGTTGAAGGAGGCGCAGGAATGGTGAGCCCAACAGAAGTTGTGTTCTCTACTACAACGTTCTCAGAAGCACCTGATCCGTCAGCCATTACAAGTTCCAAGTCAATGGCAACATCGTACTGACCTTCCCAAGTAAGGGCTGGGTTAACGTTGCTGAGTGGCAGAACAGTGAATGCAGCGCCAGTTTCAGCAGTTACTTCAGTGCCCTCACCAATGAAAGTGAAGATGTAGTTTACCACAGTGTAGTTTGCACCACCTTGAGAAACCCAATCGGCTTTAGCGTTTTGGCAAAGCGAGCGAGTGATGTTGGTCACATCAGCAGCACGGTCAACTTCTGTATCAGGCAACCATTGAACACAAATGTCGAATTGAGCAGCACCTGAAGTAGGTGAAGCAGGAGCAACACGTACGAAGTAGTCGGCACCGGCAGTCAAAGAACCGATGTTCAATACTTCATTGCCGTTGCCAGCATTTACGTCTTCGATATCGATTGAGTTGTGAGCAGCATCTTGAAGTTCAACAACAGCGTCGAAATCAGCAGTTTCAACTGAAACACGCGCACCTGCAGTTACTGCAGTAAAGCGGTACCAGAGACCTGCGGTAGAGGTAGCAGTAGCTTCAGGAGCTACAACGGTTGCTTGGTTAACGTCTCCTGCTACTGAAGAGCAAGTACCGATGAAAGTA
>DAITMF010000039.1:0-29449 GCA_036835325.1 Flavobacteriales bacterium
ACCTCGGCAGCTTCTTGCTCACCAATCCGTAAACGAAGGTGCCGAGCAAAGCAGCTGCAATGGCGACAAGGATCATGAGGTGTCCTTTGCCGACCAGCATAAACAGCGGGCCCGGACAAGCACCGGTCATCGCCCAGCCCAAGCCGAAAAGCGTGCCTCCGAGAAGGTACTTTTTCCAACCGGCTGCATAGGTATTCACGAGCAACGATTGTCCTGCCATACTTTTCCATCCCAATTTCTTGGAAAGAAAAACGAAGATGGCTCCCAATACCACGGCCGAACCAATCACGCCGTACATGTGGAAGGAGTCAAACCGGAACATCTCGAAGATTCTGAACCAGCTGATGATTTGTGCCTTGGTGAGGATGATTCCGAACACCACACCGAGAATGAGAACATTGAGGTATTTCATAGCGCGATGGGGTTAAAAGAGGAAGGGGAAGATGAGCCAGGTCACCGTCAATCCTCCAATGAAAAATCCGATAACAGCAATCAAGGAAGGGAGTTGCAAATTGCTCAAACCCGATATCGCATGTCCGGAGGTGCAACCTCCCGCGTAGCGAGATCCGAATCCAACCAAAAATCCCCCCAAAATCAGCATTAACCAGCCTTTCCAAGTGATTTCTTCGGCGCTGAAAACCTCAGAAGGAAGAAACTCCTTTCCGGGTTCAACGAAACCGTACGATTCGAGCACAACCACCGTGTCATCGGCGATGTCAACCTCTTGATTGGGCATCAAGAGATTGCCGCCAATGAAGCCTCCGATTATGGCGCCGGCCACGAAGACAAGGCTCCAGGTGTTCTTTTTCCAGTCGATTTTGAAGTAGTCGCTCACTTTGCCGGCTCCGCCGATGGCGCAAAGGGTTTCAAAGTTTGAACTCACCCCGAACCTGCGTCCGAAGAGCAACAAGAGCGCCATGACCAACGCAATCAGTGGTCCGGCAACGTACCAGGGCCAGGGTTGTTGGATCAGTTCTACCATCATTTTCCTGTGTTAGGACAAACGTAAGCGGTTTTCGGAAGCTCAGTTTGTGCCAGTGCTTTGAAGCCGCCGGCCACGTCGATGAGGTTGTGGTAGCCACGGGCTTTGAGAATCGAGACGAAAATCACCGAACGGTAGCCGCTTGCGCAGTGCACGTAACGGGTTGACTCAGCGTCAAGTTCTTTGAAGCGTTCGTTGACGAAGTCGAGCGGTAAGCTGGCAGCACCTTCGATGTGTTCGGCTTCGTACTCACCCGGCTTGCGTACGTCGAGGATGTTGATCTTACCATTGCTTGCCAAAGCAGCCACTTCATCGGCCGAGGCCTGTTGAATGCTGTCGGTTTCTTTTCCGGCGGCGGTCCAAGCGGCAATGCCACCTTTCAAGAAGCCGAGGGTGTTGTCGTAGCCCACACGTGAGAGGCGGGTTACCACTTCTTCTTCGCGGCCGTCAGCGGCGATGAACACAATCGGCTGGTCGAGATCGGGAATCATCGCACCCACCCATGGCGCAAAGCTGCCATCGATGCCAATGAAAATCGCTCCGGGTACGTGTGCTTTGATGAATTCGCTTTGGTGGCGGGTGTCGAGCACGAGGGCGCCTTCATGGTTGGCAATGGCTTCGAAGGTGTCGGGGTCGAGTTCTACGAGGCCGCGCTCCATGACCGTGTCGAGGCTGTCGTAGCCGGTCTTGTTCATTTTCACGTTCGCCGCGAAGTACTGAGGCGGAGGGAGGATGCCATCGGTTACCTCGGCGATAAACTCTTCCTTGGTCATGTCGGAACGCAGCGCGTAGTTGGTGTTCTTCTGGTTGCCGAGGGTGTCCCAGGTTTGTGAGCTCAGATTTTTGCCACAGGCCGATCCGGCTCCGTGTGCGGGGTACACTAGCACGTCATCGGGCAAGGGCATGATTTTGCCACGGAGGCTATCAAAGAGGGTTTCGGCGAGGTCTTCGGTGGTCATTCCGGTGGCGCCTTGCGCAAGGTCAGGACGGCCTACGTCGCCAATGAACAGCGTGTCTCCGCTGAAAATGGCGTGTTCTTTGCCGTTTTCATCGAGCAGGAGGTAGGTGGTTGACTCCATGGTGTGACCGGGCGTATGGAGGACGCGCAAGGTCAGCTTGCCCACTTTGAACTCTTCACCGTCTTTGGCTTCGTGCTTAGCGTATTCGGTTTTCGCATTCGGACCGTACACGATGGTCGCGCCGGTTTTCTGCGCCAGATCAACGTGGCCTGAAACGAAATCAGCGTGGAAGTGGGTCTCAAAGATGTACTTGATCTTCGCGCCACTGGCCTCGGCCTTGGCGATGTACGGTTCGGGTTCGCGAAGCGGATCGATGATAACGGCTTCCCCTTCAGATTCGATGTAGTAAGCACCTTGTGCCAAACATCCGGTATAGATTTGTTCAATAATCATATTCACACAATTTACGGTAATTCAAAGTTCGTGCGTGTTCGTTAGCTCAGTTCGGTGTACAGGATGGCAACACCCATCACCAAAACAAAGATGCCGAAGGCGCGTTCAAGTTTATAGCCGGGTATTTTCCGCGACAACCGGTTGCCGAAGAATATGCCACCGATAGCGAGAGCGGTTAACCCAAACAACATCGGCCATTCGATGTCGAGCCGCGTGGCGTCGCCTATGAAGCCAAAAAGTGACTTGGCGGCGATGATCAGCAGCGAGGTACCGACGGCCTTTTTCATCGATAAACCGCTGAATTTAACCAGCGCCGGAATGATGAGAAATCCGCCACCGGCGCCCACCAATCCTGTTAAAGTTCCAACCACCAATCCTTCCACCAAAATCAGCGGATAATTGAATTTTTGCGTTTTCTGCTCTTCGTCTCCGTCGTCGCATTTCTTCTTGCCCTTCATCATCGAAAAGCTTGCCAAGACCATCAAAACGGCGAAAAGGCCCATGATGAGCAGACGTTTTGACAGCATGTAATCGCCGAGTGCAATTTCGTCAGGAATCGCAGGTACCAACGAATGGCGCGTGAAGTACACGGTAATGATGCTCGGAATACCGAACACCAAGAAGGTGCGCATGTCGACCAATCCTTCGCGGTATTTTTGGGTTGAACCCACCAAACTGGTGGCACCCACAATGAACAATGAATAAGCCGGGGCGTATTCAGACGCCTCAACACCCAAAAGGTACACGAGGATGGGTACCGTTAAAATTGATCCACCGCCGCCAATCAATCCGAGCGATATACCGATGACCAGCGCACTGGCAAAACCTAAAACGGTGAGAATATCCATTCCTTGGGTAAGTTTGCGGGGCAAAGGTAAACGGTGAAGCGTGCGGTGTACGTGACCTTCATCACCAAGGGCTAAATTGATGCTTCGTTACTTCGTCTATGCCTAAATTTTTGTTGCTGCACGACATGCCTTGGTTGGCGGCGCTCTTCTTTGGGGTGGCTGCGCTTTACAGTGCTGCGGGCTTTGGCGGCGGGTCGTCGTACATCGCTGCACTCAGTCTGTCGTCGGTTGCTCCTGTGCAGTTGCGTTCGGTGGCGTATTTGTGCAACATCGTGGTGAGCTCATTCGGCGCGCAGCGCTTTGCCAGAAAAGGCGTGCTCGATTTGCGCCTGGCCTTGCCCTTTCTTGTGGCTTCGGTGCCGATGGCGATGCTGGGCTCGGCCCTACGACCGGATGTGGCCACATTCAAGCTGATCTTGGCTGTGGTGCTGCTTCCGGCAGGTTTGTTGTTGATGTTTTCGGGATGGATAGAGCAGCGTCAGGCACCCCGTTGGGCCGCATGGGTGCACGCTCGCTACGGTTTGTATGCCTTATCGGCCGTGATTGGTTTTGTGTCGGGACTGGTCGGCATCGGGGGCGGAGTCTTTTTGGCTCCGGTACTGCACTTCGCGCGCTGGCGCACAGCCGTTGAGATTGCGGCCTTGAGCTCGCTCTACATCGCAATCAATTCGCTCGCGGGTTTTGCCGTGCTTCTGGTGGGTGACCACAGCACGCACTGGTGGCCTGATGCAGCTGTATTGGCACTGGTGGTGTACATGGGCATGCGCATTGGCAACGGATTTGCACTTTCCGAACGGGGTCGTCGGCGCATCCGCGCCATTACCGGATTCATCGTGGTACTGGCTGCTGTTGTGGTGTTTGTCCGCTACCTAGCCGAAAAAGCTGCTTAAGCTTCCGGCATCGCCAAGGCGGATGCCTTTCTCGGTGTTCACCACCGTGCAGCATTCGTTCACGCCATCGTGCTCAAGAAACAATACATACTCGCGCTCAGCGGCTTCATGCAAAAACTGAGTTTTCTCTTCAAGGGTGAGGAGCGGACGTGTGTCGTAGCCCATGACGTAGGGCAGGGGAATGTGTCCGGTGCTCGGCAACAAATCGGCCATGAAGGCGAGCGTTTTTCCTTTGTAGCGGATGAGCGGAATCATTTGCGCATCGGTGTGGCCATCGGCGAAGAAAACCGAAATACCGGGAAACACCTCTTCGGTCACTCGTCCATCCCGAGAAACAAACTGCAACTGTCCGCTCTCTTGAATCGGGAGGATGTTCTCCCCCAAGAACGAGGCTTTCTCGCGTGCATTGGGCACGGTGGCCCATTTCCAATGCCGTTCGTTGCTCCAAAAACGCGCGTTTTCAAAGGTCACGCGGTAGCCGTCGCAGGCAGTGTTCCATGCTACTGCGCCGCCACAGTGGTCGAAGTGCAGGTGTGTGAGAAAAACGTCGGTGATGTCTGAACGGTCAAAACCCAGTTTGCGCAACGAAGCATCGAGCGAATCGTTGCCGTGCAGGTAGTAATGGCTGAAAAATTTCTCGCTTTGCTTGTCGCCAATGCCGCAGTCAATAAGCATCAGTCGGTCACCGTCTTCAATCAAGAGCGAGCGCATGGCCCAGCTGCAAAGGTTGTTTTCATCTGCCGGGTTGGTGCGCGACCACAGGGTTTTGGGCACTACGCCAAACATGGCGCCGCCGTCGAGCTTGAAAAAACCGGTGTTTACGGTATGCAGTTTCATGAATGAGCTTTGGCGCAAGGTAACCAAGTGCGCTTACCTGACCAAGCACGTTAACTTGGGCAGCCGAACTACAAAACTGGCGCCCTTGAGTTCGTTCTCGCGGCATTCAACCGAACCTTCCAGCGCTTCAGCAAGTCGCTTAACAGTCGCTAAGCCGATGCCGGTGCCGCGTTCGCCGTAGCGGTCTTTCTTACCGTTGGTTTGAAACAGATTAAAGATTTTCTCACGGTCGTTGGGCTCAATTCCCGGACCGTTATCGCGCACTTCAATGCAGCAATAATCGTCTTCACTTGAGCAATATAGTTCAACAATGGCACGATCTTTATCATTGTATTTCAAGGCGTTGGATACGAGGTTCAAAAGTATTTGTTGAATCGCTGATTTGTTTGTCCAAATGTGATCAACGGTTGACGTGAGCTGAATCGTTGCCTTGCCTTCGCCGTTCAAGGTGCGGTTGAGCAGCGCTGTTAGCTCGTCGAGCCGCACTTCAGAGAATTCTTCGTTCAGCAGTCTGCTTGCTCGGCTGTAACTCAAAACGCCGTCGATCAGGTTTCTCAATTCGCCCGATGACTGGTCAATCATGTCGAGCAGCTTTGCTCCGTCGAAGCCAATCTTCTCGAGGTGATCGAGCTGGAACAGCTTAATCAAACCGGAGATATTGGCCAAAGGTGTTTTCAAATCATGCGCCATCACCGAGGCAAACCGCTCCAATTCGGCCTTTTGGCTTTTAAGCTGTTGCACCAAGGCTTGCAAATCTTTACTCGCTTTTCGCAGGTCAAGCAAGCGCATCACCTGTCGTGCAAGAATGCGCAGGGCATCGATTTGATCTGGTGTAAGTTGCCGCGGTTGGTGGTCAATCACGCAGAGAGTTCCAAAAGGCAGTCCTTCTTCGTTGGTCAACGGAATGCCAGCGTAGAAAACCACTTTTAAATCACCCGTGACCAACGGGTTGTCATGAAAGCGTTCATCATTGCGCGCATCAGGTACAATAAATGGTTCGTTCTCAGTATGAATTGCATGTCCGCAAAACGATACTTCACGCGGTGTTTCAGGAGCGTTCAATCCATGCTTTGATTTAAACCACTGGCGTTTATCGTCGAGTAGAGTCACCAGCGAGACCGGCGTACCACAGATTTGCGCAGCGAGCCGTGTGAGGTCGTCATAGTCGGCCTCTGCCGGGGTATCGAGCAGCTCCAATGCCAGCAATCGCGCTAGGCGACGCTCTTCATCACGGTGCAATTCGGGATTTTCCATGCTTATGCTGGTTCAAACAAGCAAGTGTACGTGTTTTCAAGAGCTTCGATTGCGGGATGTTCACCGAGTACGCTGTGAGACATTTCTTACGGCTGCGGTCTGCGGTGAATGCGCTATTTTTGCGGCTGAATTCAGCAAACATGAGCAAGCCCGGCATACCCAAAGGAACACGCGATTTCGGACCCCGAGAAATGGCCCGACGCAACCACATTTTTTCGGTGATTCGCCGGGTGTTCGAGGCCTATGGCTTCGTCCAAATTGAAACACCTGCCATGGAAAACCTGTCAACCTTGACAGGTAAATACGGCGAAGAGGGCGATCAGCTCATTTTCAAAATCCTCAACAACGGCGATTTTCTCACAAAAGCAGATTACGAGGCCATTGCGGCCAACGATTCAAAGCGCACAGCTTTTTCGATTTCCAAAAAAGCGCTGCGCTACGACCTTACCGTGCCCTTTGCCCGGTTCGTCGTGATGAACCAAAACGAACTGGCGTTTCCGTTTCGCCGCTTCCAAATTCAACCGGTGTGGCGCGGTGACCGTCCGGGCCGTGGTCGCTACCAAGAGTTTTTTCAGTGTGATGTCGACATCGTGGGCACCGACAGCCTGCTGTGTGAGGTTGAACTTATCCGCATTTTTGACCGTGCGTTGACCGAACTGCGCATCCCCAACTTTGCCATCCACCTCAATAACCGCAAGGTGTTGGCCGGAATTGCCGAAATGGCCGGAGTTACCGACCGTTTGGGCGACCTAACCATTGCCATCGATAAGCTCGACAAAATCGGCCGCGATGGGGTAGAAGATGAACTCCGTCAGCGCGGGTTTTCCGATGTGGAAATCACAGCAGTGGCGCCACTTTTTGGCATCAACGGCGAGCGCAGTGAAGTGTTGGCCGTGCTAGAAGCGGCTTTGGCCGCTTCTGAAATCGGTCTCAAGGGTGTGGCCGAATTGCGCACCGTGGTTGAACACGTTGAGCGTCTTGGCTTTCAAACAGCCAAGCTCGTGATTGATCCAACGCTTGCACGCGGACTCGATTACTACACCGGGGCCATTTTCGAGGTCAAGGTGAGCGATGCACCGGTTGGTTCCATTTGCGGCGGCGGACGCTACGACGATCTCACCGGAATCTTCGGATTGAAAGGACTCAGCGGCGTGGGCATTTCGTTTGGTGCTGACCGCATCTACGACGTCATGGAGCACTTCGAACTCTTCCCAACCAACGCCGACGTGAGCACCGAGGTGCTGATTGTCAACTTCGACGCCGCCACCGAAGCCGATGACCTTGCGCTCGCCGAAAACCTGCGCTCAGCAGGCCTGCGCTGTGAGCTCTACCCCGAACCGACGAAGCTAAAGAAGCAACTCAAGTACGCCAACGACAAGCAAATACCTTTTGTGGTCATGGCCGGCGATGAAGAACGTGCCAAAGGCGTGCTGACCCTCAAAAACATGCAATCAGGCGAACAGTTTGAGCTGGCCCCAGCTGATTTGGCAGCGAAGTTGCGGTCAAACCGAAGCTGGGAGTAGCTGCCTAACGAGGATGTGCGCGGCTGAAAAAGGTGTCAACGCTTTGTTGGCCACCTGTGTCCGGATGTCGTTGAAGCGGCGTTCCCAATCGGGGTGTTGACGCACAACATCCATCATTTCGTGCCGCAGGGCCTCATCCAGCCAAAGCAAGTCTTGACGCTTCCGATGGTCGACCATCCGGCCGGAGGCCAAAACCGATGAAAAATACGCATCGAGCACTTCGTGAAGGGTGTCGAAGCCTGTCCCCTCCAACGCGCTGCAGGTGCCCACTTGGGGTACCCATCCATTGGCATTGGCAGGAAAAAGGTGCAAGGCCGACGCGTACTGACGCGCTGCTCGCTGCGCCGCCATTGCATTGTCACCATCGGCCTTGGTGATGAAGAGGGCATCGGCCATCTCCATGATGCCGCGCTTGATGCCTTGCAGCTCGTCGCCGGCACCTGAAAGCATTAAGAGCAAAAAAAAGTCGACCATGCCGTGCACGGTGGTTTCGCTTTGGCCTACACCAACCGTTTCAACGATGATGGTGTCGAAGCCGGCCGCTTCACACAGCAAAATGCTCTCTCGGGTGGCGCGCGCCACACCTCCGAGGGTGTCGGCCGCCGCTGACGGACGAATAAACGCGTTGGGGTGCTGTGAGAGTTGGTTCATGCGCGTTTTATCACCCAAGATGCTGCCGCCCGATCGGCTGCTGCTGGGGTCAATCGCCAGCACGGCCACGCGGTGGTTGTGCTCAGCGAGATGAAGTCCGAACCGTTCAATAAAGGTGCTTTTTCCAACGCCCGGTACGCCCGTGATGCCGATTCGACGTGAAGGGGTTTCCGTTTGCAAGCACAGCGAGAGCAGGGCAGAGGCTTCTTCGCGCGCGGCCGGCAATTTGCGCTCAACCAAGGTGATTGCCTCCGAAAGTGCTTGACGATTGCCGGCACTCAGTTCGGCGAACAGGTCTTCGACCGGACGCTTATTCATCCGCCGTGCGCGGATGCGGGCTTTGGCTGCGTGTTTGCTTTCGGCTTCACTCATGGCCCGAAGGTACGAAGTTCGGTTCAGCGGTACGATTCAACCCACTGCGGGTCATTCACCGCGCGCAGCAGGGCATACAGTTGATCGCCGTAAATGAGGTCGTGCAGTTTCCGAAGGCCAAAGGGTTGCAGCATGGCCATCTGCGAAGCGTCAGGCGTTCCGCCGCCGCGTGCCCAGCCCTCATCGTTGTTGGTTAACGGGTGTTTGTCGTAGCGCAATCGCCACAAATTGTCAATGCATGCGCAATCGGTGCGCACGTTCTGGGTTACGGTGTCAATTCGGTAGCCGCAACGGTCGATGCCGCGCAGGGCCAGCAAGTTTTTGCTTTCCGGATTGAACGGTGACCGCATGGCACCGGTCGAAATCAAGATGAAATCACGCCGCGACAGGTGCCGAATGCTGTGCACTTTGCCTTGATAAATCGTTACAATGGAGTGGCTCACCGGATCGGTGTGATTGGGCACCAATTGCACAGCAAGGTGCTTTTCAGCGCCTACCAGAATGCCGTCGTCATAGTTTTCAACGGGGTGTGACCGCGCTCCGCGAAGGGCCAAGGCAATTGACATCCCCAAGAACCCAATAAATACAATGAGTGCAATGCGCATAGAGGGTGTATACGCACGCTGACAGGCGTAGTTTCGGCTTTTCGTGTGCAATTCATCGAATGGCCAAGGAGTTTCGTATTTTTGTGGCCTATGCGTGCCAATCAACTCGCTGTTTTTCTTTTGGGCGTTCTTGGATGGATGGGCTGCAAAAGCCCTGAAACACCTCCCGTCGATGCCGTGGCTTTCCCACTGAGCCGTCTGCAAGGCAAGTGGCAAGACATGAACCGCGACAATGCCTTTTTCGAAGAGTGGACGCTCATCGGCGACAAGCACCTTGAAGGCCGCGGTTACGTAATGGCCTCGGGCGACACAGTATTCATCGAACAACTCGAAATCGTGGCCCAAGACAGCGCTCTGCTCTACCGCGTTGGCTTGAACGGAAGCCGCACCCGCGATTTGGTTGAGTTTCGCATGACCTCAGCCAGCACCAACGAAATTGTGTTCGAAAACCCAAAGCACGACTTCCCTAAGAAAATCAGCTACGTGCTCCAGCCTGACTCGGGAATCAATGTCTACCTGAGCGGCCACGAAGGCGGCAAATTCAGCGAAATCAACTTTTCGTTCGTCCGCCGCCGCTAGTACGCACCCCACTTTTACTTTTTTGGCATACGATTGGTACGTCCTTCGTGTATATTCGTCGCATGAAAAGATGGGCATTCTTCTTTTTCTTTTCGGCTATCGCCGGATGGTCACTGGGCCAAACGCCCTGTGAAAATACCATTTATGTCTCCGGCAAAGTGCTAAGCGAGGGCGGACGACCGCTCTTCGATGCGATGGTCGTCAACCGAACGCAACAAGTGGGAAGCTTCTGTGAGTCAGACGGCAGTTTCACCCTGAAATTGTGCAAAACCGATACCCTTCAAATTGGCGCAACCGGATTTGCGAGCCAGCGATTGAGCTTTACCGACTCCATTCCCAAACGCACTTACGCGGTCGAAATTCGCATGAAACAACTGCGCATCAACATCCCCGAAGTGGCCATTATTGCGCCGCGCGACCTCGATGCCATTCAGCGCGATATCAATTCGCTCGGCTTCGACGAACGCGACTACCGTACATCAGGAGTGAACGCGTTCGAAAGCCCGATTACCTTCCTCTACGAGGCCTTCTCCAAACGTGAGCGCTCAAAGCGCGAAGTCATGGAAATGCGCAACAACGACCGCCGCCGCGAGCTCTTGAAAGAGCTGTTTGCCAAATACGTTGAGTACGAAATTGTCGCCCTTGAAAATGAAGAGTTCGACGCCTTCATCGATTTTATGGATCCGGGCGATGATGCGCTGAAAAGCTTTACGCAGTACGATTTCATTGTGTACGTGAAAGAGAGCTTTTCTGCTTACAAGCGGTACGGACGAAAAATGCGTTCAGGCGACTACGACTACCACCTCGACGATTAAAGCTTCGGTTCGAGGTAGGCCGAATCGATGTAGTTGATAAACAGCTTGAAGAAAAAGGCAATCACCAAAAACGCGGTCAAGATTAGCCGCATGCGCCGCCGCCCAATGCTGTCTTCGCCCAACTTGTCGTAACGCACCACCAAGTCAACGAATACGCCTGCAACCCCCAAGATTTCCAAAAGGGTAAAGAACCCTGAACTCTCGCGCAACTCAAGAAACACCCCTTGCAGCCATTCAAAGCGGCCGTTGGCAATCTTCGCGGCAAAAAACACCACGTTGTAAAGGGTCAATAAAATGAGCGCTACCAGCGGAAGCCGGTCAGTTTTGGGTTTGTTGTTTGCCACGCTTGGGAATTTGCGTCAAAGGTAGTCAGGACAAAGCACCCGACGGTCAACAGGGGGCACAAACCGCGATAGGATGTACACAACACTCAATTCCAATCCTCCGCGTCCGTTGCTCGCCGGACGGAGGTTGCTCGTGTTGATGTCATAACTGAGGCCTACCCGCCAATCGTCGTAATCCATCCCCAAAGTAAAAAAGCCTGCGTCACGGGTGCGGTAGGCCATGTGGGCAAAAACGGTTCTGAACAGTCCGCGTTCGTCGAGCAGTACGTACCGTGCGCCCACGACGGGTATGAATTCGGTGTAGGTGCCTTGCCGCGAGAGCAGGAGGCCTCCGGTGGCATCCCACTCAGCGTTGAGTTCACGCGTGCCCCATGCCGACAGTGTGAACCGCAAATCCAACCGAATGCTGGGGTCATCGAAGAAACTTTGCTTGGGCGCATTGACATTGTGCAGGGCGATGCCGCCTTCGTAGCTGTTTCGACGGTTGATGTGGTGCTGCCAGCCAACGCCAAGTGCAAGATGGGCGTAGCCACGGGCATCGCGGGTGTACATTTCACCGGGATCAATGGAGGGGTTGTAACTCACGCCGTTCCATTGGTTGTCATAGCGCAAATCGCTGTAATCAATGTTCCGCTGCACAAAGCCAAACTGCGCACCAAATGAGATGCGGTGCAGCGAGTCGTTGGGCAACGCGAAGCTATATGCCCCGGCCAGTTTTACCGCCAAGGTATTCAGCCGCGAGTCTCCGGCGCGGTCTTGGTAAATGCTCAAGCCGGTGCCCAAGCCGTCAATGCCTCCCGTATTGCGCCAATCGGCGCTTCCTCCAACAGTGGTGAATGGCACAGTCACCGAACGCCACTGCGTACGCTGGTTGCCGATGAAGCGGTAGTCGCCGTCAAACATCCCCGCCATGGCCGGATTGTACACCATGGGCGCCACAGCAAACTGCGAAAAGTGGATGTCTTGCGCAACTCCGCCAAGGCCCATCATGAGCAAACCGAACACCAGCAGTTTCTTCATCGAATCAAGGTGATGTTGCCTTTCTCAAAGTAGGTTTCGCCGCCTTCGCAAAAGGCTTCCAAGTAGTACACAAACACGGCCGGGTCGGCATCGCGGCCTTTGTAGGTGCCGTCCCAACCTTGGGTGATGGTGCGGGTTTCAAAAACCAACTCGCCCCAACGGTTGTACACCGTGAAGTAGAGGTCAGTAATGAAGTTGCCGCGCACGTACAGCACGTCGTTGTTGCCATCGCCGTTGGGGGTGAAGGCGTTCGGGACATAAATCCCGGGAGGGCCGCAGAAGTACTCGGCCACGCGCACCGTAACCGAATTGGAGTACACACATTCACCATCAGCAATTACTACGCTGTAGGTGGTGGTTTCTTCAGGTGTTGCCTCGGTTACAGCTGCGAAGGGGTCGCTCAAGCCGTCTTGCGGCGACCAGCTGTAATTAAATCCGGGTGGAGACGCGGTCAGTGTACTGCTTTCTCCAGCTAGCACCAGCTCAGGATCGGCCGTGGCGCCAATCTGGGTGAAATCCAATCCGCTGGTGCTGATGAAAATGTCATCGCTCACGGTGCATTCCGATGAGGTCGCCGTAAGCTCGAAAAAGCCATCTTCAGAGACAAACACCTGCACCGATGCACTGCCTTGTCCTGACAGCACCAAATCAGCTGGGGTCCACTCCAAGGTGTACCCGGGCAGCTCACCAAGCGCTTGCAAGGTCACGGTATCGCCTGCACACACCGTGAAATCGGCACCGATGTCGAGCAAATCGGCAATCAGTGCTACGTCGATCGCGGCACTTTCGCTGCATTCGCCGATGGTGATTTGCACGTAGTAGGTCGCTGAGCCGGTGATCAAGACTTCAATTTCAGTGGCATCAGGGCCGCTTTCAATCGGGTCGCTGAAATCGGGCGAGCTTGACCAGGTCCAAGTGATGTTTTCGCCTCCGGCGGATGCGGTCAGCAGGGCCACATCGCCGCTGTTGCACGCCACAACATCTTCACCGGGCAAAAGGCCCAAGGAGGTTATGTCAACCGTTTGGTAAACGGTATCAATGCACAATCCGGTATCAATCAGAAGGGTGTATTCGGTTGTTTCTGTGGGTGCGGCCACGGGATTGGGCAAACCGGCGTCGTTCAGGGTGTTTGCCGGTGACCAGAAGTAACTCCAACTGGGTTGCTGTTGAACAGGGCCAAGTTGGATGGATTCTCCTTCGCACACTTCAAGGTTGCCCAATGTACTCGACTGTGGGAGGGCAAGGGTCACCGTTCTGAACAAGGTATCTAGGCCGTTGCACGTTTCCGGATTCGACACCACCAGCATCACGTCGTAAGTGCCCGGCTCGTCGTAGGTGTGGGTAGGGTTGAATTCGGTACTCGTTTCCCCATCCCCAAAATCCCAAAAGAAATCCTGCCCGAAGGTGCTGGTGTTGGTGAAGGTGATGGGCCCGTCAAGGCAGTCGGTCAAGGGTGCGGTGAAATCAGCGATGGTAATGGGCAAGAGGAAGTCAAACTTGAACACGCCATTGTTGCAGTTGCTGCTGTTGTTGGTGGGCGACACGGCATTCGCAGGGAAAATCGGGAAGTCATCGTTGCTTCCGCAGCCAGCGCACACCGATTGGTAAATCTGGCCTTTGCGGTTAAAACGACTTGTGCCGCCATCGACGTGCTCGGCGCTGATGCCACCACCGAAATAGGAGGCATACACGACGTCGCTGGCGTCGTCTTCAAGCACCATAAGGTAAAAGTCGCTTCCGTTGGTGGTCGACTGGTAGGCATCAGGGGTGACCTGCATGTTAAACACGTTGCCGGTGTTGGGGTTTGAGTTGGTGTTGGTCGTTCCGCCCCATCCCGAGAGGTAAATTTTACCGCACACGTCAACCAAAAAGGCCGTAGGCGAGAGGTTGGGCACTCCGGCGCCTGTTCCAAACACGGTTGACCATGTGATTGAACTCAGCGTTTCATCAAGCTTGGCCACAAGCATGCCGCTGTTGGGTGTGCCATAGGCCGCGTTGATGATAAAGCTGCTGCCCGACGCACGGGTTTGTCCGTAAATGTGCGGCGCACCATCGGTATCGGTCTCAACGAAATAGCACTGGTCATAGGCCGATGAGCCGAGGTAGGTCGATTGCAAAATGCCCGATCCGTTGGCGGCTACGCGAATCACGAAGCCATCGGCGGGCCCTCCGGCATTGCCGGTTTGGTACGCACCCGATGACGTGGCCAAGTTGGTTGAGGTGGTGCCTCCACAGAGGTAAATGGGGCCTGACGGACTCACATCAACGCTGTAGATGCCTTCGTTGCCTGAGCTTCCGTAGTAGCTGCTATAAAGCACGGTTGAAAGGTCAGGCGTGAACTTGGTGATGCATCCATCCAAGCCACCACCATACACCGGCTGAAAGGCATTGGTGGTGGGGAAGTCGCCCGAAAAGGTGCAACTGCCAATGTAGATGTTGCCGTCGTCGTCGAGTTCGATTTCACCTCTGAACTCATCGGCATAGTTGAATTTTAATGCGGGTACAGTGTTGACGCCGTCGTTGGCGCTTCCTCCCAAAAATGTCGATGAGAGCAGCGCGCTGCCATCGTTGGAGAAGCGGCTCACAATGATGTCAGAGCCGTTCACGTACTGAACACCAATGCCGATGGGCGTTACACTCGTTCCTCCGGCAAAGGTGGTTTGGTAGGCGCCTGAGGTCACCGGGAAGTTCGGCGAACTCGATGTTCCCATCACCAGCAGTTCACCTTGGGCGTTCACAATGAGCGAGTGGGGGAGTTCGTCGTTCGCTCCGCCGAGGTAGGTGGAGTACACGCGAAAGGTGCCCGATACGTCGTACTTGGTGATGGCGATGTCGGTACCCACGAGCGACCCTTGTCCGTCGCCGCCGCCCCATACCTGTTGGTAGGCGCCCAAGGTGATTGGGTACCCTGCACCAAAGGCCGAACTGCCCGCATAGAGAAAGCCGTCGTCATCGTAGGTGGCGGTGAAGCCGAAGTTGTCGGCCGTTGAGCCTGAGTAGGTCGAAAACAGCAAAACAGGGTCAATCACCAAAGGCAGATTCGGATTCAAACCACCGGGAAATGCAAACCCCACGCGGTCGCCTTCGAGGGTGTACACGCAGTCAACCATGCGCTTTTCGCCGTTCTCAAGTTGCCATGCAATGGGCGCCTGTTCAATGACTTGGTTGATCGATGTGCGCACAATGAGGCGTCCGTTGCGCAATTCAAGGCCTTCGGCTCCGATGTAGTTAAGTTGGATGGATGAGGGGTCGGCACCGGCCTGCACCATGAAGTCGTATTTCAACGCAAAGTCTTCCGAATGCATGACCAAGTCAATGCCCGGATACACGTCGTTCAATCGAACGTTTCCATATCCCGAAAGGCCTCCGGCCCATTTTGAAGGGTCGTTGCCGAGGAAGTAATTGTACTTTGTGATATGCTCTTCGCTGAATTCGGCTTCCTTTACCGCTTGGCCTCCGACGAAGGCCACTTTGTAAGCGTGGCGACGAATGCGCGGAGTTCCTTCAAGCGTTTTTGGGTCTACTCCGGTTCCGTGGAGGGCCGAAACCGATGAAACGTCGATGAAATCGTAGGTCAATCCATCCTCTTCCAAATACAGCTTTCCTCCTGAAATCTCTGCAGAGGCTAAGACCTGGGCGGGCCACTGGCCGCCATTTTCAACGAAGACA
Organism: Flavobacteriales bacterium; assembly: GCA_036835325.1. Lineage (GTDB taxonomy): Bacteria > Bacteroidota > Bacteroidia > Flavobacteriales_D > Sanyastnellaceae > CAMCHP01. The sequence continues at coordinate 15,802 of DAITMF010000039.1, forward strand.
TGGCCCACCTGACATCCGGCCGCAAGGCCAAAACCCAAAAAGAAACCGATCAAAAGGTACCTGAGCATAGAGCCAAGGTACGAATTCACTGCATCGCTCTCAAAATTGAACTGGTTCAATGCTTGGATGCGCAGAAGCCGCTAACTTCGAGCTATCAATACCGACATTGTATGGGCAACCTTGAACGCCGCAGTTTTTTGTCGCGCCTATCACTAGGGGTGACTTCATTGCTGGCCCTGCCATTGCGCGGAGCCGCTGCAAACGCTAACGATAAACCAATGGAACAACCTTTGATTCTGAAAAAAGCACCCATGGGCTTCCAGTGGGAGTGCTTTGACCCGTTTTTGTTTTGTGCCCACCACGAAGATGCCTTTCCTGAAGGCAATCTGCAGTGCGGACCGGCAACTCCGGTCGATGACCGTTCGCTGGGCGACGATTTCATCATCAAAGACGGCTTTAGAATGTACCACGGAAAAACGGTTCCGGGTTTTCCCGGCCATCCCCACCGCGGGTTTGAAACCGTGACGATTGTCCGCCAAGGCATGGTTGACCATGCCGATTCGCTCGGTGCGGCCGGTCGCTACGGCAACGGCGACGTGCAGTGGATGACCGCCGGAAAAGGGGTGCAGCACTCCGAAATGTTTCCCTTGCTGAAGACCTCAGAGCCCAATCCGCTCGAGCTCTTTCAGGTGTGGCTGAACCTGCCGCGAAAAAGCAAAATGGTCGATGCCCACTTCACCATGTTTTGGGGCGACACCATCCCCAAGTTCAACCATACCGACGCAAACGGCAACGCCACCACGGTTGAGGTAATTGCCGGACGTTTGGGCCTGCACACGGCGCCTGCGCCACCGCCCAATTCATGGGCGGCCGACCCTTCGAACCATGTAGCCATTTGGAACATTCTCCTTGAGCCCGGGGCAGAGTGGGTACTGCCCAAAACCGCCGAAGGCGTGAACCGCACGCTATACTTTTACGAGGGCAACGGCTTAACGGTTGAAGGGGAGGCACTTCCGCGCTACAACTACGCAATCATCCGTCCGGATGTCAACGTAAAGCTGAAAAACGGCAGCACGCAAGCGGGAATCCTGATGCTGCAAGGCAAGCCGATTGGCGAACCGGTGATGCAGTACGGTCCGTTCGTGATGAACACCAAAGAAGAAATTCAGCAGGCCTTCGAAGATTACAACCGCACACGCTTCGGTGGCTGGCCTTGGCCGAAGTACGATCAAGTTCACCCACGTGAGAAAGGCCGCTTTGCACTCCACGCCGACGGCCGCGAAGAACTGAAAGGCTGATTACATCTTATCGGGCATGCCAATGCCTAGCAATTCCATTCCGCGCTTTACGACCGCACCTGTTTGACGGGTGATTTCGAGTCGTAAGGCGCGTTTGGCTTCATCGACCTCTTTCAAGATTGGTGAAACCTGGTAGAACGAGCTGTAGGCCCGCACCAAATCGTAGGTGTAATTGGCAATTTGCGACGGATCGTACTGCGCAGCCGCCTCTTCAATGACTTGCGGAAATTCGTGCAATTTTCGCAGCAGTTCACGCTCGGCATCGTCAAGGGCAACCCCTTTGTGCACTGCGGGTGCAACCCCCGCTTCATCGGCCTTTCTGAGCAGCGCCAAGGTGCGAACGTAGTTGAACTGAATGAACGGACCGGTATTGCCGAAGAAATCAATCGACTCTTTTGGGTCGAACATCATCTTCTTGCGCGGGTCAACCTTGAGCAGGAAGTACTTCAATGCGCCGTAACCGATGGTTTTGCACAACGCGTTCTTTTCGTCGTCGGTCAGGCCATCCATTTTGCCTTGCTCTTCGGCAATTTCACGCGCTGAAGCGGCCATCTCAGCCAAAAGGTCGTCGGCATCCACAACAGTACCTTCGCGCGACTTCATTTTGCCCTCGGGCAACTCCACCATGCCGTAGCTGAGGTGGAAGTTCTTGTCGGCGCGGTCAAAACCGAGTTTTTTCAGAACCAAGAACAGCACTTTGAAGTGGTATTCTTGCTCGTTGCCAACCGTGTAAATTTGTCCGAGCAGCTTAGGATATTCTCGAAAGCGTAGAACGGCCGTGCCGATGTCTTGCGTCATGTAAACGGATGTGCCATCGCCGCGAAGCAGCAATTTTTCATCGAGGCCGTCTTGGGTCAAGTCAACCCAAATCGAACCGTCGTCGCGGCGTGTAAACACACCGGCTTCCAAGCCTTTGATGACTTCATCTTTCCCGGTCAGGTAAGTGTTTGACTCGTAGTACAGTTTATCGAACTCAACGCCCATTTCGAGGTAGGTGGCTTCGAAACCTGCGTACACCCAGTTGTTCATGCGTTCCCAAAGGGCAAATACTTCCGGGTCTTTTTGCTCCCACTTGACGAGCATCTCGCGTGCTGCAGCCATGATGGGTGCTTCGCGCTTGGCGAGCTCCTCATCCATCCCTGAAGCAGCCAGTTCAGCCACCTCTTTTTTGTAGGCTTGGTCGAAGGCCACGTAGTACTTGCCAACAAGCTTATCGCCTTTTAAACCCGAACTTTCGGGCGTTTCACCGTTTCCAAAGCGCTGCCAGGCCAACATCGACTTGCAGATATGTATACCGCGGTCATTGATGATTTGCACCTTGACCACGTCGTGTCCGGCGGCCTCCAAGATCCGTGCTACCGAATAGCCCAAGAAGTTGTTGCGCAAATGGCCAAGGTGCAAAGGCTTGTTGGTATTGGGCGAAGAGTACTCAACCATGAGTTGCCCTTGACTGCCTTTTGGCTTAAAGCCGTAGTTTTGATTTATTGTGGTATCTGTCAGAAAATCAATCCAATATGCGTCACTAATTTCGAGGTTCAAAAACCCCTTTACGACGTTGAAACCGTCAACTTCGGTCATGGTTTCAGTAAGTGCTCTGCCGATGGCTTCTGCCGTAGCTTCCGGTGAAAGTTTGGCGAAGCGCACCAATGGAAACACCACCAAGGTTACCTCACCGCGGAATTCTTTCCGTGTTTTTTGAAGTTGGAGGGAGGATGGGTCAACGTCGGCGCCGAAGGCTGTTTTGACAAATGCGATGACGTGTTCACGAACACGCGATTCGATACTGAGCATAGTGATCAAATTCGAGGAAGGAAGACTTCGCACAGCATGCAGCGCGCGCTTCCACCTCCGTAGGTTTCAATGGTTGTTAAATTTACGGGAAGCAAACGGCCGTACTTCGCAAGTTCGCTGCGTTGTTCAGCGGTAAAAGCCTTGTGAGCAGTCTCACTCATTACGATGAGCGGTGCACCTTCGGCAGTGTTAACTTCAAGGATGTTGGCCGCAAAGGCTTCAAGCTGGTTTGACGAGATTTCAATCAGTATTTTTCCGGTCGAGAGCACTGCCTTCCGCACTGTTTCACGTTCTGTCGGGTCTGGCACCACATCGAGGGCTGCAACAGCGAAATGCGTGCCAATCGACAGCACCACATTGGTGTGGTACACCGGTTTTCCGTTTAACTCAGTCGAAAATACGACGGGGGTATAGCCAAACTGTTCACACCAAAGTTCAACGGCGTGTTCATCGGTACGTTCGCTGAGCGCTGCGAAGCACAGTTTGTTAATGCGGTCAAGGACCATGCTCCCGGTGCCCTCCAAAAAGCGGTTGTGCTCTTCGAATTCGGTGAAGTCAAGCACTTCGTCGAGATCGAGGCCCCAAGCATTGCATACGTCGTAAACCAGCTGCTCGCGACGTTCTGCGCGCCGGTTTGGCGCTTTCATTGGGTAAATGGCCGCACAACCGTTCTCGTGAAAACTGAGCCAGTTGTTGGGGAATACCGCGTCAGGCGTATCGGCGTCTTCTTCGGTTTCGAATTCAATGAGGTCTACGCCGTTGTCGCGCAAAAGGTCAGTGAATGCATCGAACTCTTCACGCGCTTGATCGGCGATTTCGTGATCGCTCAGTTGGCCTCCCGATTGAAAGCTGTTGTCAGCGGTTTGCTCGTTTTTTCGAAAACTGCCCGGTCTGATCATCATCAACCGGTGGGTGGCTTGTTTCATTTATCAGGTTTCTACGGGAGGTGTTCAATGCAACCCACAACATGTTCCAAAATACCATGAGCTGTCTCGGCCATGGCATTTCCTAGCTCGTCGAGAGTGGGGTTAATCTCAACCATTTCGAAGCAAACGACATTCAGCCGTTCGAACAATTGTGTGATAATCTGTTTCGACTCTTCAGGGGTGAATCCGTTATCTACCGGTGTGCCTGTGCCGTTCGAGGTATGCGCCGGGTCCATGCTGTCAACATCGAACGAAATGTACACGATGTCGCATGCAGTCAAGCGCGAACAGGCTTGGTCAATCGACCATTGCAGGCCGTTGGCTCTGAAATCATCAACGGTGATGTTGGGCATACCATAGCGCGCCATGATTTCATCTTCTTCCTCTTCTGTAGATCGCACACCAAAGAAGACCAAATCTTCGGGATTGACTTTCGGACAAATACCCCACAATTCCTTTACTGCATTCCATTCGGAAATGGTTTGCGGAACCGGATCATTTTTTCGGCATTCGAGGTTATCTAACCCCAATGCAATGGCCAGAGGCATACCGTGGAAATTTCCGCTCGGAGTAGTGTACGGGGTGTGCATGTCGGCATGGGCATCCATCCAAACAACCCCCAATCGCTTGTCGGGAAACGCTTTTCTCACCGCTGAAATGGTGCCCGCCGCCACAGAGTGGTCGCCACCGATGAGCACCGGAAATTGGCCTGCGGCGAAAATCGGGTCTAACACCTTTGCGGTGTCTTTGAAACTGCGTGTAATGGCAGCAATGCGATGGGCAAACGGATTCAAATCAGGCTCGTACAACGCTGCGTTGTTGTGCGCAATGTGGTTGATTGGGTAACGCTTCAAGAGGTCGTTCCCGTGCTTCCATCCTGCAATGCGGAGAGCATCAAAACCAAGGCTGCTGCCGCGTGTTCCGGCACCGATTTCTGACGGATTGGAGACGAAAATAACCGATTGCATAATGTGGGTTGAGAGGTGTCTTAGTAGCTCTACAAAGGTAGCCCATCGCACTTATCAATACCAAGCTGTCAACTCAATTTTCATTCACCTAAAATCCACCGATGTGTTTTATCTTTCTTGCGCCTGAAACGTGTAGCTGATGAATACGCCGAAACTGCCAAGCCCCGTCGCCCAACGATTGAGCAACGTGTGCCTTATGATTGCCTTGCCTGTGTTAATCTTCACCCTCGCCGGTTGCGAGTTCGATCGGCCTGAGGCCGAAGGGCGTATCTATTATGAACTGAGCTTTCCCTTCCTCGAGGGCAACATCCTTGAAAACGTATTTCCCACTGAAATGGTGCTGTCGTTTAAAGACGATCGAATGACCGGCGAAATACGGTCGCTCGGTGGAATTATGAAAACCTCGTTCATTACCGACAATGATGCCAAGACAATTCAGCAAATGCTGAAGAACTACAGCGATTACACCTACGCTAGCTTCACTGAAGAAGGCCTGAATGAACTTCTGAGTTCGCAGCCGGGAGTGCGCATTGAAACAACCAATGATTCGGCATTCGTCGCAGGGTACAAGTGCGCGGTTTCGGTAGCCTACTTCTTGATTGATTCAGTTCCGCCGATTCAACTCTTCCACACCAACCAAATCGATATTGAAGAGCCAAATTGGTATACCCAATTCAACGAGCTCAATGAGGTGCTACTGGGCTATGAAGTTGAACAATTCGGAATGCGTATGAAGCTGATGGCCACACAGGTCATCAAATGCGAGGTGCCCGAGGCTTCGTTTGTTGTTGATCAAAAATACAAGGAAGTAACCGGCAGTCAGCTTTCTGAACAGCTCAAAACGCTACTCAACGAGTACCTTGAAGATTAAACTCCCAAATGCTTCCGTGCCTTGGTTTCAAATTGCTTCATGTCTTGCAGATTGAAGGTTTGAAACAAGGTTGTTGCAAGGCCAGAGCGCAATACTTCCTCATTCAGAATGTAGACGTCTCCGGCATCGGTCTTGAAAAAGAAAAACTTAATGGGGCCGTCTATTAGGTAGGTATTGTTCGAAGCATCTTTGGTGTAGTACTGCCTGCCATACGTGTCTTTGATGTTGACTTCGTAAGCATTGAATTTCTCAGCCATTTGCCCCGTGAGCGTGATGCTGTGCTTGACTTGGTACATCGCAAAACATACTTCGTAGCCGGTTTCTTGGTAGAACGGCGACACCCACAGCAATTCGAAGTCAGTAAAGGCCTGCTCAATACCAAATGAGCGCTGACTGGCAAGTGCTTCGGCAAGTTGCGCCTTATCGGTTTCACTACCGTAAATTTTCGGCAAGTAATGCTCTACACTTGCTGCATAATCACCTGCCGTTTGGTCGCTTAATAAAGCTGAAAGCCGGTTGTCAATCTTCACGCGGTCTTCTTCACTCAAACCAATCGCTTGAAAATCGTCCTTTTTGACCTCCTTAGCTGCGGTTTCGCCTTTGGCGGATGAGGGGCTATCTTCTGAGCACGAAGAAAGCACGAGGGTAGCGATTGCGGTCAATGCCGCTGTTTTGAAAAGCTGTTTCATGGTACAAAGTCAGGTGCCAAAGGTAAACGATTGGATGCGTATTTGCGACTTGTCAACACTCTGAGTTGAGTCCTTTGTCAAGGGAAGTGCTTGCAAGCCTGAGCAATCTCGCTATCTTCGAACAAAACACAACTCCGAATGAATCGCATACTACTCGTAGCAGCAGCACTTGCAAGCGCTAGCTTGGTCTCAGCACAAACCGAAATGGGGGTTTTCTCAGCCACCGGCAGGGGAGCGGCGACGCCGTTTGTTACTGACTACCATGCCATCGGTATCAATCCCGCTAACCTGAACCTCACCCCGGAATTCGAAGGCAAAACCGTCACCTTCGGTATGGCCGAAGGTGCCGCTTCAATGTATTCCGGTTTCCTAAACAAGTCGGAAGTCCGCAACACGCTCTTCCGTCGTCCGTTCGATGAACTTAGCCAAGCCGAACGCGCAGAATACGCCAATCAAATGGCAGGCGAAAGCACCGAGATCAACCTAAATGTCATCTCAGCCGGTTTTGCCATCAACGACGACAAGGCCGGTGGCTTCGCATTCAGCATCCGCGAACGCATCACCACCAACGCACGCTTCGGTCAAATGGCCTCTGATTTGGTGTTTCTTGGCCGCACAGCTCCTTACTTCACAGAATTGGTGCTTGCCAATGGCGATACGATTCCCAACTCCGGAAACCTCAGTGCCGACACCCTCAACCAAGTGCAACAAGGCATTGTTGCTCCTGCTGATGCATTGTTGTTTTCGCAGCTGCTTGATGGCACTTCGGTAGGCTTCAGCTGGATTCGCGAGTTCAACATCGCCTACGGTAAACGGCTGTACAAAAACGAAAGCATCGAACTCCATGGAGGCATCGGTGCCAAACTCCTTATCGGCAATGCCTGGATGCAAGTTGACGTCGATGGAAGCAACGTAAACGCCTTCTCAGCCTTGTCTCCGGTGTTCAACATCAACTACGGCGAAATCGCGAACTCAAATCCGTCAACCCTTCCGGCCGATGCTCCGGCTCTGCGCCCGGTCGGCTTAGGGTGGGGCATCGACCTCGGTACAACCGTGGTCATCAAAGAAAAACTCTTCCTCTCTGCCGCGATAACCGATATCGGCCGCATGCGGTGGGACGGCAACCTGTATGAACTCAATGATGTGCTCTTTACCGAATTCGCCGATGCCGGCGCCGAAAGTGCCGATGTCGTCAATGAAGTAATCAATTTTGCGAGTCCTGAGTCACTGCTCGAGTGGAAAGGAAGCGAGAGCCGAACCACCAATTTGCCCACCACCGCACGCATAGGCATCGGCTTTGAAGTGAGCAAAAAACTGCGCCTCGCCGCCGATGCAGTCGTTCCGGTGAACGACAATGTGGTCAACTACGACAATCCGATTGTGGCCATCGGCGCCGATGTCACTCCGCTCAACTTCCTCCGACTTTCCGCCGGCTTTATTTCAGGCAACAACCGTGAAGCACTCGTGCCTGTCGGCATAACCTTCATGGTCAACGAAGGGGCTTGGGAATTCGGTTTCGCATCGCGTGACTTGGTGACATGGTTTACCAATGAAAACCCCACCGCTTCACTGAGTTGGGGCTTCTTGCGATTCAGGGTGTAGGAATTGTACGACGCGCAAGCAGGAGTTTATCTGACCAACCCAAGATCAGTACCTGCGTTAAAAACCGTGTACGTGAACAACACACTCCCCACAGGTTGACTGCGTACACCTTGAAAATCCGGTAAAGTCTGGTGCCCACGCGCCAGACTTTTTTTTGTTTTATTGTGCGCTAACGAGTCAATTGGCGTTGTAAATTCGCCATGCTAAACAAATTTTTATAGCGATGAGTACTGCCACGTTTGGAGCCGGCTGCTTTTGGTGCATTGAGGCCATATTTGCTGAAATCAAAGGCGTTGAAAGCGTAAAGTCAGGCTATTCCGGTGGAAGCATCAAGAACCCATCGTACCGAGAAGTATGCACCGGCCGCACCGGCCATGCCGAGGTGGTTTCAATAGAGTTTGATCCGGAACTTATTGGTTTTGCCGACCTGCTCGAGGTGTTTTGGGTAATCCATGACCCAACCACCCTGAACCGCCAAGGTGGTGATGTTGGCACTCAGTACCGCTCGGTGATTTTCTACCACGACGAACACCAAAAAACCGTTGCCGAGCTGAGCAAAGAAGCTGCCAACGAAAGCGGTATGTGGCCAGATCCGATTGTGACAGAGATTTCAGCGTTCACCAACTTTTATCCGGCTGAAGACTACCACGACAATTACTTCGCACTGAACGGCGATCAACCGTATTGCTCAGCAGTGGTGAAGCCTAAAGTCGAGAAATTTCGCCACCTTTTCGCAGCGAAATTGAAGCGGAATTGAGTTCGTCCGTCCACAAAAAGAAACCCATTGTCTGGCTAGAGCGTTTTTCCAAACTGCTCGATAGCGAATTTCGTGTGCCGGGAACGAATTTTCGTTTCGGTCTTGATCCAATCGTAGGACTAATACCCGGTTGGGGCGACGTTGTGACCTACGTGATGAGTGCACTCCTCATTCTTGCAATGGTGCAAAAAGGGGCCAGTGGAAAGCTCGTGATGAAAATGATTCTGAATGTAACCATCGATTTGTTGGTTGGAAGCGTACCTGTGGTTGGCGATGCATTCGATTTCGTTTTCAAGGCCAATGACCGAAACGTCAGGCTTTTCCAAGAGCATCACATTGAAGGTAAGCACAAAGGAACAGGGCTCGGATACCTCCTGTTGATCATTGGAGTTCTCCTAGCCCTGATGCTTGTCTCTGTGGCCATCGCGGCTACAGTGCTTGTGGGGTTGTATAAACTTGTTGCCTCAATCTAAGGCATCGAGCTTGGCAATTTCCTGATCGAGAATTTCTTCGATGGTTTTGCGGGTTGCATCGTCAATGCGCTGATCGGTTTTTGCCTTCTTTTTCAAAAAGCGCAGCATAGCGTTCTTTTTGATTTCGTAAGCAATGAACACCGTGTACTCATCGCCTTTTAGGTACTTCTCTTCACCAATCTTTCGCAAATCGCCAATGGTGGTATTGGTGACCTCGCGAATGAGGGTTTGAAATTTGTCATTGATTTCAGACCCGTTGTTGGTTTGCGTGTCAGCCAGGTATTGGTCGGTCACAACCTTCAGGTTGGTTTGTACCTGTTGGGCCAAAATGCGCTTGGCTTCAATATCGGCTTTGCCGGCTGCAATGTTGTCGCGGGTCGAAGTGCCTTTGCCCACAGCCCGAAAGAATCGGTTGTTGCTTTCATAGGCGTTGCCTGAAAAAGGTTCTTTTACACGTTCTCCAAGGTTCTTGTCAGAACACTGTGCGAAAAGCACAGCCATGGGAATCATTAGAAGCCAAAAAATGCGGTTCATAATCTTCGGGTTTTATTTGGGCTATGAAAATACCGTGCCAATTTAGTCAACTCTTGAAAGATTTAGCCATTGACACAGCACATGATTCGTTGGTGAGGCGGTGAAGGGTAAATTGTTTTCCTTTGCTGAGAAACTATTTACGTATGAAAAAGCTCAAAGCACTCTTTGTTTCCCTGTTCATTGCAGGAGTATCTACAACCGCTTCAGCGCAAGGCGGAGACTTCGATTACATCAACGTTGGTGTAGGTGTGTCAGGATGGGGGATTCCATTGTATGTCGGCGTTGATAAAACGATCGCTGACAAAATTACGGTCGGAGGTGTACTTTCGGCCCAACGAAAGACCGAACGCTGGGGCCTCCTCGGAAGCGACTTCCGGTGGGTGCACACCATTATCGGAATTGGCGCCAATGCGAACTACCACATTCTTGAGCCAACAGATGAATTCGACATTTACGGCGGTGCAACACTCGGCTACTATTTCTGGAATACCCGATCAACCGAATCAGGCGCAATTACCTACACGGGCGGTGGATCAGGCGGTTTTGGTCTGGGATTGCAAGTTGGAGGTCGCTACGACATTGAGAAGGTCGTTGTTCACGCCGAGCTGGGTTTTGGCACGGTGTTCTCTTCAGCACGGGTAGGGGTTTCATTCCCTTTCTAATGCATTAAGGAGCCAGGGCAGGGGTTGTCGCTTTGGTTGTCGCTTTCGAGGTGCAGTGCGCGTTTTTTCTGTAATGCGGCTGCGCCTCGTTTTTTTTGGGGAGGATGAGTAAGCGCTTTCCCAGTTGTCTTTCAGCCGTTTCTTACACCGTTGGGTCAACCAATTGACCGTTTTGCGCGTACACACGAGCAGTAAGCTGTGCTAACATGACATCCAAACGCCAACCAGCCCGAAGCAAAACGCCATCGGCCCAATCACTCATTTCTGTTGAAAGCATCTTCAATGAGATGAATGAAGTGGTATGGTCAGCTTCGCTTCCGGAGTTTAGGCTGCTTTATGCAACACCATCCATCCGAAAACTTACAGGACGATCTGCCGAAAACTTGGTAGGCAGAACCGACTGGTGGCAGAGCATCCTCCATCCGTCCGAACTCGAATCAATCGCTGAAATCAGTCATCAGCTAAAAACCAAAGGCCGATTTACAAGCCGCAACCGAATCATTCGGCCCAATGGTAGCCATTTGCGCGTACACATGAGCGGCAAGGTGGTGTTTAACGAAGCCAATGAACCCATCAGGGTTGACGGTGTAATGGTAGATCGTACCCACCACCACGAAGCCGAAACCGCTTTGATCAACGAGGTGCGGTTTCAAAAAGTCTTAATCGACATTTCAACCACCTACATCAACCTCGATACCGATCAGCTTGATGCAGCTATTCAGAACTCTCTGAACGATCTCGGTCGCTTTGTCAATGCCGATCGGGCATACGTGTTTCAGTACGACTTCAAGGCAAACACCACCAGCAATACCCACGAATGGTGCCGCGAAGGCATTGAACCCGAAATATACAACCTGCAAGATGTACCCCTTGAAGCCATTCCTTTTTGGGTTGATAAACACAAAAAGGGCGAGCCCTTGTACGTCCCCGATGTTTCTCGATTGCCCGATACTGGTGATTATTCGCTGCGTTCAATTCTTGAGCCGCAAGGCATCAAAAGCTTGATTACGCTGCCCATGCTTGACGGCAATGAATTGCTGGGGTTCGTCGGTTTTGACTACGTCAACGATTACTATGAGTACAGCGAACGCGAGCGGAAATTGCTCTTCGTATTCGTGCAAGTGCTCATCAACATCCGCAAGCGTCAGCTCAATGAGCGCATCATCGCCGAGCAAGAATCAAAGTTTACCAACCTAATCAATACCATGAATTTGGGATTGATTGAGGTGGATGGGGATGGACGGATTGCCTACATCAACTCAGGTTTCTTGCAGCTCTCCGGATGGAAGCAGCACGAACTCGCTGGTAAACGCTTTAAGAACCTTGAAAAAAAGGTGACCATCTCAGTGCCCATTAGCGGTGCTCAGCACGTTTCCGAAAAAGCTTCCGTTGACACCGAATGGCGCGTTGAAAACGTTCGAGGAGAGCGAAGATGGTGGTACGTAAGTGAATCTCCGCGAAGCGATGAGGGCAAAGTGCTTGTGTTCCTCGATATCACCCTGCAGAAAGAACTTGAACTCGAACTGGAGAAAGCACGCGACGCTGCAGAAAGCGCCGGAAAAGCAAAAGAGCTCTTTTTGGCGAACATGTCGCATGAAATCCGCACGCCACTGAACGTCGTGATCGGTATGGTGCGTGAGTTGATGAAAGAACGCTTGAACACCCATCAGCGGAGCATTGTGCAACAAGCAGCCTCAGCAGCCAAACACCTGTTGACGATTTTGAACAATGTGCTCGATGTGTCGAAGATTGAAAGCGGTGAACTGGTCATCGATCACCGTGACTTTAACCTCGAATCAGTCGCCAACAATGTAAAAAGCATCTTGAATGCCGAAGCCGAAGAGAAAAACCTCGATTTTCAAATCGTCGTTGACAAAGCGCTTGCGCAGGCACATATCGGTGACGACATTCGTTTGCGTCAGGTGCTGATCAACCTCGTCGGAAACGCGATTAAGTTCACCGATGAAGGAAAAGTATGGTTGACTATACTTAAGTTGAAAAACCTCGGCGACCACGAGTTGATTCGCTTCGAGGTGGAGGATACGGGGGTTGGAATGTCGGAGGATTTCATTCAGCGCATTTTTGACAAGTTCTCGCAAGAGCAAAGCACAGCCAACCGCCGGTTCGAAGGAACAGGATTGGGCATGTCGATTGCCAATGACCTCGTAGGTTTGATGGGCGGCGAGCTGCGCGTGCAAAGTCAAAAGCACAATGGCACGCGTTGCACCTTTGAGCTTCTTTTGCCTCACGGAGATGTTTCGCGAATTGCCGGAAATGCAGTTTCAGTGCACCAAGGCGATTTAGACGGCATGAAGCTGCTGCTTGTTGAAGACAACGAAATGAACCGGTTCATTGCCAGCCAGAGTTTATTGTTGTTTGGATGCGAGGTGGATGAGGCGACAAACGGAAAAGAAGCCATTGATCGGCTTAGTGAACGGACCTATGACCTTGTCTTGATGGACATTCAGATGCCTGTAATGGATGGTGTGGAGGCTACGCGAATCATCCGTGAAGAACTTCAACTGGAGTTGCCAATTGTAGCGCTAACTGCCAATGCGTTCAAGCATGATATTCAGCGTTACCTCGACTCAGGATTCAATGATTATGTCATTAAACCTTACGAAGAGGAAGAGCTGCTGCGAAAAATCGCCCGTTACAATTCAAGTGCACAATCGAAGTTGAACGGCACACTTGATGCGGTTCAACTTTACAATCTACAAGCCCTTCAAACGCTTAGCCGAGGAAACGAAGAATTTGTTGACCGAATGACCAGCATCTTCATTGAGCTTGCCGAGAACTCGGTAAATGCATTGAGAATCTCCCGACGACAAACAAACTACCATGACCTGCGAGCAGCAGCGCATAAGTTAAAGCCAAGTTTGCAGCAAATGGGAATCGATGCCTTGTACCACGTCATTCGTGACATTGAACAATTCAATCCGCATCAAACTCCGCTTGACGTCCTCGATAAGAATCTTGAACGCATCTACACGGTGCTAAGCCGTGTAGTGTCGGAGTTGAAAAACGAAAAGCGGGGACACTAGGTCCCCGCTTTCGACTGTACGAATATCTTGCTA
>DAITMF010000040.1:0-29095 GCA_036835325.1 Flavobacteriales bacterium
GAAGAACAAGTCAAGCGGAAGACGCACCTGATGCACAGGGGTCTTCCGCTTCACTATTTTGTTAAGTTGGCAGGTTTTTTTCGAAGGCCTACATTTCAAGAATGCGGAATTCTGTTCTCCGGTTTAGTTGGTGCTCAGCCTCCGTGCATTCTACCCCATTGCCACATTTGTTCAACAGTTGCGTCTCGCCGAATCCTTTGGCCGTGAGGCGATTGGCGTTGATTCCTTTCTTGATTAAGTAAGCAATGGCGGCATCGGCGCGGCGCTGCGAAAGGCGCATGTTGTAAGGGTCGCTGCCGCGTGCATCGGTGTGTGACCGAAGTTCAATGCGCATCTTGGGGTTTTCATTCAAGAACTTCACCAAACGATCGAGTTCGCGGGCGGCATCTTGGCGGATGTCGTGCTTGTCGTAATCGTAGTAAATGTTGTCGAGGCGCACCACAGTTCCGGTTTCAAACGAGAACAAGCGCAAATCGGAGTTGATGACCGTTGGCAGTTTGCCGCGGGTATCCAATTCAATGGTTTGCGGCGGGTAGCCATCTCCGAATGCCTCTACGATGTATTGCTGTTCGGGGTCGAGACCGAAATGGTACATGCCGGTTTCGTCGACCACGAGTTGCTGGAGGATGTCACCTTCAAGCGACTTCAGTAGCACGGTTGCTCCTTCGGCCGGTCGGCCATCGTTGGCATAGAGCACGCGGCCTTCGGCGGCGTATTCGTATGCGGTAAGCGGCAGGTCAACGCGGTCGAGGAAACCACTTTTATCACTGCTGTTGACCTTTACTTCTTTTTGGAAGTATCCGTTCTTCACGCCAATGATGACGTAGCTTTCGTCGTAGTCAACATCGAAGCTGTAGCGGCCTTCTTTGTCGGTATTGGCTACCACTTCGATTACCGTTTGGTTCATTTTATCTTTCAGGAGGATGGTGGCATTCGGAATGGCACTCCCCGTGGCGAGGTCGAAGATTTTACCGCTCACGCGCACCTTATCGGCTTTGTTAATGCGGAAGGCGTAGATATCGTCATCTCCGGGTCCTCCGGGTCGGTTGCTTGAGAAAAAGCCCCGCATCCCTTCCGGGTAGGTAATCAAGCCAAAGTCGTCAAATGAACTGTTCACAGGGTAGCCGAAATTGCGCACAGGAACGTCATCGTCATCCAAACGGGTGTAGAACAAATCGAGTCCGCCCAAGCCGGGATGCCAATCTGACGAGAAGTAAAAACTGCCTTTTGCATCAAGGAAAGGGAACATTTCATTTCCCTGGGTATTGATTTTTGGGCCGAGGTTCACGGGGTCAGACCAGAAGTCTAGGTTGCGGTACGACACGTAGATGTCGGTTCCGCCGTAGCCTCCGGGCATGTCGCTGGCGAAGTACATGGCTTTTCCGTCTGGCGAAATAACGGGGTGCCCGACTGAGAATTCGGGGTCGTTAAAGGGGAATGACTTCAACGAGCCAACGATTTTTTCACCGTCGTACTTGGCATAGTAAATGCCGAGGTTGAGTTTACCGCTGTCGTCGTCGTCGCGCTTGCCTTTGAAGTAGTTGTTGCGCGTGAAGTACATGATTTTCTGCTGCTCATCGAAGGTCACTGTACCTTCATGAAAGCGGCTATTGGTTTTGTTTTTGAGCACTTTGGGTGCGGCCAGCATAGAGTCTGGCGTGATTTCTGCACTGAAGAGGTTGAGGTACGATTGGTCGGTCCAGGCGTAGGTTTTGCGCTTGCCTTTGCCTTGCTTGCGTGCACTTGAGAAAATGAGTCCGTTTTCGCTGAACGCGGGTGCGAAATCTGACTGTTCGGAGTTGATTTCGGTCAAACGGATGTCAAAACGCGCAGAGTCACGAAGAATACGCATCGCCCAATCGTTGTCGGTGTAGCCGAGCAAATAAGGGTCAGGATTCAGTGTGAGGTAGCGTTCGTACACGACAACGGCATCGTCGTATTTCTTGTTCGCTTTGAGCACGTAAGCATAGTTGAGCAGGTCATCGGCGCCCACTTCGCTGTGCTTCGACAGGATGGCAAAATGCGATTCAGCCGTTTCAAACTGGTCAACGCGCATGCGCGATTCGCCTGCTCTGCGCAAGGCCAGGAGGTCTTCGGGGTGCTTCTTCAAGATGTCTTCGTAAATCGAAGCGGCCTTTTTGTAATTAAAGGTGTTGAAGTGCTGATCGGCCAGTTTGTGCTTCTGCTTTTGAGCAGCAACGCTACCGGCCAGCAAAACAGCGACCAAAAGAAGCATGAAAAGTCGGATATGGCGAGTCATATTGCGTTTGGTAGGATGGTTAGAAAAAGCGGGGTGATACTTCAGCTCCCGGACTGCGGCCTATGTCGAGGCCGAGCATGATTTCGTGGCTTCCGCTTGAGTACGCGCGAATGTCGTTGACCGTGAAGTCGTAGGCATACCCAACGCGAAGTTTATTGTTGATGACGTACTGAAACAGCATACCCACAGATTCTTGGTACCGGTACATGGCCCCTGCCCAGAAGCGCTGGTAGAAGAGGAAGTTGCCTGTAACGTCGAACGATGGTGGTGCGCCGTTCACGAGGCGAATCATCGTAGCCGGCTTGAATTGGATGTAATTGTTCACGTCAATCAAAAAGCCGGCCGTGAGGAAAAGGTGGCGCCGCTCGCGGTTGTCGTTCAAGCTGGGCAAGCTGGCGTCGGTCAGTTTGTTGTTCAGCAAACGCGGCATACTTACGCCCACATAATGTTTCTCAGAGTACCACAACATTCCCGCGCCGAAGTTCGGCATGGTGCGGTTGCTGATGTTTTGCTGAAATACGGGGTCATTGCCATCAACGGGGTTGAGGTCGAGCAAGTTGGCCTGCAGCAGGTTGATGCCGGCTTTGAGTCCGAACGCCAGTTTGCTGCGGTCAAAGAAGATGCGGTAGCTCACGTCGCCGTGCAATCCGGTGGTGCGAATTACGCTGTGCGAGTCGTTGATGATGCTGCCACCTACGCTGATGCTTTCACGACGCAGCGGGGCATGCAGGGTTACCGTTTGCGTGCGTGGTGCACCGTCAAATTCAACCCACTGGTGGCGGTAAATCGCGTTGGCGGTCATCACGTCAGCGCTTCCGGCGTAGGCCGGGTTCACGGTGAGCATGTTGAACATGTACTGCGAGTACATGGGATCTTGCTGGGCTTTTGCGCCTGCGGCGGATGCCAACAAGAGAGTTGCGAGGATATATCGAAACATTTTCATGGTCGTAATCAGCGTTTGAGGTAGATGTATCCGGTGAATACGGGGATGTTTGGTTCACCCAAATCAAGGATGTAGTAGTAGGTGCTCGATGGAAGCTCTTCGCCGAACGTTGCCGGATGGATTGATCGTCCGTCCCAATCGTTGCGGTAAGGGGCCGCCTGGAATACCTCTACGCCCCATCGGTTGAAAATCTTGATGATGTTGTTGGGGTACTTGTACAGGTTCGGTACTTCAAAGAAGTCGTTGATGCCGTCGTTGTTGGGCGAGAAGGCATCCGGTATGTCAATCGTCAAGCAATCAAGAAGGGTGTAGCTTGCGGTATCAGCGGTGGTGCCGCATGGCCCGTTGTCGACCGTCCAAATCAGTTCACTTACAACATCCACCAGAGGTGAAGAAATGCTGCCAAGACTCCAAACAGTGGCGTTCGGGTCGTTCAGGTCGCTGATCTCAATCGGGCCGCTCAGGACGGTCCATTCTCCGGCTGCAGGGAATTCAACATCACTGCCGGGCAGGTTGAAGATGATGAAGTCGTCTTCACAGATTTCGAGGTCAGTACCGGCAAAGGCTGACGGCAATTCGGGGTTGTACACGGTGATGGTCACTTCATCGCTTGATGTGCCGCACTCGCCGTTGTCAACGGTCCACACGAAGGTATTGGTGCCCAATTGCAGGTTGCTGATGTAGGTGGCTTCGTTGTTGACGTTTTCAAAGTCGGCGCCGCCTTCGAGGATGGTCCAAACACCTGTGGCAGTGTTGCCAATGGTTTCGCTTCCTTGGAGTTGGAGTTCGAAAGGAATTCCGCACAGCGACTGGTCTAGACCGGCATCGGCTTGTGCAACGTTGATGTCGTTAACAAACACCCAAACCGTATCGGATGTGATGGCGTTTGCACACACACCGTTGGAGAGGGTCCATACGAACACGTTGGTGCCGAGACCGAGGTTGGTTACCGTGGTGTTGTGCACGCTCGGGTTGCCAATGGTGGCCGAGCCTGAAATGAGCGTCCACTGGCCGGTTGCTGGCTGAAGCGGTGCGTTGCCCTCAAGCTGAGTGCCTCCGAAAGGTGCGCAGAATGACTGGTCAGCGCCGGCGTCGGCGTTTGGCGAGTCGGGGTTGTAGACTGTAATGGTCACCAAGGCTTCAGTGGGCTCTCCACAGGGGCCGTTGTTAACGGCCCAGCGAAGAACGGTAACGCCAATTGGCAGGTTGCTGACGGTTGTGTTCGGGTCGTTCGGGTTGGCAATGCTACCGCTTCCTGATAGAATTGACCAGGTGCCGACGGCAGGGAAGATGGGCGCATCGGCGTTCATCACCACGGTGTCGTCAGGCGCACAGAGGTCTTGGTTCTCACCGGCAGAGGCGGGCTCTTGGCTTCCGTCAAACACAGTAATGGTTACGAAGTCAAAGCTGTTGTTGTTGGTGCAAGGGCCGTTGTAGATGGTCCATTGCAGAATGTGTTCTCCTACAGTCAATCCACTCAGTACAGCGTTCGGGTCATTGGGGTCAGAAACGCTTCCTCCGCCTTGAATAACCGTCCATGTGCCGGTTGAAGGCACATCGGGCACGGCAGCAGCGAGCACAACTGAACCGTCAGGCGTACAGATGGCCTGGTTGGGTCCGGCATCCGCTTCAGCGGCATCCTCAGAGAAGACTAAAATCGTCACGGTGTCGCTGGTGGTGCTGTCTTCGCACTCTCCGTTGGTGATGGTCCACTGGAAGGTATTGATGCCAACAGCAAGGTCTGCGACGGGAGAATTTGGGTCATTCGGACTGAGCACGGTGCCTGAGCCTTCGATGAGCACCCATTCGCCTACAGCAGGGAATACGGCGTCATTGGCCGAGAGCAGGGTGCCGTTTACGGGGAGGCAGAGCTCTTGGTCTTCGCCGGCGTTGGCAGGCTCTTGAAGGTTGTCGAAGATGAACACTGAAACGGTATCGTTGCTGAGCGCGAGTTCACATGAGCCGTTGTACACGGTCCAGATGAAGACGTTTTCGCCCACGGTTAGGCCGCTAACGGTTGTTGTTTCGGTGAACGGAGAGTCAATGGTGCCGTTGCCGTCAAGCAACTCCCATGTACCGGTGTTCGGGCTGTTGAGCGGCGAAGCGGTAAGGGTAGTTGTAGAAGTAGGTGCGCAGAAGGCTTGATCATCGCCTGCAAAGGCGGGTTCGATGCCTTCTTCAAAGACGTAAATCGTCACAAGATCGCTGCTGTTTCCGGCGGTACAAGGCGCGTTGTTGATGGTCCACTGGAACACGTTTTCACCGAGTTCGAGGCCGCTTACCAAGCTGTTGGGGTTATTGGGCTCAGCAATCACGCCGCTACCTGAAACAAGCTCCCAGGTTCCGAAGGCCGGGAAAATTGCTGCCGTTGCCTGGAGGAGCGTGGTTGACACGGGCAAGCAGAGCTCTTGGTCTTGACCGGCGACTGCATTGGGGTGGTTTTCGTCGTAGATGAAGATCGAGACGCAATCGGTTGTGGGTTCTTCGCACGGGCCGTTGTAGATCGTCCAGCAGAACACGTTTTCACCGATAGTCAAACCACTGAGCAGGGTATTGGGGTCATTCGGGTTGGCGATGGTACCCATGCCGCCTTCGAGCGTCCAAGTGCCGGTGCCTGGTGTGGCAGGGGTGTTGCCATTGAGAATGGTTGTGCTTGTTGGGGTGCAGAAGAACTGGTCTTCTCCTGCGCTGGCCTCCGGCGCTGATGGGTCGAAGATGCGTACCACGACTTCATCGCTGCTCAAGCCGCAAGGGCCGTTGTTGATCGTCCACACCAATACGTTTTCGCCTACGCTGAGGCCTGACACTGCGGTGTTCGGGTCGTTGGCATCGGCGAAGGTGGCTGTGCCGCTGCTCACGCTCCATGTTCCAACCGCGGCAGCCGTTGTGGCATTTGCGTTGAGCACGGTTTCAGTGATGGGCAAGCAGAACTCTTGATCTTGATCGGCATCGGCATCTTGTGAATCGAATTCGAAGAGCGAAATGGTGACCAAATCGGTGGTAACACCGGGTTCGCACACGCCGTTGTCTACCGTCCACATTAGCACGTTTACGCCGGGCTCTATGTTAATGAAGGGAGAGTTCGGGTTGTTGACATTCACGATGGTGCCACCGCCTTGGATGAGCGTCCAGAATCCGGTTGCGGGGTATCCGGCGGCATTGGCAGTCAGCACGGTGGCTTCTTGCGGAGTACACAAGGCTTGGTCGTTCCCTGCATCTGCCGCACTTTGAAGGCGGTCAAACACGGTGATGGTAACGAAGTCTGATGAACCGCTTCCCGGACATGGGCCGTTGTAGATGGTCCATTCAAAGACGTTGTCTCCGATGCCCAAATTGGTGACTTCGGTTGACGGGTCGTTGGGGTCAACGATGGTGCCAGAACCGCTCACGAGCGTCCATGTACCTACACCCGGGAACGCAGGTGCATTTCCTTCAAGTGTTGTTGAAACGATGGGCGTGCAAAGGGTTTGGTCATCTCCGGCCTCGGCCACAGCGGCGTTCGGGTCAAACACAAAGATGGTGACGGTATCTGAGGTGACGCCATTGGCGCACGGGCCGTTGTCAACCGTCCATTCGAACACGTTGGCTCCGATGGCGAGGTTGCTCACAGTAGAGTTGGGGTTGTTGGGGCTGGCGATGTCACCTGAACCGCTTACGAGCGTCCATGTACCACCGGCAGGCAACTGTGGGGTATTTCCTTCGAGCAGGGTGCTGAGGCTGGGCAAACAAAGCTCTTGATCTGCACCTGCGACGGCATCTTCATTGAATGCGTTGAACACGAAGATGGTCACGAAGTCTTGGGTAAAGCTGCCGCATGGCCCGTTGACGATTCTCCAGCGGAAGATGTTCTCGCCCGGGGCGAGGTTGGTCACGAAAGTATTCGGGTCATTGGGGTTGGCAATGGTGCCAGAGCCGCTGATGAGCGTCCACGTTCCTTGGGCCGGGAAAGTGGCCGCGTTGCCATTGAGCTGCACGCTGTTCAATGGTGTGCACCACTGTTGGTCGTCTCCGGCATTGGCGGCTGTTTGGTTTTCATCGAAGATGAAGATGCTCACTTGGTCAGAGGTGACGCCGTTTGCACAGGGGCCGTTGTCAACCGTCCATTGGAAGATGTTTTCACCCACCGGTAGGTTCGATACCGTTGTGGTCGAACTTGATGGGTTGGCAATGGTTCCGCCGCCTGAAACAAGTGTCCACTGTCCGGTAGCTGCACCATTCAACGGCGTTGCTGTGAGCGTAGCCGAGGTGTTCGGGGTGCAGAACTCTTGGTCATTGCCGGCGAAGGCATCGGCCAAATCGACGTTGAAAAGGAAGATGGTCACCGTATCGGTGCGGTCAGCCACGTCAAGGCAATTGCCGTTGAAGAGGGTCCACACGAAGATGTTTTCACCCAAACCGAGGTTTTCTACGGCAGTGTTCGGGTTGTTTGGGTTGATGATGTCACCGTTGCCCTGAATGAGCGTCCATGTGCCGATGGCCGGCGCTGAAACACCTGTTGCATTCAAGGTTGTGAAATCGGTTGGGGTGCACAGTTCTTGGTCGGTGCCGGCGTTGGCCACCGGGATGCTGCTATCGTACACAACCACGTTCACGAGGTCTGCTTGGGTGCCGCAGGTGGCGTAGTCAAGCGTCCAAGCGAAGGTGTTGATGCCCACGCCGAGGTTGCTCACGGTGGTGTTGGGGTCGTTAACGTTGGCAATGCTACCTGTTCCGCTCACGAGGGTCCAGGTTCCTACACCGGGATCAACGGCCGGAGACGCATTCAGCTGTACGCTGTTGTTAGGGGTACACAAGCTGAAATCAGTGCCTGCGTTGGCTTGGGGGGCTCCCCCGTCGAAGACGAAAATGCTCACCTGATCGGAGGTGTTTCCGCAGGGGCCGTTGTTGATGGTCCATTGGAAAATGTTTTCACCAATGGCGAGGTTTTCAATGGGGGACGTGGGGCTGCTCGGGTTCACGATGTCGCCTGAGCCGCTCACGAGCGTCCAGATACCCGTACCCGGAATTTGCGGGGTGTTTCCTGCAAGAACGGTGAAGTTTTCAGGGGTGCAGAGGTTTTGGTCTTCGCCGGCCTGCGCAACAGGAGCTGTTGCCGAGAACACCGAGAGGGTCACTTGGTCATTGGTTGTTCCACCGCACACGCCATTGGTGATTGTCCATTGGAATACGTTGTTTCCAACACCCAATCCGCTAACGGTCGTGGTTGGGTTTGACGGGTTGGCGATGATGCCGGTGCCCGAAATAAGTGTCCATTGACCGGTTGCAGGTGCCACAGGGCTGTTGCCGCTGAGGGCTACAACTCCGGCAGGTTGACAAAACTGGAGGTCGCCTCCCGCGTTTGCGGCCGGTGCGTTGGTATCGTATATGCGGATGGTTACTTGGTCAGTACTTGTTGGCGGAGTGCAAGGGCCGTTTTCGATCGTCCATTGAAGCACAACGGTGCCCACACCCAATCCGCTAACGGTGGTGTTTGGGTTCGTGGGCTGGTCAATGGTGGCCGAGCCCGAAATGAGCGTCCAAAAGCCTGTTGCGGGAGCCACTGCGGCATTTCCACTGAGTGCTACACTGCTTTGTGGCGTGCACAGCTCGATGTCAGCGCCGGCATTGGCATCGGCTTGGTCGTTGTTGAATACGGTAATGACGACTTGGTCGGTCAATGGTGATCCGGAGCACGGACCGTTGCTTATGCTCCACTGGAACACGTTTTCACCCAATCCGAGGCCGGTGATGGCTGTTGTTGGGTTGGATGGATTCACGATGTTTCCGCTGCCTGAAACCAAGGTCCATTGCCCGGTAGCAGGGAAAATCGGCGCGGTTCCGTTCATGGTTGCTGAGGTCACCGGGGTGCACAGTTGCTGGTCAGGACCGGCGGTGATGGTTTGTGCATTGCTGAACACGGTGATGCTCACAAGGTCGTTGGTTGACGCCGGTGCACACGGGCCGTTGGTAACTGTCCAGCGGAAGGTGTTCACACCCACGCTCAAGCCGCTTACGGTTGTTGTTGGGCTGGTCGCGTTGGCGAACACACCGGTTCCAGAGACCACTGTCCAAGTGCCAATAGCGGGGAATACGGCCTGCGTTGCGGCAAGGTCAGTTGATGTCTGGGGCAAACACAATTGCTGGTCAGGACCCGCATTCGCTGCAGGAGCCGTGCTATCAAATACGGTTATGCTGACTTGGTCGTTTGTAAAGCCTGAACACGCGCCGTTGTCAACCGTCCATTCAAACACGTTCACACCAACTCCAAGGCCGGTTACTGAGGTGTTGAATGACGTTGGGTTGGTGATGGTTCCTGAGCCTGAAACGAGGCTCCAAACGCCGCTTGCAGGCGCTTGGGGGTTGTTTCCATTCAGGATAACCGAAGGGGTCGATGAACAAATCACCTGGTCAGGGCCGGCATTGGCAGGTGACAAGGCTCCTTCATAAACGGTTATGGTGACTTGGTCAGAAGTGGCTACACCGCATGTCCCATTGTTGACGGTGTAGGTAAACACGTTCACGCCTGTGCCGAGGCCGCTTACGGTTGTATTCGGGTCGTTGGGGTTGGCGATGCTGCCGCTGCCGCTGGTGAGCACCCACGTTCCGGTTGCAGGGAAAGTCACTGCGTTGCCTGCAAGGTTGGTGGTTGGGTTGTCACTGCACAGGTCTTGGTTAGGACCAGCGTTTGCTGCCGCTTGACCAATGTCGAACACAAAAATGCTCACCAAATCTGTGCTAACGCCTTGTGCACAGGAGCCGTTGTTGATGCTCCATTGGAACACGTTTTCGCCTACAGCGAGGTTGGTGATGGTTGTTGTTGGGGAGGATGGATTGGCGATGTTGCCCGACCCTGAAATCAAGGTCCATTCTCCTGTTCCTGGGAAGATGGCGCTGTTGGCCGCCATGGTTACACTTTGCGGAACAACGGGGTTAAAGCAAATCGACTGATTCGGACCGGCGTTGGCGACGGGAGCGTTCTCATCAAAGATGAAGATGGTCATTTCGTCGAACTCGACTGCGCCCGGACACGGGCCGTTGAGAATACTCCAGCGGAACACATTGGCGCCAATGCCCAATCCTGAAATGTTGGCGTTGGGGTTGTTTACATTCGAAATGGTTCCTGTACCCGAAACGAGGGTCCACTGTCCTACCGCAGGGGCAGTTGGTGCAGTGGCCTGCATGGTATAGGTGCTCGTTGGGGTGCAGAACGATGCGTCGGGCCCTGCATTGGCAGGTGCGAGATCGTCGTTGAATACGGTAATAGTGACTTGGTCGGTGGTGGGTGCGGCGCAAGGCCCGTTGTTTACCGTCCATAGGAAGGTGTTAGTACCTAATGACAGGCCTGAAACGAGCGAAGCGGGGTTGCTTGGGTTGAGCACGGTTCCGCCTCCTGAAACCACTGACCACGAACCGGTTGCCGGGCCGTCAACGGGCTCGGCATCGAGCACAACGTCGGTGATGGAGGCCACGCAGAGTTGCTGGTCTTCACCGGCGTTCGCGGGGGCAAGGTTGTTGTCGAATACAGTAATGATAACATCGTCAAAGGTGCCGGTAGCCGCACATGGCCCGTTGTCAACCGTCCAACGGAGTACGTTGGTGCCAATGGCGAGGTTTGATACAGTGGCTGATGCGTTGTTGGCGTTTGAGAACGTGCCACTGCCTGAGACGAGGCTCCACGTGCCAAAGCCTGGGCCATTGGGTTCAATGGCACTGAGCACAGTTGATGTTGCAGGGGTGCACAGTTCCTGGTCTCCGCCTGCGCTGGCGTTGGCTACGCTGGCATCGTAAAGTGTAATAATGACGGTGTCAGTGAGCGTGCCGCACGGGCCGTTGTCGATGGTCCACTGAAACACGTTTTCACCAATAGAAAGCCCAGAAACGGTTGTTTCACGCGCTGCGGCGTTGGCAAATGTGCCTGTTCCTGATACAACTGACCATGTTCCTGATGCCGGGAAGATGGGTGGGTTACCGCTGAGGCTAGCACTTGTAAAGCCATCAGAACAGAATTCTTGGTCGACTCCGGCGTTCGCAGCCGGGTGATTGACGTCGAACACGAAAATGTTCATTTGGTCAGAGGTGTTACCTCCCGGACACGGCCCGTTGTTGAGGTTCCACGCTAAGATGTTCTGGCCAATTGGAAGGTTGGTAGCTGTGGCGTTGGGGTTGTTGATGTTGAAAATGGTAGCGCCCCCTGCGGTTACTGTCCAGGTGCCAATGGCGGTGTTTCCGGGGTTGTTGCCCTGAAGCACATAGGTGTTGTTGTCAGAGCAGAGTTCTGCATCTGCTCCGGCGTTGGCCGGTGGTGGTGTACCGTCGTACACAATGATTTGTGTGAAGTCGAAGTTTTCTTGGCAGCCGTAGTCTTGCATCCACCGGAAGGTGTTCACACCCATTCCCAAACCGGTTACAGCAGTCGTGGGTGAATTTGGGTTGGTGATGGTTCCGGCTCCTGAGATCAATGTCCAGGTTCCGGGCACCATGGGGTCGGGGTTAACCGCAGAGAGGGTGCCGGTGAATACTCCACAAAGCTCCTGTGTCGGTCCGGCGTCAATCGGCGTGTCAGGATTGACGACCCTGAACACCACGTCAATGTTTCCGGTGAATCCGAATCGGTTTTCAACGGTGATGGTGAGGGTGTCACGACCGGCGAAGTTGAACGGTGCTTGGTAGGTGAAGCACGTGTCAAATGGAGAGCTCGGTGGGGTGAGCACCACATTGCCATTGTTGCCTTCAACATCGATGATGTTGTGATCATCTGCGCAGCTGTAAACAAGCAGGCAGTGGTCAATCGATTGGCCGCTGCAAAGGGTACCGACCGTGTAAATGGTGGTTGGCAAGAAGGTGACCGGGTCAAGAAACTCATAGGCATCATTGAAGCCAGAGAGGTAGCCGTAAGTTCCTGTTGCGCCGCCGTTACCGGTTAGGAAACCCGCATGAAAGAAGCCTTCTGACGTTATAATGTTGTTGTTTTGCAGGGCACTGTTGGGCATGGTGATGGCCACCCAGCCCGGCAAGCCAGGAATGGTGTTGATGATTGCTCCCGGTACCGTCGTGTACGCTACCCCGTTCCATTGAAGGGTCGGTGCAGCTTCAGGCGATGCGGTGATGTTCATCAGCTGATTCGAGGTGTTTACCTGAAAGCGTGAGAACTCAATGTACCGACTACCGGTACAGTCAATTTGTGGAATGGCGCTCATGCCCACTTCATCGTCATTCGATGCTCCGGAAAAGTGGTAGCAGTAGGCTACATTTGATGTACGCAAGTAATGTGGCGACCCCGTTGTTCCGGTAAGGGTGTAATCGAACACTTGACCGGCGTTGAGCGTTGCAACCGGTGTTGCGCTTCCGTTAACGAATACTTGGGTGTTGTTCTCGGTGGCTACAATGATGGCATAGTCGAAGGGGTCGGTGTTTTGTCCTTTTAACACCACAAATTCAGTCCCCATCAAATCAATGGGTACCAATTGGTCGGTGCCTCCATCGGCGGCGTTGCCACCGGCGATGCGTGTGTGGGTTGACCCGGAGTTCACCACAATGTTTTTATTGGAGGTTACATGCGCACCTGCTACGTGTTGAATCGGGTTGTTGCCGCGAATGAGGTACGACTCTCGCGCGTTCAATGTGATGGTATGCGGGTTAGGAAGGTTTCCCGTGCCGGTAACGAACATGTCAAACGGCGTTTCAAAGGTGATGGTGGTGTTGTCTTCCGTGGCCATTACGGTAATGAAGTGAAACTCGTTCGGGCTGTAGGTTGCATTTAGGTTGCGCACCTGACTGCCCGCCCAAAAATCAGTCCCCAAACCGTTTCGCCCTTTCAGGATAACAAGCGTTTGGTTAAAACCCGCTGAAATTTTGTGCACGCATTGAATGGCTTGATCAGCAGTAACCAAGAGGCCTGCTGTTGTATTGACGGTGTTCGGAACCGTCGTTTGACCCAAAACAGCCGTCAACGGAACCACAAGGGGGTTGCCGGCCCATACTTGGCCGTCGAAAACGAACGTTGTTCCGTCGCCAGTCTCGATGTGCACGTTCACCGGAATCGGCGAAGGTGTTGAAATAAACAATTCTGAAGGCTCGTTGTGGCCGGTTTGGCCTGTATCCCAAATGGGAGGCATCCAGAATTGAGTGTCGAATTGGCCGAAGGCCGGAGCTTGAAATACAAGCGCCAAAACCAGCGCCGAAAGGGCTTTTAGGGCAGTGTTCACAGAGTGTTTCATACGTTGGTGCACCTCATTGAGGCGGTTAGTCACACCGGTTTATACGTAATCGCCTGAAATGGTTTCGGTTTAACTGCCTGAATAGGAATTTTCTTACTTCGGTGTAACCTTCTTAAACCATTGGCGTAGAAGGAAACAAGCCGCCGGTTTTAATTAAGGTTTTGGTTGACTCATCAAACAGGCTTGGCTTAAACTGAAGAAGGGTTCGCATGTGCGGCCCTTTTTTGTTTTGGATGGATGGGTTACGCATCCGGCGAAGCCGAAAAAAAAACCGCCACGGTCATAAAACGACCGGGCGGTTTTTTGATTTTGGATGGATGGATGAGCCTACTGACGCTGTAAAACCACCTTCTTGGTGGCCTGCGGAATGCCATCAGTGATGAGCTGTACCATGTAAATACCGGTTGAAAGCTGATCCATGTTGATGCGGGCAACTCCGTTGGTGAAGCTCGATGCCACAACACGGCCTGTTAAGTCGAGAACGTCGATTTGGTGCATGCCTTCAGGCAAGCTCACGTTCAAAATGCCTGTGCTGGGGTTCGGGAACACCGACCAATCGGTGCCGCGAGCTTCAGAAACAGAGTTTACGATGTTGGTCGAAATCTCCACACAGTAGTCTTCAACCTCACCGAACTCCATTTCTTCACATGGCGCAGGCGGCGATGCATTGCCGAAGAAGCCGGCGTACTTCATGCTAACACGCAAACGAACAGAACCTGGCGCAGTGGTTTGAGCCAATGTGAATTCACCCGATTGTGCCTCTGAACTTCCTGCGTTAGATGTGAAGATGATTTCGTTGGCTTGGAATTCACCGTCTTGGTTGGTGTCAAGCCAAGCTCGCCAAATCTCACTGAACGCTGTACCTGAGAAACCCGGTGTAAGCGTCAAGGTGTAGGTGCCACCGGGGTCGAGAACTGTGCTTTGCTCGGTGTTCATGGTGAAATCGCCATAGCCGCCATTGTCGCCGCTGTTTGAATCAATTGATACGAGTTGAATGCGCTGAATCCACTCGTCATCGGTTCCTCCAAACGAGCCACAGAAGTTGAAGTCGGTGCAGGGCCCGCAGCCCATTGTAGTGAACTCAGCCACTTCAATGGCCTCGAGCACGGTGCCGTCACCACATTCCAAACCGAGCTCGATGAGGTACATGGTGCACGGGTCAAGGTCAGAGAACATCATTGCTGTATTGATAATGCCACTGAAGCTTTCGGCATTGCCAGCCTCATCGGTAATTACCACGGTGTAGCTTTCTGCTGCAAGCACCGAAGCCCAGCTTACCATGGCGCTGTTCTCGCCAATGTCAGAAACGGCGATGCTGTCAAAGTCAGGGTATTCGCAGCACCCGTCGGTGGGCCATGTTTGGAGGGCTGACCAACCGCTTTCGGTATCGGCACACATGGCCATTACCTGTGTTTCGTATTCGGTGCACCAGAGCAATTCGGGGAATGTGTAATTGGTTTCTGTGATGCCGTTCACTTCAATCCAGTCTGCTGCACCTGTTTCGCGGTAACGCAGGTTGAAACCGGTCATAGAAGCGGTGCCTCCCCAGCTGATTGAATAACCGTCAGTGGCATCGCCTCCCAAGGCCACACCAAAGGGTGAAAAGCAATCAGAGTCGCTGCAGCTTTGCAATACCAGTTGAATGGAGTTGTTTACGTTCAATCGTCCGCCGCTGATGGTTTCAGTGGTGAGGTTCGGAACAGGGTCGGTACCGTCCATCAAAACCTGGTACACGTAATCGGCACCGGCTTGCGGATCAGCGTGAATCAACGTTGCGAATGACGGACAAGGCGTTGAGTAAATCAGCGCGATGGCGCCCGCCGTGAGTGGTGACGCAAACGAGGTGCCCGATGTGGCGCCGTAACCGTTCGAACCTGAGGTCGTCCAAACCGCTTCACCCGGTGCGCCAAGGTCAATGGTGGTTTGCCCATAGCCCGAGAAGGTGCGCACGTCGTTGTTGTTGGTGGCGGTTACTGCAACCATGTACGGACTGCTGCAACCTGTTGGCATGTCGCTTACTACGTCAATGTTTACGTTGTTGTTGGCCGTCGCGCCACAGTTAAGAATGCCGACTTCACCAAGGGCGTCGTACACACCGCACCAAATGGGGTAGTTTTCTGCATTGGCGTTATCGATGCCCCAAGAAGCGTTGGTGGCCACAACGAAGGCGCCTTTTTCGCCGCCGTTTTCATTGTACAAAGCACGCATGGTTAGTGCGTAGTTGTAAGCTGAAACAACGGATGCTTCGCTGTTTATGTTTTCACCGGCAACCGACATGATTTTTACGTCCCAGTTTACACCGGCAACTCCGAGGTCGTTGTTCCCTTTGGCGCCAATCATGCCCATTACTTGGGTACCGTGGCCTCCGTTGAAGACGCCGGCGTCGTTGTTTGACTGAACGTTCCAACCGTTGTAATCGTCAACGTAGCCATTGCCGTCGTCATCAAGGCCATTGCCTGGAATTTCGAGCAGGTTTACCCACTTGTTATCGACCAAATCAGGGTGGTTTAAGTTTCCTCCTTCGATAACGCACACCACGATTTCATCGCCGAAGGCGGTGGTGCCGCCGGTGGTGATGTCCCATGCCAAGTCGGCATCTATATCGGCGTCGTTCGCGTTCACATGGTGCCATTGGTTACCGAAACTTGGGTCATTCGGAATTGCTCGGTGCTCAACAAAGTGGTTGAACTGAGCGGCGACAATGACGGGGTGATTTGATACGGCACGCTTAAAGTCGTAAGCGTTCACCACATCGGCATCAAACGACAGGTGCCAAATGGCCATGCGCGAGCTGAGTTGCTTCACTACTGTCAAGCCGGTCTCTACTCCGCTGACGTTTCTAAAGTCGACCAAAAGATCGTTAATGCGGCTGTTGTCGCTGAGCTTAACAAGCAGTTCCCCTTCAGCGAATGGGGTCTCACCGTTTGGAAGCTGCGCTTGCACGGTTAGCGCGAGCATCCATCCGAAAAGGGCTAAGTAAATGCGTTTCATCTTGCAGGTTCTTTGGTTTCAAAATCGTTTCAATAATACAACAATGGCTTCGGAAACCCCCTTTCAAATTCAATCAAGCTCAGATTCCTGACCGATTATTCGTACCGGTATACGCGAAAAACCCTCGGAGAGATACCTGCAAGCACTTCATACGGTATAGTACCCGCCGCTGCGGCCAATTCGTGCAGTGTGGGGCGGTCTCCAAACAATTCGAGTTCATCGCCTTCGGCACATTCAACACCGGTTACGTCGAACATGGTCATGTCCATGCAAACGCTTCCGGTCACAGCAACCTCGTGGCCGTGTAAATAGGCTTTGCCCTTACCGCTGCTCAGCGCACGCGGATAGCCGTCGGCATAGCCTACAGGCACGGTGGCAATGGTACGGTCATGGTCGGCAATCCCCCGCAAACCGTAGCCAACGCTGTCTCCTGCAGCAACGTTTCGGAGCTGGGAAATACGGGTTTTCAGCGTTCCTGCGGGGAGCACTGCTTGGGTATCTTCGGTGCATGAAGGCACGCCATAAAGCCCGATTCCCAGCCGAACCATGTCAAAATGTGCATCCGGAAAGCGAAGCAAACCGGCAGTGTTGCACAAATGCCGGGTAAATGAGTATCCTAAGCCCCGTTCCAGTCGGTCGCAAGCAGCGGTGAACCGGTCAATTTGGGTACGCGTAAAGCCGTCGTGCTCAGCTTTGTCAGCTGACGCAAGGTGGCTTAATACGCCAGTCACCCGCACCGATGGGTTGGCAACAAGCACCGAGAGCAGCTCGGTGAGTTGATCGTCGTTGAAGCCCAGTCGGTGCATGCCGGTGTCAATCTTCAGGTGAATGGGGTAGGCGTTCACGCTGCTTTCATCCAATTCCGATAGCAATGCGCGAAGCAGGCGCATGCTGTAAACCTCGGGCTCCAAACGGTGTGCAATCAACACCGGTAAGGCAGATATGTCGGGATTGAGGACAAAAATACTCGTTCGTATTCCTGCTTCGCGCAGCGCTACCCCTTCATGCACGTAGGCCACCCCGAGGTAATCAACGCGGTTGAATTCAAGCAAAGTGGCCAGTTCAGCTCCTCCGGTGCCGTAGCCAAAGGCCTTTACCATGGCCATCACCTTGGTGCCGGGCGCAAGCTTGCTGCGGTAAAAGTTCAAGTTAGCCACCACACGGCTCATGTCGATTTCCAGTACCGACGGGTGGGCCATCAACTGCATGCGACGTACTACGCGGTCAAATCGAAACGCGGATGCTCCTTTTACCAGTACGGCTGCACTTGCAACCCATTGTTCAGGGAAATTACGTAACAGCTCTTCGGTGGTTCGAAATGCAATTACATCGTTAACTATGAATAAGTTAGAGTTCTCATAGATATCATCTCCAACGCCAATAAGAACGTCGATTGAATGGGCGTTGAGCAGCGCATTTACTTCGTTGTAGAGTGCATTCCTTGACAGTCCACTCTGTGGAATGTCGCTCAAAATAACGGCCTTGCGCTTCACATCTTTGACCCCATCAAGCGATTGCAAAGCCAACCGCAAGGCGTGCAAATCGTTGTTCCAAACGTCTGAAATAATTACACTGCCGTAGAGGCCACGTGAACGTTCGAGCCGCATTTCGGGCGTGCGCAGCAGGTTGATGCGCGACTGAATTTCAAGCGGTTCGATGCCGCGTGCACACATCACCAGTACACACGTCATGAGGTTACTCACCGATGCCCGGTCGGCAAAGGCAAAGCGCAGCGTGAACGGTGTTTGGTTGTGTTCAAGTTCAAGTTGAATGCCGCTAGCGGTGAGTTCTTTTTTACGGAGGATGAGTTCGGCCTCGCGGCCGGATGCACTCCAGGCGCAGCGTCGGCCGTTGAACCCCGTAGCGTTGAGCGCGGTGTTAACGACGTCTTCGTCGGCACAGTAGTATACGGTTTTGCAGCGGTTGAAGAGTGTGCATTTTTCAATGGCGCGCTCTTCGTCTGAAGCAAAGTTCTCGCGGTGGGCGTCGCCGAAGTGCGTGAAAATGCCTTCGCTGGGATGGATGATGCTCTCTAGGCGCGCCATCTCTCCGGGCTCTGATATTCCGGCTTCAAAAATGCCAAGGGTGTCGCCGTGGTGAATGTCCCACACCGAGAGCGGAACACCGATTTGGCTGTTGTAGCTGCGCGGATTGCGCACTACGCGCTCATCTTCAGAGAGCAGTTGGCCAAGCCACTCTTTTACAATGGTTTTGCCGTTGCTTCCGGTAATGGCGATGACCGGCAAGTCGAAGCGCTCGCGGTGGTAGGTCGCTAGGCGCTGCAATGCGTCGAGCACATTGGGGACCACGGCAAAGCCGGCGCCGTTGGGGAGCCCTTGAGGCAATTCATCTACCACAAAGGCTCGCACGCCGGCAGCGTAGGCCACATCAATGAAACGGTGGCCGTTGTGGCGCTCTCCGCGCAGCGCAAAAAAACACAATTGATGGCCGCCGCTGAGCAGCCTGCTATCTGTTGCAAGCCTAGTGAAACCGGCATCGTTGCCAACGGTTCGCGCCTCAGGCACCAATGTGGCGAGATCGCGCAAGGTGTAGGTGTGGCGTATCACAGCAGGTGGAGAGAATCAGTGTCGTTCTTCGGAAGCGAATCCTGAACGGCTTTCCGAATCGCCACAATGTCGTCGCCGGTGATGTAGCCGGGTTCAGCCATTGCCCGGTTAAACGCCTCGCGCGACAAGGGTACGTAGAGGTCTTGTTCGCCGAGCTCAACAAGCTTGTCGCTGGGCGTAAGTCGAAATGAGTGGTGCGCCAAGTTGCCGGTTTTGATGCAGATGGCGTGCACTTTGGTGACAAACTCAGCCAGTGCCAAAAGGCGCGGCATCGGGCCAAATGGCCGGCCTTTGAAGTCGAGGTCTAGCCCGGCGATGATTACACGAATTCCACGGTTGGCTAGTTCGGTGCACACGTTGGGCAACTCGTCATCGAAGAATTGTGCTTCATCAATTCCCACCACATCAACATCGCTGGTCATCAGCAGCAATTGGCCGCTATGTGGCACCGGCGTTGAGCGAATGGCGTTGCGGTTGTGGCTAACAACCTCGTCATCGCTGTAGCGTTTATCAACCAGGGGTTTGAAAATCTCAACGCGCTGGCGGGCAAACTGCGCGCGGCGCATTCGGCGGATGAGTTCTTCGGTTTTACCGGAAAACATTGATCCGCAGACCACTTCGATCCAGCCACGGGGCGCACTGCGGTTGTCGTTTTGTTCCGGAAACATCGCTTCAAAGTTAGCGAAAAGCGTATTTTTGAGTGAGAATCAAATGACATGAGAACAGCAATTCTGGTTGCGGCATCTTTGATGCTGTTGGCATCATGCCAAAAGCAAGCCGGCGAAGGTGGTGCCGCGCGCGTGCGTGGCCGCGTAATCAAAGAGTTACGCTTAGTGCTTACCAACCCTACAACAGCGGTGTCGAGCTTTCCTGCGCCCGACGAAGACGTTTGGATTCTCTATGGCGAAAGCCTTTCGCCCGATGACCGGGTGCGCACAAATTTTGACGGACTGTTTGAGTTTGAATTTTTGCGCAGGGGAGAGTACACGATTTACGTGTACAGCGATGACACGACGGGTGCACAGAACGTGGCGGCCAACCGAATGCCCATAAAGCGCAGCTTTACCATTGATGCACGTAACGAGGAGATCGACTTAGGTGATCTTGTGATTTATGATCGGCCATAAGCTTTTAATCGCCTTTCTTTTTTCGCTTTGCGGATGGGTGGCGCGTGCCCAATACACCGAGTACGGCGCTTGGACAGGTGTGAAGGCGAGTTACGAGGCCACCAAGCGCCTCGACTTCTCAATGGAGGTGGAAAGCCGAGTTGGAGGAGAGTTCAACCGCTACAACCAAGCGTTTTTGCAGGTTGGAGGAGCGTACCGCATCAATGAGTACCTCAAAGCGGCCATTGACTATCGCTACGCCCATCGAAACCGAGGTTTTCCCGATTTTGATCTCCGCCGCCGTGTCAACACCGATTTGATGTTCAGGATAAAGCCTGAGAAAACCCGTTACGACCTGCGTTTGCGCTACACGGCAGCACGCCGAAACACCGACGAACGCGGAACCGGTTTCGCGGAAGCCTTCCGCGTGAAGGCCGGCGCCGAGCGCAAAATCATCAAGCGCACCACACTTGACCTGTCAGGTGAGCTTTTCTGGCGTGAACGCGGCGGAGAATACGAATGGTCAGATTGGCGCTTCACCTCCGCGATCAACCGCAATTTGAAGAAAGGTCGCACCTTGACCGTGGGTTACCGCGTGCAACGCGAAGTAAACCGCCGCGACCCATTGCTTGAGCACGTGCTTGTTTTGGGGTATGGCTTTGAAGTCTTCCGCAAGAAAAAGAAGAAAGAAGACAGCGCCCCGTAAACCAATCGCCCAACCAAGCGCGTTACCTTTACCGAACGCGCATGCTCAGGCAACAAACCAAAACACTGCTGATTGTCTTCTTGCTCTTGCTGCCCTCGCTCGTCGGGGCGCAAACAGAAGCAGGTCTGCGCACCCTCGTGGTGCCGGCAGGCGCTGACAGCGTGTACCTGGGTAACGAGGTTGTTGTGCCTTCATCCATCCACCCAAAAACAAAAAAAGAAGGCCTTCAACTGCACTACAACCCCAAAAGCGGTTACCTGACTCTTACGCCCAGCCCCACTGAGCCTCTTGAACTTGAGTTCAGCGCACTGGGCTTTCAGCGCACCCAAGAATTCAGAAAGAAAGATACCTTGCTGATTCGCACCGGTGAAACCGTGAATTACGTGCCGTACATTGTTCAGCGCGACCTCTTTCCCGATGCGCGCTTCGAACAAGGCGAGCTCGTCAAGGCCGGATCAATCTCGCGCGGCATCGCCTTCGGCAACAGCCAAGACCTTGCCGTGAATTCAAATCTGAATCTGCAATTGAGCGGCAAAATCAACGAGCGATTTAGCGTGCTGGCCAGCGTCACGGATGACAACATCCCCATTCAGCCCGACGGCAATACACAGCAACTGCAAGACTTTGACCAAGTGTACATCAAGGTGTTTGATGAGTACAACACCCTCACGGCGGGTGATTTTCAAATCACCTCGAACGATACGTATTTTATGCAGTACAATAAACGCGCCAGAGGCGGCACATTTGCCACCTTTTGGGGCGATTCGCTGCACCGAACCGGCGTCACGGCCAGCGCGGCCATCAGCAAAGGCAAGTTTGCACGCAACATTGTGCAAGGTGTAGAAGGCAACCAAGGTCCGTACCGCTTGGTCGGTGCCGAAAACGAGCGCTTCATCATCATCATGGCAGGCTCTGAACGTGTTTTCATTGACGGTCGCTTGCTCGAGCGCGGACAGGAATATGATTACGTCATCGACTACAACACAGCAGAGGTCATCTTTACCCCGAAAAACCTCATCACCAAAGACCGCCGCATTGTGGTTGAGTTCCAGTACAGCGACCGCAACTATGCCCGTGCGCTGTTGCAAGGTGGAGCAAGCGGACGTGAAGGCAAAATCGAGTGGTTTGTGCATGCCCTTTCAGAGCAAGACAGCAAGAACCAGCCGCTGCAGCAAGACCTCAGTGCCGAAGACCGCTTCTTTTTGACCACAGTAGGCAATGACCTTTTGGGCGCTGTGCGGCCCGCCATTGACTCGGTCGCGTTTGACAGCGGCCAGGTGCTTTACGCCTTGGTTGATACCTTGGGGTATGACAGTGTGTTGGTGTTCAGCGGCAATCCGTCGCTTGCGCGTTACCGCGCCATATTCAGTTTGGTGGGCGGAGGCAATGGCGATTATGTTGAAGACGGGTTTTCAGCCAACGGCCGAATTTACCGATGGGTTGCGCCCGACACCGTGAACAATCAAATTGTGCGGCGTGGTGATCATGCCCCGGTGCGGCAACTGGTTACGCCAAAACGGCGCACCATGCTTACTGGCGGAGCCCGCGTCACTTTCAATGCCAACCACATACTCAAGGTCGAAACCGCCCTGTCATCGCGCGACGACAACACCTTTTCAACGGTGGGCGATGAACTGAATAATGGCACGGGTATCCGTACCGATTACCGCATTCGAAGGCCCGTGAGGCAAGGTAGTAAAACACTTGTGGGTATTGCCGTAAATCAAGAATACACCTCACAGCATTTCAGTGAAATTGAACGCTTTCGCAGCGTTGAGTTTGACCGCGATTGGAACGTCAGAGGCCTGCAACTGTCAGGCGACCAGCACATTGTGCAGGCAACGGCCACGGTGGAACGCGGAGGAGAACTCAAGGCCGAAGCCGGAGGCGGATTTTTCAGTTCAGGAAGCGGGTACCGCGGCCAGCGAGCCCTTGGCAGTTTGAATTACCGCCACGAAGGCCGCCGCATTGACTGGCGAGGCAGCATGACTGAAAGCGAAGGCCTGCGCAACACCGCATTTATTCGTCAAAACACCGATGCCGCATGGCCCATTGGGAAGCGCTTTTTGGTGGGTTACAAAGACGACTTTGAATGGAACCGATTCGTGTTGGCCGATACCTTGGCGCCCGGATCGTACCGCTTTCACGAATGGCAAGGCTGGCTGGGCAGCCGTGAAGACCAGCGCTTTACGTGGCGCAGCTTCTACGGTCAGCGCACCGACCGTTTTCCGCGTAGCAACGGTCTGCTGTTGGCCAACGAAGCCCGCGAGTATGGAGTGGAAGGCGGGTGGAGCAGCACGAAAAACGCACGGTTTAAATGGAATGTCCGCAGACGCACCTTGGCCATCGTTGATTCAACACTCACCACTGACCGACCTGAAGAAACCTTGCTTGGCCGCATTGAAACCGGCGCCGACCTCTTCAAAGGCCTCTTTAACGGCCAGTTGTTCTACGAAACCGGGTCAGGACTTGAGCAAGCGCGGCAGTTTATTTACCTCGAAGTACCGGCAGGACAAGGCACTTACATTTGGGTGGATTACAACGGCGATGGCGTGCGCGACCTCAACGAGTTTGAAGTTGCACCCTTTCAGTACGAAGCCAACTACATACGGACGTTTGTGCCCTCTGATCAATACGTGCGCACCTACACCAATCAGTTTTCGACCACCCTGCAGTTTCAACCCGCTCGGAGGTGGTTGAACAGCACCGGCGTGAAGCGCTTTGCAGCGCGTTTCTCGAATGTATCATCGGTTCGTCTTGACCGCAAAACGTCACGCGACCGCGGACTTGACCGCTTGAATCCGCTCGAAGCCAACCTCAGCGACACAAGTTTGATTAGCCTTGGAAGCACATGGCGCAACACCCTTTCGTTTAACCGCAGCGACCCCGGATTTGGTATGGAGTACACTGCGCAAGAGGTCAAGAACCGCGCCTTGTTGGCCAACGGTTTTGAGGCCAGAGGTGACCGTTTTCACGAAGTGCGCGTGCGCAAGCGCGTAGCACCGAAGGTCACCGCCATTGTGCAGCTCAAAACCGGAGACCGCGGCGCAGCATCGGATTTTTTGTCGGGACGGAACTTCGAAATCGCCTATGCCGGCACCGAACCTGAACTTCAATGGCAGCCTGACAATACCTTCAGGCTCACTGTAAAAGGCCGTTACATCGAAAAAACAAACAACGAAGACTTCGGAGGCGAAACAGCGACCATCAGCGACGCCGGGGTACAGGCGCGGTTCTCAGACCCCGGCAAGGGCATTTTGGAGCTTCAAGCCAACCTCGTGCGCATTGCCTACGACGGAGCATCTAACAACACCCTCGCCTTCGAAATGCTCGAAAGCTTGCAACCGGGCACGAACGGCACTTGGACGGTTACCGTGCAGCGCAGCATATCGCGCAACTTGCAGCTGAACGTGCTTTACAACGGCCGATCATCGCCTGGCGTGTCGGTGATTCATGTGGGTTCGGTGCAGCTCAGGGCGACGTTTTGATGGGTTATTTTGATAGACGCACAGCACCTCATCCATCGCCATAAAGAAAAAATCAACTCGCTACAACCGTCTTCAGAGCAGCCTCATCGGGCAATGTTTTTAGGATGCCCAAGCGGTGCAGGGTGCTTGCCGCCTCGCGCAAATGGCCGAAATCGACGGCGCCAGTGCGGCTAAAACGCACCTGAGCCATCCACTCTTCGGCGTGCTTCACCTTGAGGTCGTAGAGGTGTGCCACGAGCTCAGCGCCTTCTTCGCCGCTCTCCTCGAGGTCGGAGGCGTACTCGCGTACGATGGCCATAACCTTGTCGACCAGGGCGCGGTTCTCATCGAGGTATTCGTTGCGTACCACTGCCACGAAGGCCGGCCACGTTGCCGCGAACGTGTCGACCAACCGCAGTTTTTTCTTCTTTACCAGCGGCATGGAGATGTACTTTTCCCAGAGGAATAGGCGGTCAGGCAGCTCGGTGAGTGTTTTGACGGCACCTTCGGCGTTGCCAACTTCGGTAAAATCGTCGCGCGTGACCGTGCGATTGTGATGATCGGCGTACATGAAGCCCATGAGGTGCGATCCCGAATAGAAGCGGCTGACCAAGAACGGAGCGTTTCGCAGGGCCTCGACATCGGTCTCGGATTGGCCTCCGGCGAAGACGCCCCACAGCAGCGGAGAGTCAACGTAGGTCGAGTGAATGGTGCATGGATTGCCTGTGAGGACGCTGTTGAGGGCGCCTTCGGTTAGCAGCAGAGCCATGTCGGTGCGGTTGTGAAAGAGGGCTTGCGACATTTCGCCGGTTCCACCGGGGGCGTCGGTAAATTCAACGTTAACTCCAATTTCTTCGAAAGCGCCATCATCGATGGCGAGAATCCACGGCGTGTTGAAGTGCTCTGGCACGCCCATCACGCGGAGGGTAGTTGTGTGTTTGCTCATAGGAAGGGGCAAAGATAGTGGGGTGTGATAAAATAGGGGCGAAGAGAGAGCAGATATGTGGCAGGAAAGGGGTGGGTGGGGGTTGGGTTGCGGGTCTGACGAGTGTTTTTTTCTCACTCCCGGGCCCCTTATTACGTAGCGTAAGCTACGTAATACCGAGCAGAAAAATTTGCGAATTGATCACATCTCAACCCCCTTTTTCACCCCCGTAGCCCATTTCTTTACAACCGTTAGAAACCTCTGTTTCGGGTTCCGAATAAGGGCCATACAAAAATTTCAACCGCACAGATGTTTCGTGCTAACCGGTTGAAATCAACACAGGTAAAAACACGGGTTAGGAGCTCACCCGATCCCTTACCCCTTCAAATTCAACTCGGCAATGCTGCGGATACGGTTCCGCTCCAAAAACTCGTCGATCGTCTCGAAGTGCTCAACAACCCGCCCTTCCTTGAACTCGAACACTTTGTTCGCCAATCCGGCCAAAAATGCGCGGTCGTGCGATACAAGAATGAGTGTGCCGTCGAAATCAAGCAGGGCCTCCTTGAGAACGTCTTTCGACTTCAGGTCGAGGTGGTTGGTAGGTTCGTCGAGAATGAGCAGGTTCACGGGCTCCAATAAGAGCTTGACCATGGCCAGTCGGGTGCGCTCGCCACCCGACAGGAAGCCCACCTTCTTGTCGATGTCGTCGCCGCTGAACATGAAACGTCCGAGAATATTCTTGATCTGGGTACGGATGTCGCCCACAGCCACGCGGTCAACGGTTTCAAACACCGTAAGCTCGGGGTCGAGCAGCGAGGCCTGGTTTTGGGCGAAGTACCCCACTTTCACGTTGTGGCCCAGCGAACACGATCCGCCGTCAACGTCAATTTCATTCAAAATGGCCTTCACCATGGTCGATTTGCCCTCGCCGTTTCGGCCGACGAACGCAACCTTTTCGCCGCGGGTAATGCCCATGCTGGCATCGCTGAACACGGTGTGGTCGCCGTAACGTTTAACAACCTCCTTCACGGTGATGGGGTGGTCGCCCGAGCGCGGTGCAGGCGGAAAACGTAGTTTCAGTGCTGAAGTATCGATTTCATCGACTTCGATGATCTCCATTTTTTCGAGCATGCGCTGGCGCGACGACACCTGGTTGGTTTTCGAATAGGTGCCTTTGAAGCGCTCAATGAAGAGTTTGTTCTCGGCGATGACCTTTTGCTGTTCGGCCCAGGCTTTCTGCTGGTGGGCGCGGCGCTCTTCGCGCAGTTGCAGGTAGTGGGTGTAGTTGGCTTTGTAGTCGTACATGCGGCCCATCGTGATTTCGATGGTGCGGTTGGTGATGTTGTCGACGAAGGCGCGGTCGTGCGAGATCACCACTACGGCGTTGGCCTTGTTGACAAGAAAATCTTCGAGCCAGATGACCGATTCGATGTCGATGTGGTTTGTGGGCTCGTCGAGAAGGATGAGGTCAGGCTTGCGCAGGAGAATCTTCGCCAGCTCAATGCGCATGCGCCAGCCACCGCTGAACTCGCTGGTGGGCCGGTGCAGGTCGTCTTGCTTGAAGCCAAGACCTTTGAGGGCCTTTTCGACTTCAGCGTCGTAATTGACTTCTTCGAGGGCGTAGTACTTCTCACCGAGGTCGGCCACGCGTTCGATGATGGCCATGTACTCCGGGCTCTCGTAATCGTCACGGGTTTCGAGCTGGGCGTTGAGTTGTTCCATCTCGTCGCGCATCGCGTACACGTGTTTGAAGGCCTTGGCGGCCTCCTCGAACACCGTGCATTGGTCTTCGGTGAGAAGGTGCTGCGGGAGGTAAGCGATGACGGCGTCTTTGGGCGCGCGGACGTGTCCGCGATTGGGTTTTTGAACCCCGGCGATGATTTTCATCAGGGTTGATTTCCCTGCCCCGTTTTTGCCCATGAGGGCGATTTTATCGGTTGGATTAATGGCGAACGACACCCCGCTGAACAGGGTTTTGCCGCTAAATTCCACCTCGAGGTTGTCGATCGTAATCATGGCCGCAAAGGTAGTACGCCCCAAGCCGATTTGGGGCACCATTGGTCGTTTGATTTTTTGGGGATGGATGGATGCTGGATGCCAGACTTCAGATGCTAGACATTAGACTGCAATGGTGAAAATAAGGGCTTTGGGATTCTAACAAGCGATCCGTGTAGTTATCGATTGTTCAAAAAGTTTTAGTTGGCGAAAAAGTCGAAGTCGTTGTGAGGCCAAACCTAACCCGGCATTGGTCGCAGCCAAATGAAATTAACCGTCTAGACGCGGTCGTTTAGTAATGCGTAATTTCTACCTTTGTCTTCAAGACGCAACCGTTTAGAAAAATGCCAAAGATTGTCGCCACAAAGAACAATTGGATTGAACTCGGTTACAAGCTGTTCAGCGAGAAAGGAATTGCCGGAATCGTGGTTGAAAGCATGGCGAAGAAGCTGGAGGTCAACAAATCGAGTTTCTACTGGCATTTCTCAACGAAGAAGGCCTTCGTTGATGCCATCATCGATTACTGGGAAGCAGAGAGCACATCGAAGATTGTTTCGGCGGTAGTCAACGAGAACACTTCTCACAATCGGTTCGAGAAACTGATTGAGCTCTCGTTTCTGAAAGACAACGAAATCGACTTCTTCTTCTACCTCAAAAAATATGCCAGGTCGAATAAAGAACTCACAAGCCGAATCGAAGACTTAGACCGCCAACGCATCGAATTCACTGCATCGATTTTGCAGGAACTCGGTTATCCTCCTGCAGAAGCCAAGGTAAAGGCAAGTCTTTTTTACAAATACCTGATTGGCTACCACGAGATGATCCGATACAAAGAACAGCGCCGCAACTACACTGCTGAGGTTGCTGAAGAGTTAAGTCACTTTATACAGTTTTAACATGAAAATGGCACTGATCAGAACCGCAGGGTTCATTAACTTGGCCACCGCGCTAATTCATACCGCGGCCGGACAAATTGACCTCGTAAATCCATTGATCGACAGCAACCTTTCTGACCAACAGAAAGCAGAATGGAATGCCGTATGGCACATCGTGACCATTGTTCTCGTTACTACATCCTTCATGATTTTGAAGGCCGGTTTCGGCAAAGGGGAAACGACAAATTTACATGGCCTTAGAGTTCTAGGACTGATGTATGTGCTAATGAGTGTTCCGTTCATTGGTTCGGGGGCGTACTTTTCCGTTTTCGCCCCGCAATGGGTGTTGTTACTACCGGTCGGCATCTTATTATTGGTTGGTGCCCGAAAAAGAACAGTTGGATG
This sequence comes from Flavobacteriales bacterium, assembly GCA_036835325.1. GTDB lineage: Bacteria > Bacteroidota > Bacteroidia > Flavobacteriales_D > Sanyastnellaceae > CAMCHP01. Next base: position 28,437 of record DAITMF010000040.1, read on the forward strand.
AGCAAACGAATCGTATTGGTGAATGGTCACCCCGACAAAGAGAGCTTCAATTTCGCATTGGCAGCGGCCTACCGCCGTGGAGCCGAGCAATCGGGCGCAGAGTTTCGCGAAATCGTTGTGCGGGATTTGCAGTTCAATCCGAACCTGCAGTTTGGATACCGAAAGCGCACCGAACTTGAACCTGATCTGATTCGTGCGCAGGAAACCTTGAAATGGGCTGATCACATCGTCTGGGTGTATCCCGTATGGTGGGGAGCTGTTCCGGCGCTATTGAAAGGGTTTTTAGATCGCGTCTTGCTGCCGGGCTATGCATTCAAGAAGAGAGAGGGCTCGTTGTGGTGGGACAAGTACTTCACCGGTAAATCAGCGCGCATCATTTGCACCATGGATCAGCCGCCGTGGTATTATCGCTTGTACTATGGCAGTCCGAGTCATTCAGCCATGAAAAAGCTCACCATGCAGTTTATAGGTGTTGGTTCAGTGAAAATTACGGCAATTGGTCCAGTGCGCCTTTCAAAAGACCGCTTTCGCGAGAAGTGGTTGCAAAGGGTTGAGCGACTCGGCAAGCTGAACAAGTGACCGTGACTTCGGGTGGTGCTGATCGACCCGGAGAGTCTGCAGATGCTAGACTTCAGACTTCAGATGTTAGACTTCAGATG
>DAITMF010000041.1:0-27811 GCA_036835325.1 Flavobacteriales bacterium
AAATCGCTTTACCCCAACGTGCAGCGCTTTGCCTTCGCCAATTTTTACGAGAGCAACTTTGCACGAATCGACACCATTTCGACGGTGGTTGTGAAGTGGGCACCCGCAACGCCCGCAGAAGACCGGTCAGCCAACGGCAAGCGTTTACAAGCTTGGCTCAGTGCGCGTTTGGGCAAGCAAGTGCGCGTGGTGGAGTATTGGGTGGAGTAATCAATCAAACAACGACAACCAGGCGAGCAAGTCGCTGATGCCTACCACACCGTCACCGTCGATGTCGGCCGTGCAATCAACCGTGCAATCGAACTGACCGAGTAAGGCCAACAGGTCAAGAATATCGAGTACCCCATCGCCGTTAAAATCACCTTCACCGCTGTCAGGGGCGGTAATCGAGAAGGTGAAACTACCGGCTTCCAAGAACACAGCCGAAGCCAGCGCATTGTCAGACCCATCGCCAATGGCCAAACGGATGTGGTAAACTTCGCCGGGGATAAGTCCGTTGGCATGTGCAGTAATCACCTCTGTAAACCCGTTAAAGATGAAATCAACGTTTGCCGGTGAACCGAAAGCGCTTTGGTTGTTGATGAAATATTCTGAGTTGAGCTGAGCGTTCACTGAACTCACTGTGATTGGCAAAGGCGGATTGGAACCGGGAACCACAGCGATGTTTATTGCACCACTGGGATACCCTTCAGGTGCCGAGTAAGGGCCTTCGAGCCCTGGACCTGCCAAGAAGAAGGCGAAGACATCGTTGAACGCTGTGTTCACGAACATGGCATACTCCGTTGAAGCGAAAACGAAATTGAACGATAGGCTGTCACCCAAAGCCACAAAGTCGAACGAAACCTCGGCAACATCGTTCACCGATGAGACCTGAAACGAGGCTCCCAACAACTGTGGCACACTGTTTGCGACCGCAAGTAGATCAGGCTGGGGTGTTGACTGTTGACTGAACCCAAAGCCGTTGACGCCGGCCGTGCATAGCACCAATCCGCTATCAAGCCCGATGTACGGCCCACCTCCTGTGAAACTGGCAATGGCGAAGTTCGAAAGCGGTGATGAAACAGCATCGCCCGAAGTGACGCCACTGCCCAGCAAGAACTGGTTCAGCGCACCGTTCAAATCGTCGGTAATGGGTTCAACCGGAAATGCCGAAGAGATAACCTGTGCGTTGAGGGATTGTCCACATACTATAAAGGCGACGAAGAGAGGTAAAAGAGCTTTCATGGCTTGAGTATTGAGGTACGTTCGCACTGAAACCGGTAACTTCGTCGCTCAAAACTGCCCCTCATCCGGTCAAGTGCATGTGCAATATACTAAAATACAAACAGCAAGAGCAATTCCCCACCTTCGTGGTTTTCGCGTTTCTTTTTTGGGGGATGGGATGGCTGTTGGCCGGATGCGGAGCTGATGCCGATTCTTCCGCATCTGTGGCCCAGAAAGGCGCAGTTGACTTCGCACTGGTGGATACCGTTGTCAGCTATGCCGAAGGATTCGACTTCGTTGCCCGCGGAAACGCGCTTTGCCTTCGCTTGCTCGACCTCGAAAAACGCGATGGAAGCGTATTGTGCCAGGTGTGCCGAGGCACTGGCTCGTCTGATAACACTCACGTACCAACGGTTCTTTTGCCCGATTCAGGCATCCGTTTGGCTACCGTGAGTACCACCCACATCGCCCTGCTGAGCGCCATTGGCAGCCTCTCATCGGTTGTCGGCACGGTGTATGCCGACCGCATTCTAGACCCGGAGGCCAAGCTGCTCATCCAACAGAAAAAAATAGCCGACCTCACCGGCGAACACGACCTCGACACCGAACGCACCCTTCGTGCCAATCCCGATGTGGTTACCTCCTACCCCTTTGGCGGAGCGCAGTACCCCGTTCTCGAAAGCGCCGGTATTGGCATAATACCACTTAGCGAGTACCTTGAAACCCACCCGCTCGGCCGCGCCGAATGGATGAAAGTCATGGGCTTCCTCACCAACCGCAGTGCAGCCGCCGACAGCGTTTTCGCGGCCGTTGAGGCGCGCTACAACACCCTTGTCGCTTTGACTGCGCCAGTGCCCGCAGATGAACGTCCGCTCCTCTACACCGGCAGCCACGCGAACGGACAGTGGTACGCCCCTCCGGCCAACAGTTTCATGGGCCGCTTCAGCGAGCACGCCGGCGGACGATACCTCTTTGCCGATGCCGTGCAACCCGGCAACCTAACCCTTGACTTCGAACAGTTCATTGTGCGCGCCGTCGACGCCGACTACTGGGGCCGTGTGGTGTACACCCCGGGGCCGCTTACCTACGACGACATCGCTACTGAAGACAACCGTTACACCGCTTTGCGCGCATTTCGCGAGCGAAAGGTTTTTTACTGCAATGCCGCCGAAACCGATTATTTTGGCCGTGCCATCACCGAACCCGATGCGGTGCTGGCTGACCTCACTGCATTGCTCCATCCGCAGTTGCTGCCCGGTCATGTTTACTGCTACTTTAAACCCGTTCGCGATTGAAAACCCACACCGTGCGTTGGATCTTGGCGGCCATGGCTGTGGTTGTGCTCATCGCTGCTGAGCTGTTCTTGGGCCAGGTTGTGCTGGCGCCGCTTGACGTGGTGAAGGCCTTGGTTGGCGCATCTGACAACGCTGTGACGCACATCATTGTGACCGGTTCGCGGTTGCCCCGCGCATTGACTGCAGCGTTGGCCGGCGGCGGCCTCGCGCTCGCCGGCTTGCTTATGCAGCAGTATTTTCACAATCCGTTGGCGGGGCCGGGGGTGTTGGGCATCAGTTCAGGCGCCGGCCTCGGTGTTGCCCTTGTGGTGATGGCCGGTTTGGGCGGAAACTCCATAGTGGGTGCTGCATTTGCCGGCGCAATGGCTGTGCTGGTGCTTATACTCGCTTTTGCGCGCAGAATGCCTCAACCCGTTTCGCTGCTCATCTTCGGCCTCATGACCGGTTATTTGGTTTCGGCTGTGGTGACGTTTGTGCAAGCGGGTACAACGAGCGAAGCGTTGCGCAGTTTTGTTTTTTGGGGGATGGGCTCCTTCGCCGACCTCAGCTATGGGCAGGTGGCGGTGCTGGCCTTGGCAGTGGTGCCCGCTGTGTTGCTTGCACTTCGGATGCACCGCCGGATTGATTTGTGGTCGCTCGGTGAAGCCTATGCACGATCGAGTGGATTGAACGTAGTGCGTTTTCGGTGGGAAGTGCTGCTTGCCACTGGGCTCATCACCGGAGCCGTAACGGCCTACTGCGGTCCGGTCGCGTTCATTGGCTTGGCCGTACCGCATGTCGCACGCGGCATTTGGCAGAGTGGACGTCACTCTGTATTGGTGCCTGCTGTGGTGATTAGCGGAATGGCCGTTGGCCTGGCCTGCGATTTGCTTGTGCGTTTGCCCGTCGGGGCCGGTGGCCTGCCGCTGAATGCGGTCACCGCTTTCTTCGGCGCACCGGTTGTGATTGCCTTGTTGCTCAAAGGAAGGAGGGTGTTTTGATGGTAGAGCTGCGCAATCTTTCGATTGGATATGGGACCAAGGTGGTTGCTTCGGGCATCAATGCCTCGGCTGAACCGGGTGAAGTGGTGGTGGTGGCCGGTCGCAACGGAGCCGGCAAAAGTACCTTGCTGCAAACCCTTTGCGGCCTCTTACCACGACTTGACGGTCAGGTTATGGTAGATGGCACTGAGTTGCACCGGCTGAATGCTCTTGAACGCGCGCAAAAAGTGGCGCTTGTGATGGCGACTACGCAGTTGCCCACCGCTCTAAACGTACGCGAAGTCATTGCCCTCGGCGCATGGCCACAGCATGCATCGGAAACCGAAATCGACCGATTGCTTGAGCGTTTCAACCTCACCGATCGCGCCCATCACCGCCTCGATCAAATCAGCGACGGCGAACGCCAAAAGACCCTAATTGCGCGGGCTCTTGTGCAAAGTACACCTGTGCTGGTAATGGATGAACCCACGGCGTTTCTTGATTTCCCGTCGCGTGTTGAATGGTGGGACGGCATCCGTCAGCTCGCAGGCGAGGGAAAAACCCTGCTCGTAGCCACGCACGATTTGCAACTGGCGTACCGATCGTCGCAGGTTGACCGGTATTGGCTCATCCATCCAAAAACAAAAACACTGAAAAGCTTCAGCAGTTTTGAAAGCCTCGAAGCCCTTGTGGCGGCTATGGATTAAGGCGCTCGATGAGGGGCGGCAACAGCACAATCGCACCGATTAATGCCGCGACCAAGGCCAGCAGCAACACAGCACCGGCTGAAATGTCTTTCACCCGACGAATGCGTTCATCGTGCTCGGGTTGCACCACATCGGCCAGTGCTTCAAGCGCACTGTTGAACACTTCAGCGGCCATCACCATTCCGATACACAGAAGCAGTATGGCCCCTTGGGTTTTGTCGATGTTAAGCCAACGCATGGCGCTGATCACGAGCACCGCTGCGCCCAAATGAATGCGCAGGTTGCGCTCAGAGCGGAAGGCCAGGCCAATTCCCCGAAAGGCATCGCGAAACGATTTGAGCATAGTATTACGAGTTTGAGTCAGAATCTTCCATCAAAATTAGGGCAAACACGGCGTAGTTCAGCATGTCTTGGTAGTTGGCTTCAACGCCTTCGCTCACGAGGGTTTTGCCGGCATGGTCTTCGATTTGCTTGACCCGTAAGATCTTCATCAAAATGAGATCGGTGAGCGAGCTGATGCGCATATCGCGCCAGGCCTCGCCGTAGTCGTGGTTTTTGCGCTCCATGAGGGCACGCGTTTCATCGACGATGCGGCGGTAGTGGTTCATGGTTTCGTCTTCACCGAGCTCAAGCGGCGCATCGGCCGGCAATTCAAGCTGCAAGAGCGCAATGATGGCGTAGTTGATGATGCCCACAAACTCATCGGCAATGCCTTCATTGACCTTCGACATGCCCTTTTCTTGGATGGTACGGATGCGGTTGGCCTTGATGAAAATCTGATCGGTGAGCGAAGAAGTACGCAGAATGCGCCATGCCGTGCCGTAGTCGCGGGTCTTCTTGCTGAACAAACTTTCGCAGCGGGCAATCACCCGGTCGTACTGTTGGTTGGTATCGGCCATCGATGGTTGTAACTTTCCGGCCGAAAGATACGAAACCCAGCCGCGACGATGACACAACGCACACTGCGCATTGGAGGCCGACTAATTGACCTCGACAAGCCCCGCGTCATGGGCATTTTGAACACCACCCCCGACTCGTTTTACGGCGGTAGCCGACAGCAAACTGTCGATGCCGCGCTGCGCACGGTTGAACAGATGGTGGCCGACGGCGCTGACATGGTTGACATTGGCGGACAAAGCACCCGACCCGGAGCCGAGCGCATCTCAGCCGATGAAGAAGCGCATCGCGTGGTTCCGGTGATTGACGCTGTGCACCGGCACTTTCCTGAACTCGTTGTCAGTGTTGACACCTTTTACAGCCATGTGGCCCGTGAAGCGGTGGCGGCCGGTGCGGCGATTGTCAACGACATTTCAGCTTGGAGCCTGGATGCCGACTTGCTCACCGCAGTGGCTGAACTGCGCGTGCCTTACATCTTGATGCACATGCAAGGCACGCCTGAAACCATGCAGGCCAACCCTACTTACACCGATGTGGTCAACGAAGTGTACGCCTTTTTCTCGCACAAGCTCGCGCAGCTGCGGCAGGCCGGTGTGGCCGATGTTGTTCTCGACCCCGGCTTTGGCTTCGGGAAAACACTCACCCACAACTACGAACTCTTGGCCCGTCTTGCTGAGTTTGAGCCGCTTGGTTGCACCATTTTGGCCGGCGTTTCGCGAAAAGGCATGATTTACAAACTGCTTGAAACCACGCCTGAAGAAGCGCTGAACGGTACCACGGTAGCCAACACCATTGCCTTGATGAACGGCGCCCGCATCTTGCGTGTGCATGACGTAAAGGCCGCTGCAGAGGCCATCAAATTGTTTAGCTTTACCCGTGATAACGCACGATGACGGCTGCTGTACTGAACTTTAATTTTATTGATCTGATCGACATTTTGTTGGTCGGATGGCTCATTTACCAAGCCTACAAGCTCATTCGCGGTACCGTTGCGATCAAAATCTTCTTTGGCATTCTCGGTATTTACCTCGTTTGGAAGCTGGTCACCGCCCTCCAAATGGAAATGTTCAGCGAAATCCTCGGTCAGTTCATTGGTGTTGGGGTGATTGCTTTGCTGATTGTGTTCCAGCAAGAGCTGCGCCACTTTTTGGTGGTGATCGGCAACCGTGATTTTCTGAAGGGCACGCCTGCCTTTTTGCGAAAGTGGTTTGGAGCACCTGTTGACGAGAATGCCCAGCGCTATGGTGCGATTGTTACCGCCTGCCGGCGGATGGCCGACAGTAGAACCGGTGCACTCATCGTTGTAGCACGCAAAGCCGATACCACGCCGTTCATCACCGCGTCAAAAAGCATCGATGCGCGGGTATCGTCGGTACTGCTCGAAACACTCTTTTTCAAGAACTCACCGCTGCACGACGGAGCCGTGCTGATTCGCGGAAGTCGGATTGTCAGCGCCGGTGGGATGCTTCCGGCGACGGAAAACGAAGCTCTGCCCCGCCAACTCGGCATGCGCCACCGTGCCGCCATCGGCATGAGCGAGCAAACCGATGCCATTGTCATTGTGGTTTCGGAAGAACGCGGTGAACTCAGCTATGCGCGTTTCGGTGAACTCCACACCGGCATTACCCCCGAACAACTGCAAGAGGTACTCGATGGGGAATGAGGTAACGCTGAACTTCTCGCCGGAGAGCTTGACTGCGCTCAACCTCTGCCTGGCCTTCATCATGTACAGCGTTGCCCTGCACCTGCAATGGAGCAATTTGAGGTACGTCTTGGCGAGTCCGAAAGCGGTGTTCGTAGGCGTTGCCAGTCAGTACCTCGTTTTGCCTGCGGTGACGGCCTTCATGATTTATGCGTTTGACCCATCGCCGGGTTTGGCGGCGGGCATGGTACTGCTCGCTGCGTGTCCGGGTGGAAATGTATCAAACTTCTTTACCCTCATCGGCCGCGGCAACATCGAACTGAGCGTTACCCTGACCACGATTTCATCGTTGGCATCGGCGTTTACAACACCGTTGCTCTTCATTGGCTTGTCGGCATTGACGCTTCGCGGCAGCGACGGACCGGCGATTGAACTGCCGTTTTTGCCTACACTGTTGACGATTGGCTGGGTGATTGTGCTTCCTGCCCTGGCGGGGATGGCCACGGCCCACCGTTTCCCATCCGCGGCAGCGAAACTGAAAAAACCCCTGCAAAGCTTGAGCATGCTGGTGCTGATTGGCTTCATTGTGAGCGCGCTCTACGGCAATTTCGGCAGCTTCATTGACCACATTGCTTCGGTGTTTTTTTTGATTGCACTGCACCACCTCCTTGCTACCTTGGGCGGCTACGGATTGCCCTGGCTGCTGAGGCAACCCAAACCCAATCGGGTAAGTATTGCGTTGGAAACCTCCATTCAGAATACGGCCCTTGGCTTGGTCATCACCTTCAACTTTTTCGACGGCAACGGCCCCATGGCGTTCGTACTCGCTTGGTGGGGCGTGTGGCACCTTATTGGGGGCTATGTGTTTGCGCGAATTGTCCGCTGATACGCACTTCGCAATCGTTTCTTTGCGAAACCGCAAGGGCTTCTTTCGGCCGACTTTTGGTGCAGCTCAGTCAGGCGCTTCGGCGACTTGAACGGCGTTGGTTTCACCGGCACCGCCGATTTGCTGCTGTTTTTGGTTGAGTGGTGAACCCCTTTTGGCTCAGTGCCGCTGGGTTAACCTCGACCCTGCGATGAAATCAATGAAAAAAGCCGGACTTTCATCCGGCTTTTCGAAATATAATTGACTTGGCCCAAGCCAAGCGGTTTACGCGTTGAATTTCTTGCGCTCCTTGATACGGGCGGCTTTACCGGTAAGTTCGCGGAGGTAGAAGATACGTGCACGACGTACTTTACCACGCTTAACGATGCCAATTTCTTCAATGAATGGAGAGCTGATTGGGAAGATACGCTCGACACCTACCGAACCTGACATTTTACGTACGGTGAAGGTTTCGGTGTGGCCGCTTCCGCGACGTTGAATCACTACACCTTGGAACTGCTGGATACGCTCCTTGTTACCTTCTTTAATCTTGTAGCTAACAGAGATGGTATCTCCTGACTTGAAGTCGGGCCATTGTTTTGCTTCAACGAGCTTGCTCGCGATTTCTTTGATCTTATCCATGGTGCACTGACTATAGTTCTTCCAAAACGGGGTGCAATATTACGAAAATCTGTTCAAATGGAAACCGCACCGCGAAAAATAATCGCTCTCAGGTGGTTTGGTGCCGGTTAACCGCTTCAAGGGCAGCGCGCATTGCCGATACTATTTCGGGGTCAACGGTTTCGTACGCCGGATCAAAAATGCCGCGGCCGATTGAACCGTGTACTGCTTTACGCGCGCTGAAGTGCACTTCGGTGATGCCGCATGCCGCCAACTGGCTAACTGCGTCGGCCGATACGCCGCCACCGGCGAGGAGGGTCGGACATTTCTCCAACTGCATTAAGGCGCGGTAGGTGGCGATGCCGTCAACCGCACGCAATGATTGTCCGCTCGTTAAAATGCGCTCCACACCCATGTTGTGGAGCACAGTCGCCGCAGCGCCCGGCTGTGTGCATTCATCAAACGCCCGGTGGAAGGTCATCGGAACGCCTTCTGTAGCGCGTCGCACCGCTTCGGTGAATGCCAGGTCAACTGTGCCGTCGCTGTTGAGTGCACCGGCGACAATGCCGTGCACGCCCACATCCAGCAACGCTGCAATATCATAAAGCATCACGGCCTTCTCGTGCTTGCTGTAGACGAAGTTGCCTTCGCGCGGACGAATCAGCACAAACACCGGAATTTCGGTTTCATCAACGACGTGCCGTGCCAGGCCCACGCTGGGTGTAAGGCCACCGCTGCCCAAATGCATGCACAGTTCAATGCGGTCAGCGCCATGGGCTTCGGCGGTGACTGAACTTTCTACGCTGGTGCAACAAACTTCGAGGATCATGTCCCGAATATCGCAAAAAACTGATAAATGTCAATTTTTAGGCGGCAATCCCACCAACGTCGTGTGGAAGGTGACGCAACTCAAACATCCGACTCCCCAAGATGAGTCTCAACCTCACCTCTGAGTACGGGTAGATCTCTCCAAACAATTGACCAAATCACTTCATCGGAAATGGCGTCATATCCATGAACAATTCTATTTCGCGTTCCAACAATCTCTTTCGCCTTTGACAAATAAAAATCAGGATTGATCATAAGGATCCGGTTCACAGCTTCGCCAACAATCTCAAGATTTCGCTCCACGGCCTTCTTGGTTTTCGTGTCGTTGCGGTAAACTGCAAACTCTTCAATCTCCGAAAGAAACTCTTCAATCTCAACAATCGCAGACAGAACATCAAAGAGACAAGCTCGTATGCGTTCATCCATACAATTGCACTTTCGTTTGTTCCAACTGCCTCAAAAAGAACTTGTTCTTTAAAGCCCTCGACTCAAGTAAATCTACTTTTCGGCCAAGAAGCTTTTCGATTTTCTCCTTCAAACTAAAGTACAAATCAGTGTAGCGAAAGGGATCGTTCTCGTCAATATCGACAACCAAATCAATATCTGAATCTTCCGAGAAATCGTCGCGAGTTACAGAACCAAAGGCATGCAGCGTTTTGACCTTATGCACTTTACAGAGTTTTTGGATTTCGCTGAGTTTGTCGCCTTTGATGTGCATGTTCAAATTTAATCAATCTAGAGCTGTCGACAAACGCCCCTCACCCACCCTCTGCGCCGCTTATCAAAAAATTACAGGCAAACCCGACTCAAGCGTTTAAATTCGAATCCAAACCTTTAGTTCCATGAAACGCAGTGCTCTTCTCGTTGCAATGATGCTGGCAGTCTACGGCGCCTTCGCCCAACCGACGGCCAAGCCGCTGGCGGCAGCCACTACCGATACCGCCTTTCCCGTAGCACAGATGAACGCCTACCTCGATGCGCTTGAAGCGGCCAACCGCTTCATGGGCGCCGTTGCCGTATCGCGCAACGGAAACATCCTTTACCAGCACACACTCGGTTACGCCGATGTGGAAGCCCAACGCCGCATCGATGCCACTACCCAAGTGCGCATTGGCTCCATCAGCAAAAGCTTCACGGCTGTGCTGGTTTTCAAAGCCCTCGAAGCCGGAAAGCTGTCGCTCACGTCGACCCTCGACGCCCATTTCCCATCCATCCCCAATGCAAAAAAAATCACCATCGACCACTTGCTGCGGCACAAAAGCGGTATCCACAACTTCACCAACGACCCTGATTTCCTGAGCTACCACACCTCCGAGCAAAGCAAACCAGCCCACCTTGATCGCATCGCAGCGGCCGGTAGCGATTTCGACCCGGGGCTGCGCAGCGAATACAGCAACTCGAACACGGTGCTGCTGAGCTTCATTCTCGAAGAAGTGTTCGGCAAACCCTACGCTGAATTGCTCGACATGTATATTGTCGGTCCCGCTAAACTCGAAAACACCGGCATTATGCTACCCGCAGCGAAGGCGAAAAACGCGGCCTTCTCGTACACTTATACCACTGAGTGGGTGCGCGAGGCCGAAACCCATCCTTCGGTGCCGCTTGGCGCCGGTGCCGTTGCCTCGACGGCAGTGGATCTTTTGCGCTTCGCGGATGCCTTGCACAGCGGGAAGCTCATCCGCCAGGAAACCCTTGAAGAGATGAAACGGATGGATGGCGCTTACGGCGCAGGCTTGTTCATTCTCCCTTACGGAACCGAAAAAAGCTACGGACACACCGGCGGCATCGACGGTTTTGCTTCGATGTATTCGCACTTCCCCAACGAAGGCATTTCGTTTGCCATCATCACCAACGGCAACCGGTACGACCTCAACGAGGTGGCCATCGCTGTGTTGGATGCCACTTTCGGCAACGACTTCGCGATTCCCACCTTCAGCGATTACACGCCAACAGCCGATGAACTCAACAAACTTACCGGCGAATATACCTCGGCTCAGCTGCCCATCGCCATGACCATCAGTGTTGTTGATGGTGTGCTCACTGCGCAAGCCACCGGGCAGCCCTCCTTCCCTCTTGAGGCGGTTGAATCCAACCACTTCAGGTTTACCCCTGCCGGTGTGGTGATGCGCTTCGCCCCCGAACTGAGAACCCTGACCCTCGAACAAGGCGGAGGTGTTTTCGTTTTTTCACGCTAACGCACCGCACATTTTCATAAATTGTCGAGCGAAAATTTTCTCTCATCCCCTTTGCTAAACCTTTGACCATGAGCATTTGGAACAAACTCAAAAATGAGTTCATTGACATCATCGAGTGGCTTGACCCAACCCAAGACACCATGGTGTACCGCTTCGAGCGTTACCAAAACGAAATCAAAAACGGCGCGAAACTGACCGTCCGCGAAACGCAAATGGCGGTCTTCATCAACGAGGGCCAAATCGCCGATGTCTTTGGTCCCGGCATGTACACGCTGAACACCGAGAACCTGCCCATCCTCGCTACGCTGAAAGGCTGGAAATACGGCTTCAACAGTCCGTTCAAAGCCGAAGTCTACTTCGTCAACACCAAGAACTTCACCGACAACAAATGGGGCACCAAGTCGCCCATCATCCTCAATGATGACCGTTTCGGCATGCTCGAGGTGCGGGCCTTCGGTACCTATGCCATTCGCATCAACGACCCCGGCAAGTTCATTAAAGAAATTGTGGGCACCGATGGTGAGTTCACCCGCGACGAGGTTGATGCCCAGCTGCGCAGCATTGTTGTGACGCGCTTCACCGATGCCGTTGGCGAATCAATGATTCCGGTTGAAAGCTTTGCCGGCAACGTAAATGAACTCAGTGAGATTGCGCAAACCGCACTTACCCCTGAATTTGCCGAGTACGGACTTCTTCTCACCAAGTTCTTGGTCGAGAGCGTCACCATGCCCGAAGAGGTCAAGAAAGAAATCTTCGAGCTGAGCCGCTTGGAAAAGATTGACCTGCACAAGCTGGCGCAAATGAAGGCCGCCAAGGCCATGGAGAAGGCCGCCGAAAACCAAGGCGCCGCAGGCGGTGCCATGGGCATGGGCATGGGCTTCATGATGTCGAACCAAATGGGCTCGCTGTTTCAGCAACCGCAACAAGCGGCTCAACAGCAGTCGCAACCCGCACAGCAGGCACCGGCAGCCGGTGGTCCGCCGCCGCTGCCTACCGCCGTGCAATACTTCGTTGCCATGAACAACCAACAGGCCGGTCCGTTCGATCTCGCCACCTTGCAGCAAATGATTGCACGTGGCGAAGTGGGTCGCGACACTTTGGTGTGGACGCAAGGCATGGCCCAGTGGGCGGCTGCATCGGCCGTGAGCGACATCAGCGGGTTCTTCGGCAGTGTTCCTCCTCCCCTTCCAAATGCATAAACGGCCATGGCTGAAGTGACTGCAGGCGTTGAAGGTGCGCGCAAAATAAACTGCTGCAACTGCGGTGCCGAGCTGCGCTTCAAAGCCGGCACCACCGATCTGAACTGCGACTACTGCGGTACCCGCAACGAGATCAACCTCAAAGAAGTCGAAATCGCCGAGCAGGCCCTCGATGACTTTCTGGCGAAAGAAGCGTCGCAAACACCCACCGACCCCGTGGCCACCGTTGAGTGCGAGAGCTGCGGCGCGGTAAACCCCTTCGACGATACCTCGGTGGGCAAAAGTTGCGTGTTTTGCGGCGGACATTTATTGGTGAAAGACGCTGCGCGGATGGAGCAGATTCGTCCGCAAGCGCTCATCCCCTTCCAAATCGAACACCGCGACGCCATTGAGCGTTACCGTAAGTGGCTGCACGGATTGTGGTTTGCCCCCAATAAACTCAAACGGATGCAAAACCTGCCCGATAAGCTCAAGGGCATTTACATTCCGTTTTGGACCTTCGACGCCGATACGGCCACCGTGTATACCGGACAGCGGGGCATCCGCCGCACTGAAAGCGAAAACTACACTGTCACCGTCAACGGTAAAACTGAAAACCGCACCCGCACCAAAACAGTGGTCGATTGGTACCCCGCATCGGGCCAAGTAGCGCAGTTTTTCGACGATGAACTGGTGCTCGCCAACGATGCCCTCCCTGCTGACATCACCAACGGTTTGCATCCGTGGCAGTTGGATGCCCTCGTTCCGTTTGACCACGACTTCTTGCGCGGTTTTTTGGTCGAGAGCTACAACATCAACCTCAACGAAGGCTTCGCCATTGGCCGCAAGCAAATCGAAGAGCAAATCCGCACCCTTGTGAAGCGTGACATTGGCGGCGACGAGCAGCGCATCACCTCGATGAACGTCACATGGGACAAGCTCACGTTCAAGCACATTCTCTTGCCGGTTTACGTCAGCGCCTACCGCTACAACGGCAAAGCGTACCGTTTCCTGGTCAACGGCCAAAGCGGCTTGGTGCGTGGCGAACGGCCATACAGCTTCTGGAAAATCGCCGGAGTGGTTGTGTTGGTGCTGGCAGTGATCGGCATTTTGTACCTCGTCGCCGGGAAGTAAACTTTACAGCCAAACGGCAGCTTCATTTCTTTTTTCTCCGCTTCGCAGGATGTGTACTGCAGAACTGCGGTAAACGTTTTATGGGGTGTAGGAAAGGTTTACCGTAGAATTCGGTTGCGTTTGCGGGCCTCAGTCGGCTATGCGTCGCCAGCCTTCTACGTAAACAACCCCATCGTCGGTGTAGGTGAGCGTTAGGTTGTCGCCCGATACTACATAGCTCCGTAAACGTTCTGTTTCGTTGTAACGGAAGAGCACGGTTGCAGCTTCGGGGTCAGCCGTGACGGTTCCGATAATATCCGGTCCGTAAGTGGCCAAGCGAAACCCGCCCACGAAATCGGTTGATGCGCCATCCGAATGCACCACAAGGGTATCGCAACAGGGCACTGCCATACTGCTGATTCCGCCAATTTCAAGGAACGTCAACACACGGGTGCCGGTCAAGCCAACAACGTCCAAATAATCGGGCACAGCACTAGTGGTCTCTTCCTTCGCGCATCCTGCGGCAGCAGAAAAAAAGACGGTAAGCGCAGCGATGGTGGCAAAACGATTGATCATGGCATTCGAAATGTGTGAACACCATAAAAGTACGCAATACAAAATGGTTCGCACAGTTTCGTGTGTTGCGATTTGGTTAAGACTGAACCGCGGTAAACCTTTTGCACGTGAAGTAAAGTTTGATGCATCGTAAAAAACGGCGGCTCCGAATACCGAAGCCGCCTTTTCACAAACGGTGATTGAAACACACTTACAAACCGGCGCCTTTGATCAACGCTTCGAGGCTGTAGAAATGAAAGGTGCGGTCGTCGCTCATCGCTACGAACAAACCGCCGGGAAACTTGCCATTGAAGGTCTCGCGGGTAAGCTCACTGCCGTCGCTGTTGCGGGCTGCCACCTGCACTGCACCCAGCTCGGGGTGGTCATGCGCTCCGTTTGCACTGCCCTCACGCGGGAAAAAACGGAAGGCATGACGGGCCTGATCGCTTACAATTATGTAGCCTTTGCCTTGCGCTGTTTTGCAAATGGTGATGCCTTCGTGGTCTTCAAGAAAACCTTGTTGAGCAAAAAATGCCAATTCTTCATTGCCCTTCGAGGGCTCGGCATGGTACTTGCGTACACCTATTTGCTCATCGCTGTAGAAAATGTAGCCCAGCTCGTGATCAACGGCGATGGCTTCAATTTCTTTGTTGCCTGAGAACTGACCAAACTTGCGCACGACCTCGCCACCAATGCTACCATCGGGGTTGTCAAACAGACGGTACTGCCAGAGGTAGCTGCCGTCTTGCGGACCAAACTTGCGGCTCACAATAGCGTAATGCGTACCGTCGTCTCCGATGTAAGAAGCCACGCCCATAACAGCGCGGAACTCTTCGCCGGTTTCGCCTTCGAACAGCGGTATACCACCATTGTCGATGGGCTCGAGGTCAGGCATGCGGAACACGCGCAAACTATTGGTAAAGCGCTCGCCGGTTATGGCGTAGTCGACGGTTGTGCCGTTCACATCGAGTCCGTAAGCCACGTCAACGTTGTTCGGACGCTCAAGGGTGATGCTTTTGCCCACAATTTTGCCGTCGAGGTCAAATGCGTAGAGGCCTCCGAGCGAGTCTTTGTCGGTACCAATGATGCGGCTTTGCATCACATCATTGGGATTCAGCCAAATGGCCGGATCATCGGTGTCGTTCGGCAGGGCTTCTGTAATTACGAGCGGTGCAAGCTCAGTAGGAGCCATCGGTTCAGTGGTTTCGGTAACCGGTGTGGGTTCATTGCATGCAACGGCGGCTAAGGCCAACCATCCCATCCATCCCCAAGAAAAAGAAATTCTCATCGTGTAAGGGTAAGGGTTTGTGATTCAAGTTCTGAAATGTCGTCAATTTCGCCGCCCAATTCGAGCGTGAGGGTACTGCCATCGGCCGAGATGGCGAAGCTGCCTTCAAGCACGAATTCGTACTCGATGCCTTCAACCTCAATGGCGCCTTCAAGTTCAAGGTCTCCCTCAGTCAAGCCGGCCAGGTCATCGGCACCGAAGGCGTAGTCGGCCTCGATTTGGATTTCTTCGTTGACGAGTTCGCTTGGGTCGCATTCGTCTTCTTCGGTGGCCAACAGCACGATGGTAATTTCCATTTTGTCGTACTCGAACGTGAGCACGATTTCGTCAATTTCATCAACGCCAAGTTCGGCGAAGTCTTCATCGAAGTTTGCGAACAGGGCTTGAAGTGCTTCCCAGTTGCCATCGGTGGCGGGGTCAATGCTCCACTCGCCGAACACAGCTTCGTCGTCAAGCGCGAGGTAATGGAAGTTGAGGTTGCTGCTCACACGCACGCCTTCATTGCCTTCTACGCCGGTTACTTCGAAGGTGAAGCCACCGAAGCTGCCGTCAAGCAGGTCGTTTGCAAAGAGGTCAGGATTGAGTTCAAAGAGCACTTCAACTTCTGAAACGCCTTGCGGCCAGGTGAAACTTCCGGTGCCGGTACTTGGGTCAAACTCGGCATTGAGGTCAATGCCTTCGTCGCTGCTGTCAGTACAGTCATCGATTTCGTACACGGCGTCAACGCCCACAATGTAGGCATCCCACGCAGTGAAACCTTCCGGATTTGACAGCGCAAAGCGAACTGTTACATCACTCGGCATTTCAGGGGTTTCACCCTCTGGGTTGCGGGTTTGTGCATTCCAAAGTGGCAGCAACTCCAATGCGATGCCCACTTCATCGGCATCTTCAAGGTCGCCATCGCCCTCGTCAGAGATGAGGATTACAATCGGCAATTCATCGGGCGACAAAGCCGTTACGAGGTCTTCTTCGCGGCGGTCGCACGCTGCGAGCGCCAGCAGTGCCAGCATGGGCACCATATATATACGTGTGTTTTTCATGGCTATTGGAGATTAGTTGAAGTTGAACTTAACGCCTACACGCGACCACCAGCGGTAAAACTCGCGTTGCATCATTTGGTCGGGATTGCCGCTGTAGAGCTCAAACGGTTGGTTGGTGAGGTTGATGAACTCGGTGAAGAACTGCCAGTTGTCGTTGATGCGGTAGCCGCCGGTGAGGTCGAGCTGAACGCGTGAATTCACGTAGATGTCGTTGTCGGCATCGGGCCCGATTTCAGCGAGGTAGCTTCCATTGAGGTTGGCCGCTGCGCGGATGGTGAGCTTTTCGCCGTTGTAGGCCAGTGAAAGGTTGCCCACGTGTGCGGCTTGACCGGGAAGGTTGATGTCTTCCAAGCGTTCGTCATCGGTGCGTTGGAATTCGGCAGTACTGTTGGTGTAGGTGTAGTTGAGGTACAAAGCGAGGTTCTTGAGTTTTCCGGGGAGGAAATCCAACTGACGCTGAAAGCCAAACTCTGCACCGAGCAAATTGGCGGTGCCACCGTTCTCTGCACGGGTAAAGAGGATGCCTTCGGCCGTTGGAGACGGACTGTTGAAGGGGTACGACGATTCAAAGCGACGGGTGTAAATAAAGTTGTCTAACTGCTTAAAGTACACGCCACCGCTGAACAGGCCGAGGTTATCCATGTAGTGTTCGGCGAAGGCATCGAGGTTGAGCGCGCTCACCGGCAAGAGGTCGGCATTGCCGACGGTGGCTTCGCGGTCGCGGAGGTTGGCTTCTTGCGCGGGGACGATGTCTTCAAAGTTCGGGCGAGCATAGCTGTAGGTAGCGGCGCCACGCAACTGGGTTTTGTCGGTCAATCTGTACTTGAGGTTCACTTGTGGGAGGAAGAACCCGTAGCTCGAAGTGCCCGACACTTCTTGCACCCCTTCAAACTCGTCGTTGGCGTTGAAGACCACTTCGTTTGAGTTGTAGGCCACTTCGGTGTACTCGTAGCGCGCTCCGGCCACCACAGTTAAACGGTCAAAGCGGTGCGTAGTCATGACGTAACCGGCATACACGTCTTCGCTCGCAGTGTAAGCTTCAACGGCTTCGTCAACCACCTTGTCTTCGAACTGCAGTTCGAACTGTTCGGGGTTGTCGTTGAAGTACGCGATCACGTCGCCAACGACGGGAAAGGGATTGAGCGTGAATCGTCCGTCCAAAAACGATTCGGCAAAGTAGCCACCGGTGAAGGCATCGGCATTCGGTACACCGGCTATGGCCTCGTACACGTTTTGCTGAATGGTGAAGTCTTTCTCTTTGAAACGCACTTTTGCACCGAATTTCAAGGTTCCGTCAGACTTGCCGAGCGTGTACGGCACTTGGACGTTGAACTTGGCGGTGATGTTTTCGTCGGTGGCGAGGGTAGCGCCTGTTTCGAATTCATTGAACTCGTAGAGACCGCTGTTGAGGTAATCGGGAGCGGTGCTCAAGGTTGGGAAGTCAACCGGTGAGAAGTTGATTTGCGACACCATATCGCCGGCGATGAAGCCGACTTCATTGTCGTAGGGCGTGTTTTGCTCTGCGTAGGCGTATGCCGCCTCGTAGTCGAGTGAGAAGCCATTGAACTGGTGAATACCACCGAGGTTGAAGCTGTTGACCGACTGCGATTCGTAGCGGTCTTTGGTGAGCAGCTCCACTTCTTCATCGGCCGGATTGAAAACATACCGGCGGCGCCATTCGCGGTCGGTAAAGAGGTTGTGCATGGCACGGAAGTACACCTCATTGCGGTCATTGAAACGGTAGTCGAGGGTACCACTCAAGCCTCGACGGGTGCGGGTAAGTTCGTAATCGCGCAGTTCGAGCTGGTGCGCCTCCGGGTTGAGGATGTCGCTGTCGCTGTCGCGCTCCCAGTTGTGCGAACCGAGGTTGTTCACATAGTAGCTGCCGTTGAGCATCACGCCGAGCTTGTTGTTCAAAAAGCGCTGACCGTACTGAAGACTGCCTTGGCCATTGAACTTGCCCATGAGGTCGTTGAAGCCACCAACGAGGCTACCGTTGATGGTGGGCTTCTCGCTTTGGGCCTTGCGGGTAATGAGGTTGACTGAACCACCGATGGCGTCGCCGTCGAGGTCAGGACGTAGGGTTTTGTAAACTTCCATCGAAGCGAGCTGGTCAGAGGGGATGGCATCGAGTGCCACGTAGCGCACGCTGGCTTCAGGACTCGGCACTTGTTCGCCGTTGATGCTGATATTGGTGAATTGAGGTGCCAATCCGCGGATGAGCACGTAACGGCCTTCGCCCTGGTCGCGTTCGATGTTCACGCCCTGCACGCGCTGAAGGGCTTCGGCTGCGTTGGGGTCAGGAAAACGGCCAATCTGATCGGCTGAAACAACGTTCATGACCACGTCTGACGAACGTTGTTGGTTCAAGGCACGTGCCTGACCTTGCAGGGTTTCGGTGATGACCACCTCGCTGAGTGAGCCGGCGACGGCTTTGAGGGTTAGGTTGAGGTGGATGGATGTTCCTGCTTCAAGGTTGAACGGCTGCAGAAGCGTTTCATAGCCGATGTACGAAATTCGCAGGGTGAGTGCGCCGTTGCGCGAAGTGCGCAACACAAATTTACCGTTGAGGTCGCTGAAGCTGCCCTCGCTGGTGCCGTCGATGATGACGGTTGCACCGGGCAAAACATCGCCCGTGCGTTCATCGGTCAGAGACCCCGTGATCAGCGCTGTTTGCGACCAGGCCGGAGCCACCAGCAGCACAAGCGCCAATACCATTAAGTGTGCAATTGTTTTCATGGTTAAGAATTTTGGCAAAGCTGCGCGTGCAAGGTTAATTGGATGTGAAGCAGGGGGCTATGAAAAGGCAACAAGGCCCTTTTCAGGGTGCTACATTAAGGCAACACGAAAATCTCAATAATCTATTTGCCAGTCAATTACAAGGTTACCAAATTGCAAAGCAGCCATTCAACAGGGGCTACAACGATAGGATGTAGGTGGCAAGTCGCTCAGTACGTTCAAGCTGCAATTTCTTGCGCAATCGGTAGCGTGCGATGCGCAGTGAATCGGGCGATATGCCCAGCATTGCGGCCATGTCTTTCGAGGGAAGGTTGAGTTTGAGCAAGCAGCAGAGGCGTATTTCGGCCGGACTCAAATCGGGTGCGCGCTGCATCAATTTGCGGTAAAAATCGTCGTGCACCTTCTCGAAGAGTTCTTGAAAACCTTCCCAGTTTTTATCGACCCGAAGGTGGCGATCGATGAGTTTGCGCATTTCGTGCACGCGGTCGCTGCTACCTCCTCCTTCTACTTTTGTTTTGAGCTGGTTGAGGAGTTTGTTTTTGCGGATGATCTTCAGCGTTTGCGAAGTGAGCTCGTTGCTGCGCAGTTCAAGCTGTTCATTGAGGAAGATTTCACGCAGACGTTTGTTTTCGAGTTCGGTTTTGAGCTTGGCTTCGGTAAGTGCAGCGTGTTCGAGGTCGCGGTCGGCGAGTTCTTGGCGGGCCTTGTACACGGTTTCGCGCTGTTCAAAGAGCAAGCGTTCACTCGCGCGTTTCTGTCGAAGTGTTCGAAAGGTGTACATGCCCACGGCCACCAAGATGATTAGAGCCACCAGAAGGGTGTACTGCACTTGGCGTCCGAGGGTTCCTTCGCGCTCCAAAAGGGCAATCTCAGCCTTCTGCACTTTCAGATTGGCTTCTTTGCGTTCGAGGTCGAAGATGACTTGGCTTCGTGCGATTTGCTGGGCCACTTCGCCGGTGAAGATGCTGTCGAGCTGAGCGTAGGCAAGATTGAGGTAGTGGTACGCTGAATCGCTCTTTCCGAGGTCGTCGTACGATTTGGCGAGGTCGCGGTATGCGCTTTTGCGTAAGTAGTGGCTTTGTGCTTGCTCGGCATATACGAGGCCCATACGGGTAAGGGCGATGGCCTCGTAGGTTTGTCCCGATTTGCGTTTTACATCGCCCAAGTTGTTGTGCAAATTGGCGCGCATATAAAGGTCATCGGAGCTGCTGAGGTAACTGAGGGCTGAAGTGAAGTAAAAGGCAGCCGAGTCGAGCACGAGCAAGTCTTCATAAATACTGCCCATGTTCTCAAAGATGCGGGCAATGGCAGCCGAATCGTTGCGCGGTTCAAAGTAGCGGCGTGCTTTCCATTGGTAATCGAGTGCGGTGTTGTACTCGGCCTGCTTCTCGTAGAAATGTCCGAGCCTGCCGTACACATCGGCAACCCCGGCTGAATCGCCGATGTTTCGGTAACCTTCGAGGGCCTCGAGGTAATGCTGCAGCGACCCTGCCGCATCGCCGGTGTAGTGGTATACGCGACCGAGGTCAGCGATAACGGCATAGGTGAGTCGACCGGGCGGCGTGTTGGCCAGCATGCGCTCGGCATCGAGGTAGTGCTCCATTGAGCCTTCAAAACTGCCGATACCGAAATAGTAACGTCCCAATTGGTAGTGGGCTTGGGCAGCGGCGGTGCTGTCGCCCGTCTCCATTGCAGTTCGCAGCGAGGCACGCGCTGCGATGAACACCTCGTCGTTGGGTGAACCAAGGTCGGTGAAGTGTTCGGCCGAAGCCGCAGTTTGCGCATGCACACATGCACACGGCGACCATCCCGCTAGGAAAAAAAGAAAAACAATGCTCAGCGTGTGCGATTGAAACATGTTCAAATCTCGCTCCTGTGTGTTTCTAAAACGTTAGATGGATGTTTTTTCTTTGGGATGGATGCAAATGCAGCATTGCAGGTAAACCTCTGTGAATCATCGCGAAAAAGTTTACCACGCGTTTGCAAGCATTGCTAACATTTGGGTCACACACCTATTCGATTTCTTTGTAATTTATTGCCCTGCATCGAAAGAAACCAAAACCATGAAACAACACGTACTCGCATTTCTGAGCGTAATCTTTGCTGTAAGCCTCTCTGCACAAACCCCTACCGAACAGGCCCACTTCCCGGGTGAGCTAATTGTGATGCTCGAAAAGGGCTACGATGCGCGCACCATGACGCGCGTACTTAGCAAGGCAACACAGGGCACCGTCGACCTTAAAGTGAAGCAATGCCTGTCAAAGCGTGGAGGCATTTACCTCATCGGCTTCGACCCTACAACGCTCAACGAAAACGAACTGTTTCGCAATGTTTTCTTGACCGATGGCGTGAAAGCGGTGCAATACAACTACCCGGTGACCATGCGTGAAACCATTCCGAATGACCCGGAATTCAACGCGCAATGGCACCACCGCAACACTGGTCAAACGGGGGGCACAGCCGGCGCCGATGTACGCACCTCTGAAGCGTGGGACATTACCACGGGCGGACAAACCGCGCAGAACGATGACATTGTGGTGTGCATCATTGAAGGGGCCAACATGAACCACCCTGACCTCGCACCCAACCATTGGGTCAACACGCAAGAAATTCCCAACAACGGCATTGACGACGACGGCAACGGCTACGTTGACGACTACGACGGCTGGAACCCCGGGGGCAACAACGACGCCATTTTCAACGGTAACCACGGTACCAACGTGGCCGGTATGATTGGTGCACGCGGAAACAACAACCTCGGCGCTGTAGGCGCCAACTGGAACGTAAAAATGATGGTGGTAACTGTTGGCGGACTTAGCACCGCGAACGTGCTTGCATCGTACGGATACGCCTACGAAATGCGCGCCCTTTACAATGAAACCAACGGTGCTCAAGGTGCATTTGTAGTGGCCACCAACTCAAGCTGGGGCATCGACAATGCCAACCCAAACAACTACGCAGTGTGGTGTGCCTTCTACGACACCATGGGCGAAGCGGGCATTCTCAGCTGCGGTGCCACCGCCAATAACAACGTTAACGTTGACGTAGTGGGCGACATGCCTACAGGCTGCTCATCAGTGTACATGGTGGCGGTAACGGCCACCAACCACAACGATGTGCGCACCTTCTCAGGCTACGGCGTGCAGCGCATCGATGTAGGGGCTCCGGGCCAAAACGTGCGCACCACCAGTGGCACCAACGGTTACACTACCACCTCAGGTACTTCGTTCGCCACTCCGCTCACGGCCGGGGTAATCGGCTTGATGTACTCCATTCCGTGCGAATCGTTCATTCAGTTTGTGAAAACCAATCCGCAGGGAGGTGCTGACCTTGTGCGCGACGCACTGTTCGACGGTGTTGATCAAATTCCCAACCTGCAAAACGAAGTGGCTACAGGCGGACGAATCAACGCGCTGAACAGCATCAACTTGCTCTTGGCCGATTGCAACGACAATCCATGCCAACCCAACGTATCTTCAAGTGTTGAAGCCGACTGTGCCAATGGCGGGTTCAGCATCGACTTGGTAGTGAGCGACAACGAATTTCAGCTCAGCTACACCATCATCACCACGATTGATGGAGAACAGCCGGTTATTCAGTTTACCAACCAGCCCGAAGGAAGCTTCACCCTCACCGGCTTCGCTGCCGACGACGTAGTAAGCGTTTTCGTTGCAACAAGTTCGCTTGATGACTGCAATGTGTTGCTCACAGGCATCAACGGCAGCAGCATCGGCTTTGGGTGCACCAATCCCAATGCCTGCAATTACGACGCTGACGCCGTATGCGATGACGGCAGCTGCATCAACGTCAGCGGCTGGTACCCCGATGCCGATGGCGATGGCTTTGGTGACCAAACAAACACCTCGCCGCTCTGCGAAAACCCCTGCGATGGCAACTACATCGTTACCATCACCGGCACCGGCTGGTTGGATGAAGTGTCGTGGACCCTCACGAACAACTTGGGTGTAGTAGTCTTAAATGGTGGCCCTTATGGTAATACTGAAAATGGTGGAAGCTTCTCTGCCACCGTAAGCTCCAATGCCGGGCCGTTCGCCTTCTTCATTGAAACTGAAGGCGAGTTCGGCGACAACACACCCACCTACACCATCTCAACCGGCGATGGCGCCGTGTTGGTCTCGGGCACCCAAGCCGGCGATACCAACGCCACCATCACCGGAATCAACTGCGCCTATGTGCAGAACAACCTCGACTGCGACGACAGCAATCCCGACGCCAACCCGAACAGCCCTGATAACTGTCCGCCGTGCGTCAATCCTTCTGTGAAGGTACTCACGCCTATTGCATTGGCAGGATTGTACAACTATTCATCAGCCTTTGACAGCAACTGGGCAGTAGATGTAAGCGCTGTCAACATCATCGCTCCTGCGGTGGTCGTTAACTCCGGAGGCACCAATGGCAACCTCGGCTGCGGTGCCTTGGTAAATGCTGCGGCGGTGAATGGCAACATCGCAGTGGCCCTCCGCGGCACCTGCCAGTTCAGCGCGAAGGCCCTCAACGCCCAAAACGAGGGTGCACAGGCGCTTGTCATCATCAACAACGCACCCGGCATTCAGGCCATGGTTGCCGGTGATGTGGGCGGGCAAATCACCATTCCGGTGATCATGCTGTCGCAAGAAGATGGCAACCTGCTCCTCGCCGAAATGAACGCCGGAAATGTGCTCATGTTCATCGGCAACGACTGCGAAGACGATTGCTTCGGCACTCCCGGCGGCACGGCCTTCACTGACCCCTGTGGCAACTGTGTAGGCGGTAACACGGGAATTGTTTCGGTGACCGGGTGCACCAACCCCGAAGCCTGCAACTACAACGAATTTGCCAACTGCGACGACAACAGCTGCGCCTTTGAGGTCGATGAATGCGGTGTGTGCGGTGGCAGCGGTATACCTGACGGCGAATGCGACTGCGACGGCAATGTGCTCGACGAATGTGGCGTATGCGGCGGCGACGGCATCCCCGACGGGTTCTGCGATTGCGAAGGCACCGAGCCTACCGGCTGCACCGATGAAGACGCCTGCAACTACAACCCCGACGCCGGCTGCGACGACGGTTCATGCAGCTACGTAACACAAGCCGCCATCAGCGGTCCGCTTACGCCCGAGGTCTTCGTTGAAGTGCAGTACAGCTACCCGGCAACACCGGGCAGCAGCTACGCATGGACGATCAACCCCGGTGTGATTGTTGCCGGCCAAAGTACAGCCAACGTAACGGCCATGTGGAGCGCTAGCGGTCCGGGCAGCATCACTGTGACCGAAACCAACGCCGATGACTGTTTGGGCGATGCAGTCACGCTCACCACGGCCATCCTTCCGACCAACATTGGTGAAATCGATGGTGCGCGCATCGCAGTGTACCCAAACCCGGCATCAACTACACTCACCGTTGACCTCAAAGCGTTCAGCGACGGCGCCTTGGTGCAGCTGACCGACATGAGCGGCCGCACCTTGGTACTTGAACGCATGAGCGGTTTGGCGACCATCGACGTATCGGCCTTTGCCGCCGGTGTGTACACCCTGTCGATCAATCCGGGCGAAGGCCAGATGCGGGTAAACGTGATGGTGGTGCGGTAGAGACGTCCTGTAGGGCGTCTCTACAGGGCGTGTCTATATGCTATGCAATCAGGGTTATTCTACCGCAAAAGCGATGCTCGATGTGTTGAGCACCAAACTCAGCGGCGGCAAGCCAGGATTCGCACTTACCGGGTACAACAGCAACTCCGTAGAAAAATCTAAGCTGTAGGTGGCCTCGCCGTTCTCGTTCGGTGCGTAATCTTCGGTGCCCAGCACACTGAAGTGCGCATTGGGCGACTGCGACGGTCCGCTGCAATCGGTCAACGAGCTGTAGCGCACTCCTGCCGGAGATGTGTAACGCAGCTCAACCACCGGGGCGTAGCTGCCAATCAAGTAGCCTTCCATGGGGGGTAAGGCACACTGTTCATCGAAAAAAGGGATGAACTGTTGAATCAAAAACGGCACCTGACCGCCAAACAAGGCATCGGTGTACAGCTCAACCGACATGCCGTTGTCTTGGTTTGACGGAACCACCAAGGGTATACCGCCGGGCTGGGTATACACAACGTCATCAATTACCCACTCTATTTCGGCATAGGCCGATGTAAACGCCGGTGGAAACAAGTTCGCAAAGCCTTCTTGGTCAAACGTTCTCACCACGGTACCCCATTGGTAGGCAGGGTCGCAACCGATGAAGGGGATGAACTGCGCAATGATGCTGTTCGAGAAGCACTGCGGAGCTGCACCACCAATGAAGACCGGTCCGCCCAAGTCGTCCAAACCAATGGTAAACGAAGTCGCTGTTTCGGCATTTCCACCTTGGGTAAACTGCACCTGCGAGC
Source organism: Flavobacteriales bacterium (assembly GCA_036835325.1). Classification (GTDB taxonomy): domain Bacteria; phylum Bacteroidota; class Bacteroidia; order Flavobacteriales_D; family Sanyastnellaceae; genus CAMCHP01. The sequence goes on from DAITMF010000041.1 coordinate 25,496, forward strand.
CGTCGATGGTCGAAAATTCCATCTGAAGGTCAGTCGAATTCAAAACCAAACTTTGCTCACCCAAGGGCAAACTGTTAAAGCGGTCAATGAGCTGAACTCCAACGGCATTGTCAAAATGAATGCGTACACTCAAGGCCTCTTGACTGCTGCCGTCAAAACTGGCAATCTCGGCTTCAAAGAGTGCGCGGCCGCCGCTAAGGGTGCTGCTGCGCGTAAAAAGGTAGCGGCCATCGCCACCCGGACTGAAGTCAAACAGCGCGCCGTTGAGTGTGCCTGTGACGCTGAAACTCGGTGCGAGCACCGTGAGCTCTTGGGGCTCCTCTTTGGTGCAGCCCGCAGCAAAAAGTGCGATAAATACAAGTGTTGCCAGCTGTTTCATTTCAGTGCGTAGTTAAAGCGCATCACCAAACGCGCGTTTCGAATGTTGTTGAATTCGTGCATGCGCCGCCAGCCGGTTGAGTACACGGCATCAAATGAGCTGCGGCGCGTTAGGCGGTAGCGGTAGCCCAGCTGCACATAACCATTCATCGAGGTGTAGCCTGTGCGGTAACCAAAATCGTTGCGCTCTTCAAGCACCGAAGTGCTGAAGGGCGTCACCTGCCGTTCTTGCAGTTGGTTGCGCGTAGTCAGCAGCATCTCCATGCCGGTGCCCACCACGAGGCCGTGGTGCTGGTTGAGGTCAATCACCACGCCCAAAGGCAAATCGACCATGTACAAACGGTCGGTCGAGATCAGCGTTGACGTATAGTTCAAACCAAAGCTGGCCTGCTCTTCGCGGTATTCTTTGCGCGAAAACACGTTGTTCACCTGAAACAGCCCCACGCCGGTGCGCAACCAGGTGCGGTTGATTAGGCGGATTTCACCTGTGAGGCCTAGGGCAGGATCAACCACGCCGGTGCCCTTCACCTTGCCATAGCCAAAGGCAAAGGTATTGCCCACATAGCCCACCAGGTTGTAGGTTTTGGCCGGTATCGGAAACCGCTTGCGCAGCTTTAGCTTGGGTGTAAGCAGCTCACCTGCTGTGCGCGCGTTCTTCACCGGTTGCAGCTTGAGCGGTGCCATGCGGTTCACCCCACCTGTTGGTGCTTGTTCTACCCACAAAATCGACGCGTTGTTCGCGATTTCGGGAAGTTTCACGGGGTTTTCGCCTTCGGCGGATGTGCGGCCTTGGTCGCTTTCAATGCTTGGATTCGATTCACCAACCGGTGCATTAACCACCGAACTTGCGCGGGTGTTCTCGCCTTCGGCGGATGCGCGGCCTTGGTCGCCGCTCGGTGCTGCAGCCGTGGCAGGCGACGTTGAGGGCAGGTTAGCTACGGCGCCCTCCTCCTCCTGTCGTTCAGTGGCGGTGGTGCGGGGTGCTTCATCGCTTGAAGTAGCTGCTTCAGCCAATGCCGATGCCGGATCTGACGACACAAGGCTGTCTAAAACTTCAGCAAACTGCGCGCCGGTGGCCACGGCAGAGCTGCGTGGGATGTAGTCGGTTTGCTCATCCGTCCCCAAAAACAAAACACCGAGAACAATGGCGGCCACCGTGGCGGTGCTCCACCACAGGATGGCCTTGCGGCGGCGCTTGCGCTGCGCAGCTTCGGCTTGCTCGAGAGCGCCCAAGGCGGCCTCCCAATCCGATTCGCGGAAATCCATATCGTTGTGTACGTCGTTCATGGCAGTTTCAGTTCAGGGGTGAGGAAACGCTGCAGGGCCTTGCGTGCTTCGCTGTAATGCCAGGCCGATGTGCCCTCGGTGATGCCGAGCATTTTGGCGATTTCGCGGTGCTTGTACCCGTCGATGGCATAGAGGTTGAAAACGCTGCGCGTGGTCGGGTTCAAGGTGTGGAGGTGGATTTGTACCACTTCTATGAGGTTGCTGCCGATGGCAGTATCGGCGCTGGGCGCGAACTCGTAAACGGCCTCCTTCAATTCGATATGATCGGTGTAGAGCGAACGCTTGCGGAACGCGTCGACGATGGTGTTCACCGTGATGCTGCGCATCCAGGCGTTGAGCGAACGCTCGCCATCAAAATCGTTCAAGTTCAGCATAATTTTCGCAAAAGAGAGGTTGAGGACGTCAAGCGCTTCGTCGCGGTTGCGCGTATAGCGAAGGCAGATGCTCATCAAATAGGCGAAGTGGTGTTTGTAAAACACGTACTGTGCCTTTCGGTCGCGCTTCTTGCAGCGTTTGATGATATCGCTTTCGCTGTACTCCATTCTTTTTTTAGACTCTGGACTTTAGAATCTAGATTCTAGACTTTAGACTTTAGAATTTAGACTTTAGACTTTAGACTTTAGATGCCGGGATCCCGACCTCTTCGAGGTC
>DAITMF010000042.1:0-27587 GCA_036835325.1 Flavobacteriales bacterium
GTATTGAACGGCTGGCAAATCATTCAAAAGCCCTACGACGATCGCATGCCCGCGTTTGGCCATACCCTCACCTACTTTGTAAACGACAACTGGTCGCTGCACTCGAATTCGTATGTGGGGCCGCAACTGGGGCACAACACGTTAACCCTTACAGTTACCGGAATCCCCATTAACCTGCCCGGTGCTCCTGTTTTAGGCAATCAACTGATGCATGATTTGTATGCAAAAGGCCAATTGAGTGAGCGCGTTGAGCTTATTGCAGGGTTTGATGTCGGGGTATGGCAATACGAGCTCGATTTAGGCGCCCTATCAAACGGCCGTATCTGGTTTGCACCTTCGCTTGTAGCTGCTTACAAGACGGGAGAAAAAAGCCGCATAACCCTCCGTCTTGAGCACTTCAACGATGCCGAAGGAGCATTGGTGAACATTCCGGCACCGGGAGACATTACCCCGGGTGGTCTTTTTCGTCCCAGCGTTTCTCCCATCCACATTACAGGCGCATCGGTGAACTACGATTACAACCTGTCGGCGTTTGCCAAGTGGCGCATCGAAGCGCGCGGTTTGTACAGCCAAAACAGCATCTTCCCAAAGACCTACGGCTCCAATGCTCCAAATGCAAACACCCTTGTTTTCTTCACCACTTCGCTTTCGGTGCGGCTGTTCAAATGAGTGGGGAAACTCCGTCCATCCATCCCCAAAAAGAATGGTCTGAATGCGTAGCTTTGTCGTAGAAAATTCGCCTTCAGGCATGACCCAAGAATCACAACTGCTATCGCGACTGACCGAATCGGCCACGCTGGCGATGGCGCGCATCAGTCGGGAACTTAAAGAAAAAGGTGTTGACATCGTGTCACTGAGTCTCGGAGAGCCCGATTTTGACACCCCCGACTTCATCAAAGAAGCAGCTTACCAAGCCATCCGCGACAATTTCACGCATTACCCGCCTGTAAACGGCTACCTCGATGTGCGTCAGGCCATTGCCGCGAAATTCAAGCGCGACAACAACTTGGAGTACACGGCCGACCAAATTGTGGTGTCAACCGGCGCAAAGCAATCAATTGCAAATGCTGTGTTGGCACTGATCAACCCCGGCGATGAAGTGTTGTTACCGGCTCCATACTGGGTGAGCTATAGCGAACTTGTGAAGCTTGCAGGCGGAGTTCCGGTAGAAATTGCGACCGACATTGACGCCGACTTCAAACTTACACCTGCGCAGCTTGCTTCGGCAATAAATGCCAAAACCCGGATGATCATTTACAGTTCGCCGTGCAACCCTACGGGCTCGGTGTATACGCGCACTGAGCTGGAAGCATTGGCCAGTGTGTTGCGCGCACACCCGGAGGTGTTCATCATTAGCGATGAGATTTATGAACTCATCAATTTTGGTGAGCCCACTGTGAGCATGGCTGCACTGGAAGGCATGTACGACCGTACCATCACCGTCAACGGCGTATCAAAAGGCTTTGCCATGACTGGCTGGCGCCTTGGGTACATTGGCGCCCCGAAGTGGATTGCAGTAGCCTGCGCAAAAATCCAAGGCCAATTCACCAGTTCACCGTGCAGCATCTCACAAAAAGCGACGAAGGCGGCTGTTGAGGCCGACCCATTGGTGGTAAACTACATGATCGAAGCATTCTTGAAGCGCCGCGATTTGGTGCTGCGCTTGTTGAGCGAAGTTGACCGCTTAAAGTTGAATGTACCGCAAGGAGCGTTTTACGTATTCCCTGACTGCTCGGCCTATTTTGGCACTTCGCACGGTGACTACCTGATTACCAACGCCGATGACCTTTGCAACTACCTCTTGATGGAAGGCCACGTGGCCCTGGTTACCGGAGCAGCGTTTGGCGCACCCAACTGCTTCCGCATTTCATACGCGGCTTCAGAAGCTGAGCTCACCGAAGCCATGCGACGCATCAAAACGGCACTCGATCGGCTGAAGTAAAATGGCGACGAAAATAACATCGGCTGAAATACACCGCATCTTTGACGGAATGCGCGACTTGCGTGTTTTGGTGGTTGGCGATGTGATGATTGACGCCTATTACTGGGGCAAAGTTGACCGTATTTCGCCCGAAGCTCCCGTACCCGTGGTGCAAATCACCAAACGCGAACACCGCCTCGGCGGAGCCGCCAATGTCGCCCTCAATATCAAGGCATTGGGTGCAACGCCTACGATTTGCGCCATTACCGGAAACGACGAAAAAGGTCCATTGTTTGATGCGCTCTGCGCAGATGCCGGTTTCAAAACCGACGGAGTGGTGCGTTCGCAAAGCCGACCAACCACCCTTAAAACAAGGGTCATCAGCGGCTCGCATCACCTTTTGCGGGTCGATGAAGAAAGTACGCGGGCATTGTCGCAAGCCGAAGAAGATGCCTTCCTTGAACGCTGTTTGCCTTTGGTAAGCCGTCAGCACACCGACGTTGTTATTTTTGAAGACTACAACAAAGGTGTGCTCACTCCGAAGGTGATTCGCGCCATTTCAGACAAAGCACACAGCGCTCGCATTCCCATAGCGGTAGACCCCAAACGTGATCACTTCTTCACCTATACCGGTGTCACGCTCTTCAAACCCAACCTCAAAGAATTGAGCGAAGGGCTAAAGCTCGACATCGAACGCGGAAACCGTGACCAAGTGGCGCACGCCATCGATCAATTGACCGATCGTTTGGGCAACGGACTTACCTTGGTCACCTTGTCGGAGCACGGCGTTGTGATTGGCGATGGCCACGAAAAAATCTTTATTGATGCTCACAAACGCGAAATCCTTGACGTATCAGGCGCGGGTGACACCGTTATCAGTGTTGCGTCGTTGTGCCTCGCCCTTGGTGCCACACCTGAACTTCTTGCCCGCATCTCAAACCTAGCCGGAGGCCTCGTATGTGAAAAGGTTGGGGTAGTTCCCATTGACGCACAGCGCTTGCGCGAGGAAGCGCTTAAATTGGTGACCCACTGATGCCACTACAGAAGCTGCGCGAACGAATCAACCTCTTTCTTTACGGGAACAAAACAACCGTTCTTACGGTTGCGCGTGTGCTCAACGTGCTCATCTCTCTCGGTGCTGTACTGGTGCTCGTGTATTACTACGGATACACGCACACCACTGATTCTGAGCAGTTTCTGATGCGCCTAATCAAGTTCAGTTTTGCCTTCTATGTATTCCACTACCTGCTGAGGTTCATCTATGATTTCAAGCCATGGGAGTTTATTCAACGCACATGGTTTGAAGGCTTGGTGATGTTCTTGCTTACGGTTGAAGCCATTAGTTACAATTTCTTTGATGTGCTCTTGCTTGAGCGCCTTGCGAGCTTTTTTGGACTTGAGAGTTTTCAGCACGTCAGCACAGTGTTCATTCAAGTATACATTTTCGTGGTCGTACTGATTGGCTTAGGCCGGGGTAGCGTTGCTTTACCTAGGTACAAACTGAACCCTGCACTGATCTTCATTTTGTCGTTTGCGCTTATCGTACTGGCCGGCACGGGCCTTCTAATGCTCCCCGAGATGTCTACCAAAGCGGGTAGCATGAAGTTCATTGACGCCTTGTTCACCTCCACCAGTGCAACTTGTGTGACCGGTTTAATGGTCGAAGACACTGCCGCCTTCTTCACCTTCAAAGGCCAAATGGTGATCCTCGTTTTGATGAAGCTCGGTGGCTTGAATATCATCGCCTTTGGCTCGTTCTTGGCCTTTGCGTCACGTTTTGGCGTGCGCCCGAGCCAGCACGAAGTGATTGAAGACTTCGTCAACCGCGACAATACCCTTGGCTCGCAAAGCATCTTCGTGAAAATTGTCGTCTGGGCCACCGCCATCGAGTTTCTGGGAGCTGCGATGCTTTTTGTCCTTTGGGAAGATGGCGTGGGTTTTGTGAGTAACGGTCAACGGGCCTTCTACTCGGTTTTCCATGCAGTTTCTGCGTTTAACTGCGCCGGTATTTCTCTTTTTTCAGGAGGGATGGGTGACCCATTGGTGTACACCAACTATTTCGTGCATTGGATTATGATTGGCCTTATGTTTTTTGGGGCTTTGGGGATGGTGGCCATCTTCGAACTCTTCGACCCACCTGCCTTGCGTGAACGCATGAAGTATCCTTGGAAGCGGTTGAGTTTCACAGCACAAATCGCCCTGTATACTGCCATAGGACTTACCATCATTGGTACAGGCGCCATGCTCCTCTTGGAAAACCGAGGAACGCTAAGTGATCAAGGTGTGTTTGGAAAAGTTACTGCCGCAGCCTTTCAAGGAGTAAGCTCACGTACCTCCGGACTTAACAGCGTTGACATTGGTTCAATCGGTATGCCGATGCTCTTCGTTATGATCATATTCATGTTCATTGGGTCGTCGTCAAGCTCTACAGGCGGTGGTATCAAAACCAGCACCTTCGCGGTGATCATGGCCGATGTATGGGCAACTATACGCCGTGCAAACCATACTGAACTGCTTAGGCGCACCATCCCGAATGAAATGAAATCGCGTGCCTATGCGGTATTCATGTTCTTTCTACTTTTCGATGTTATTGGCTTCTTCATTTTGCTAATCACTGAGCCTCACATTGCAAACGACACCAACCACGGCGCCTTGAGTTTGGCGTTTGAACAAGTGTCAGCCATGAGTACCAATGGCCTTAGCACGGGCATCACCAGTTTGTTGTCTCCTGCCGGAAAAACGTGGATCATCATCAGCATGTTCATTGGGCGCGTTGGCACACTCACCGTTGCCTATGCACTGGGCTTCAAAGTTATCAGCAAGAACTACAAGTACCCCATCGGCCACACTATGATCGGCTAAACATGAAGAAACTTCTTGCGCGTGCCGCATTTGCCATTTCCCCGAAAAAAGTAACCGAACGGGCGCTCAAAACCCTTTCTTTTCCGGGGATTGGACGGATGCGCGACTTTGAAAAAACAGCCCTCGATGGCGCACGAAAAAGCACCCGTACTTTTGGCAAATTCACCATCGCTGAGTACCACTGGGGTTTTGGTCCGCGTCGTGCCCTCTTGATTCACGGCTGGGAAGGTCGTGCTGCCAACTTCGCTGCACTCGTACCCATTTTGGTCGACGCCGGTTTCACCGTCACTGCATTCGACGCTCCGGCCCACGGTGAAAGTACGCGAAGTGAAACTACCCTCTTCGACTTCGGAAAACTCGTCACCGAATACCTCCGTGAACAACGCTACGAATTGTTCATCACCCACTCGTTTGGAAGCGTTCCTCTCAGCTTCGCACTCCAGCAAGTAAGAAGCTACCCCGTAAAAAACATGTTCCTGATCACTTCTCCCAATCGGTTCAGTGATCGCGTACATCAAGTGGTGAACCAGCTCAACTTCCCGCCGAAACTCGCTGAAAAATTGCTCGATGAATTCAGCAGTCGCTTCAATGTGAATCCGCGGGTACTCAGCGTAGCAGAGCTCGGAAAGCACATCGCTCCGCTCAAAACCTTAATGGTTCATGGAATCGACGACAAAGTTCTCCCCATTGAATGGAGCCGACAGGTCGCTGAAAAATGGCAAAATGTTGAACTGGTAGAACTTGAAGATACCGGACATTACCGAATTTTGTGGGATCAACGCACGCAAGAACTACTTCACCGACTCGTAACTTCATTGTGAACCCGTGAAAACAATCGGTACTCTGCACTATTTATTAATGGGTTAATCCCCTCAATCCTTTTCCTTTGGGAACGAAAGTCACGCCATACGCCTCTGCCGAAGAACGGGCAAAAAAAGAGCAGGTTGCCGAAATGTTCGACAACATCGCACACAGCTACGATAAGCTCAACCACCTGCTGTCGTTCGGTATTGATATCCTTTGGCGCAAAAAAGCCATTCAGATGCTACGCAAACGCAATCCGCAAAACCTGCTCGACGTGGCAACCGGCACCGGAGATTTTGCCCTCGAAGCAGCGCGTATGGGCATCAGTGCAAAAGAGATTATTGGAGTCGACATTAGCAACGGGATGCTTGAAATCGGCCGCCAAAAAGTCAAGAAGAAAGACCTCTCCCCCATCATCGACCTTCGCTACGGTGATTCAGAAAACTTGCCTTTCGATAGCAACTACTTTGATGCTTCAACGTGTGCCTTCGGCGTGCGCAATTTTGAGAACCTCGAGGCCGGTCTCAGCGAAATCAGCCGCGTTCTGAAGCCCGGTGGGGCGGCTTACATCCTCGAATTTTCAAAGCCCTCATCCTTCCCCTTCAAACAACTCTACTGGTTTTATTTCAAGGCCATTTTACCATTCGTCGGACGCTTTTTATCGAAAGACCGCCGTGCCTATGATTACCTACCAGAGTCGGTTGCTGCTTTCCCTGACGGGGATGACTTCCTCGCCATTCTTTCGCGCTGCGGCTTCGCTGAAGTTTCGCGCACTCCGCTAACCGGAGGAATCGCCACCATCTACCTCGGCATTAAAGGTAAACCATGAAGTACCGCGTCAGTCGGTCGATGCTCAGCGGAAGGGTCAGCGCTCCAGGCTCGAAAAGCCTCATGCAACGGTTTATCGCCGCTGCACTGCTCGGACGAGGTACAACGGTTCTGCGCAACCCGCAAGAAAGCGCTGACGCCATTGCTGCCCTTGCAACAGCTGAACTGCTAGGGGCCGACCTCGCCCAAGACCAACATGGCAACTACCACATTACCGGTGGCAAAATGCCCCCCGATCAACCGCTCAACGTGGGTGAATCAGGCTTGTCAATGCGGCTTTTCACCCCCATTGCAGCCATGTCGGGTTTCGAAGTCACCATCACCGGTGAAGGCAGCCTGCTTCGCCGTCCGATCGATGCATTTGGCTCCGTTTTCGAGGCCATGGGCGCACACATCTCCACAAACAACGGCCACCTACCTGTAACGGTGAAAGGGCCACTTACCGGTGGCACGTGCACCCTTGATGGCTCGGTGAGCTCGCAGTTCTTATCGGGCCTCCTAATGGCACTGCCATTGGCCAAAAATGACAGCACCATCGAAGTCAAAAACCTCAAGAGCACGCCCTACATTGACATGACGCTTGAGGTGCTTGAACAGTTCGGGGTTGTTGTTACACACAAAAACTACGAACGCTTTCACATCCCCGGGAACCAGCACTACCGGCCTACAGACCTCGTTTGTGAAGGCGACTGGAGCGGAGCTGCCGCCTTGCTCGTCGCTGCTGCCATTGCAGGTTCAAGCAGCAATGCTACGCTCGGTAAAAACGACGACGGTGTGGTTATTGACAATTTGGAAACCACTTACACGCAAGCCGATAGCCGCATTACAGGGGTACTTATGTTTGCAGGTGCACGGCTACTAAACCGCAATGGAAGCATCAGCATGCATGTCCCAAAACTTCGCGGATTTGAATTTGATGCGACCGATTCACCCGACCTCTTCCCTGTGCTCGCCGCACTCGCAACCGCCTGTGACCGCCCCAGCAAAATCGCAGGAGTGCACCGCCTTAAACACAAAGAAAGCAACCGCGCCGAAGTCCTTGTAAATGAATTCTCAAAAGCAGGCATCACCATTCGAATTGAAAACGACGAGCTGATTGTCGATCCCGGGCTGCCAACCTCGGCTGAACTTGATGCTCACGGCGACCACCGCATCGCAATGGCGGCAGCACTGCTCGGGCTGCGCAGCGACGGAATTACCATTTCAGGATCTGAAGCCGTTGAAAAATCATTCCCTGAATTCTTTCATATACTACGCGATTTAGGAGCTGAAATACGTCGGATAAACGAGTAATACTATTATTGAATTCCTAAAAGTTTATCTGTGTAGGAATAATCCTATTTCGTCTAAAAATTGTCAAAAATTCAAAAACCGCATTCCTCGCCGTTTTGTTAAGCATATATTTGCAACAAATAATTGAACAATGAGCGATTTGAAAAAGCAATTGGCCGGTATCGGTGATATGAACCACCTTCAGCGTGCTGAATTACTATTTAAACTCAATGACAGCGGCAATACACTTGCCGCCATTGCTGAAGCATGTGGTAAATCAACCATTTGGGTGAACAACTACACAAAATTGTACTGGTTCCCTCAAAAGTTTAAGTTCTTGCTGACATCAGGGCAAATTGGTTTGATTGAATTGATCAAATCGGTAGCTACTTACAACCAGGCTGACCCCGAGAAATACGACAAAGCATACAAAGATCTTTTGCAACGCATTGAGGAGAAAAAGAAAAAAGCACCCGTAAAGCGCGGTCGCAAAAAATCTGAAGCTCCGAAACTTCCCGAATTGAAGCGTTACCACAAAGTCGCTGACTGGATCAAAACCGAACTCGATTCACGCGAAAAACGCACTGCCATTGAATCGCGCGCACTTGACATAGTGAATTTGATTTTTGAAGGCGGGAAAAAAGAAGAGGTACTTGCAAGCTTGGAAAAAATCACCGAAGGCACTGCCGGACGAAAATAACACTGTTTTGGAAACGAAAAAAAGCGGTCGATGACCGCTTTTTTTATGCTTCATTGTATGCTTCATTAGGTGTTGCCTTATTCGTCAACAACCACCAAACGTTCAATAGACAAAGCCTCGCCACTATGAGAATAAATTACCAAAAGGTAAGTTCCCTGACGAAGCTGCTTGCCGAAGCTTACCGTTGTACGCAACTCTTGCAAGCGGCCTTCCATCGCAAGCGCACCCGTGAGTGTAAAAAGCTGAAAATGCTGCTGCTCGAAACGGTCAACCTCAATGGTAAATGATGCAGTGGCCGGTTGCGGATACACCCTGATTCGGCCGGCCTCCGATTCAGCAATGCCTGTAGTGCATGGCCCTTGGGTGTAGGTCAAAACACCTCCCCAATAGGTCGCCTCACATTCATTTCCGTAAGTCACTCCGTCGCATCCACAAACGGGTTCCTCGACCGTAAGACAGGGGAAATCAGGATCGATTTGCTCCACGTCCACGCACACCAAATCACCGCATCCTGCCAAGCAACTGGTGTAGCTTTGGTAGCTGTATACGCCGTAGTCGACCCCATCAACCATCCATCCACATCCCGAAATCGAAACGCACTGGCCGTCGATAAGCGCTACGCCCATGGCCATGTCGCATGCTCCGAAATCAATGCCGGCAAGGTCTTGGCATTCAGTGATTAGGCCACTGCATGATGCAGTGCATTCATCCATGGTATCATAGAAATACCCTGAGTAATCAACACCATCCACCTCCCATCCGCATCCTGAAACGCCAACGCACGCGCCATCGATCAAGGCGACCCCAAGGTATGCGGCACATAAACCAAAATCGAGCCCGAACAAATCCATGCACTCCGATTGATTGCCGCACGCGAGTGCACAATCGGCTTCCGATTCATAAAAGAAGGGCTGATAATCAACCCCGTTGACCATCCATCCACAGCCTGACATGTGCGAACAAACTCCGTTTACAAAGGCAACGCCCATGTACATTTCACACTCTCCAAAGTCGACATCACCTACGTCTACACAATCAACGCTGCCGCACTCACCTTGGGTGAATGAGGTCACGCCACCGTAGTAGGTCGCATAGCATTCGTTCGAATAGGTAACGCCGTCACAGCCGCAAACAGGCATCCACAAATCAAAACAACCCATTTCTTCATCAATGAGCGTTGGGTCAATGCAATCGCCTTGAACACGCGAAGCGCTAAGGGCAATCATCAAAGACAGGTAAATGAACTTTATCATCGTAAGGTGTTTGTTAGCAGAAAGGTAGCGATTTCTCCGGTGTTTGAAAAGCTGCGCCCAACCCAATCATTGCAATTGTTAAAAGCCTAGCTCAGCGTAAAAAGGAGATAAATTTTTCGTTATCTTTAGGGTGATGTTGAAAACCCTGCCGAAATACATCCTGTGCACTCTTCTTTTTGGGGGATGGATGAGCACTGCATCGCTCGTCCAAGCTCAGGTTTCGCTCGGCAGCTTGCCCGTCTCATGGTCGGTAGATGGTGATCTTTCTGAAGAAGTCAACTTCATCACCAGCGGAGGCGTCGACGTTGAGAGCTTGCTAGATGAAGACGAAGAAACCGAACTCAACGCTCGCTCAAGTCCGATGCGATTTGCAACACGCAAAGCCGTTGACCACACACCCGACAATTCAGGACGGTGGACAACCCTTTCGAACGGAGACCGCATTTGGATGCTTGGTATTGAATCAGAAGGCGCCTTGGCCATTGGTCTCACCTTCGGAAAGTTCCACCTTCCCCGTGGAGCTGCACTGTACCTTTACAATCCTGAACGTACCGACATTATCGGAGCGCTCACCTCCACATCCAACCACGCCAACAAAGTACTCACCACAGAACGCATCAGTGGTGACCGCATCATTATCGAATACTACGAACCCTATGCTGTGCGTCACCAAGGGCAACTGCGCATCCGTACGGTGGCGCATACCTACCGCGATGTGAATTACACCGGTGCTGAAGAGCTCTGCTCGCTTCAGCCTGCTTGCTTCGGTGAAAAACGCCTCCTCGACTTGAGCACTTCCGTGGTGCGCATGGTGGTCGACGATGGAACCCACTACTGCACTGCCACCTTGGTCAACAACACCAACTTCGATGGCAAACCTTACCTAATCACGAATGACGCAGCCCTAATTGGTGACCCCAACGCATGGCATTTCACCTTTCGAAAGGCCAACGCCTCCTGCCAAACATCGCCGGTAGAACGCGTATCCTACTCGCTTTCGGGTGCTGTTGTTCGTGCTACAGACGAAGCATCCGGCCTATCACTCATTGAGATGCACAGCAGGCCCTTGCCCGAATGGGGCGTGTTTTTTGCCGGTTGGGATGCCACTGCCTCAACTCCACAAGAGGCGTACACCGTGCATCACCCTTTCGGCAACTCAAAAGAAATTGCCCTCACTGGGACAAGTCCGGTGCCAACTAACTTCAACAATACCCTTTCTTTCCGTATTGACGGTTGGTCACAAGGCCGCACAGCTGAAGCAAGCACCGGCGCCCCCATGATCAGCGGTCAATTTCTCGTGAAGGGAGCTATGACCGCCGGATTCTCAACCTGTGGAACCGATGCTCCTGACTATTTCTCGGCTCTTAGCAACGCGTGGAGCGCGTTTTCTGACTTCCTCGATCCATTCAACGAAGGCACAACCATGCTCAATGGAACCTATTTGAGCTTCAGTACCATTGACCGCCGCTTGCTTGATGACAACATTGCCGTGTTCCCCTTACCGGCTACCGATCGCATAAACCTCGTCAACGAGGGCGATGTGGCCATCAACGAAGTGGCGGTGTATGATTTGAGCGGACGTGAAGTGCACAGGTCACTCTATTTCGGCAATCAAGTTGACATCGCTGATTTGCCGACAGGGCACTTCGTCTTGGTTATATACCTAGAGAACGATGTCGTTCGGAAGCCTTTCATCAAGTGGTCTGAATAAAAATCAGGCACCCACTTTCGGCTCACCCTTTTCAAGCAACGCCAAAGTTGCGCCCACCGTGCAGGTAATTGGGGCTATGATTGTGCCAATGTAGGTCCCGAAAAAAGGAACAATCAACCACAGCATAAAAACTGATCCATTGGCAACAGCCAAACCACGGTTGCGGCGGACGAGCTGAACGCTCTCGGCCATTTTTAAACGGTAGCGTTCGCTGGTATAATCCATCGTAGAAAAACCATAGAAGTAGGCCCCAATCACAAACAAAGCCATCGTAACCAAAGGAGAGGTGATGACAGTGAGCGGACTGAAAAAAATCGTCACCAAAAGATTCAAGGTGAGCAACACCACCGTGATCAAAAGTTCAATGGCGCCGTTTCGCAAAGCAATGCCAACCCCACGTAAAACATCCCTAACTACCTGTTTCAACGAAAACGGATACCGATTGCCGGTAACGATTTCATCGGTGCGCTCTGAAACCAAGGCCATAATGGGCGACATCACAATCAGCACAATGTACTTCTGCAATTTATAGAACACCAAAACAAGTGACGCCCAAATGAGCGCTTGTACAATGTACCGACCTGCTTCACTGAAGAAGGCCTTCGTTTTGCCCCAGAAGTCGTCGGCGGGAATTTCTTCCACGCCCATTAAACCGTTAAGCCGCTCTGAAATCAGATCAACCAGCGATTGGATGCCGAAAAAAGAAGTCGCAGCGAGCAACACAATCAGCAAAATCGGGTAGAGGTAAAAGTGAAGCATCCCGTTGCGTCGGATGAAACCAAAGCTCGTGGAATAACTTCTCAATCCTAAACGGACATCCTTCCAGAAGCGACTCATGAGGTGTAGTTGTGTTCAAGAAAATCGTCTTCCTCCCTCCATATTTGAAAGAGCCAGTAGACCATGCAGCCGATCGCTCCTCCGATCAGCACCACAATCGCCCACGCCAATCGTTGACTTGGATCAAGCCGTTTGTTATTAATCAGGTGCACCAAATAATACACTACCACTGCCAGCGATGATACCGCAACCAAGATGCTTCCTAACACAATGCCTCCAAGCGGCATCAGCAGCACAACAGGGTCTTCGCTGTCGAGCATCTGTTTTGCGGGGGTGTAGTATCCTCCAAAAAGTGCAAGCAGAAAGGCGAAGCCAATCAAATTTGGCAGCAAGGTTAACAACCCAATGCTCAGTTTTCCTGCTGTTGAATTCACATCTCAAAAATACAGCAGAATCTTGTGTTCAGCCTTGAGAATTCCGCAGACGGTTGAATTTGACGTCAGACTGTTGATTCTTCTATGACCAACGGTGTTGACAAGCGGCTGTTTTTTGCATCCTTTGAACCATGAACATCCACTTCATTGCCATCGGAGGAAGCGCCATGCACAGCTTGGCCCTCGCGTTGAATGCCAACCACCATACCATCACCGGCTCTGACGACGAAATCTTTGAGCCATCGCGCAGTCGACTTGCCGAAGCAGGTATTTTACCGGAGCACATGGGCTGGCACCCTGAGCGCATCCATCCAAAACTCGATGCCATTGTTTTGGGCATGCACGCCCATGCTGACAATCCTGAACTCCAGCGCGCACAAGAACTGGGTATTCCAATCTACTCCTATCCTGAGTTCATGCACCGCCAATGCAGTCATAAACAGCGTATAGTCATTGGAGGCAGTCACGGTAAAACAACCATAACATCGATGGTGATGCACGGATTGCGCAAAAACAACAGAGCGTTTGACTACCTCGTGGGCGCCCTTGTTGAGGGCTTTGACAATCCGGTTTCGCTGCATCCCGAGACCACAATTGCCGTGTTCGAAGGCGATGAATACCTTGCATCAACGATTGACCGCAGACCAAAGTTTCACCTTTACCATCCGCACATTGCGCTCATCAGCGGCATCGCTTGGGACCACATGAACGTGTTCCCAACTGAAGACGACTACATCAGCCAATTCAGCACCTTCATTGACCTCATTGAAAAGGGCGGTTACCTTGTTTATTGCGCTGAAGATGCCGACGTGAAGGCACTTGTTGAAAACCATCCCCGCAGAAATTCCGGCGAAATTACGCTGATTCCTTATGGCACACCGAAGCACAGCATCGCACATGGCGTAACCACACTTCACTACGGCGGCAACAACTTCACCATGAACGTCTTTGGCCGCCACAACCTGCAAAACCTTGAAGGCGCGCGAAGCGTATGTAAGGTGCTCGGCGTAACCGGCATTGAATTCTACTCGGCGCTTTCAGACTTTACCGGCGCTGCCCGGCGGCTCGAGAAGCTTCGCGAAGAAGGTGACATGGTCGTGTACCGCGATTTTGCACATGCCCCAAGCAAGCTCAAAGCCACCGTACTGGCTGTGAAAGAGCAATACCCTGAACGGCGCATCGTGGCGTGCATGGAGCTGCATACCTACAGCAGCTTGAACAAGCAGTTCTTGCACCAATATGCAGGGAGCATGGACGGATTGGATGCCGCGCTTGTGTACTACTCTCCCGCAGTTGTTGCTCAAAAGCGGTTGCCGGCAATCTCAAAAGACGACATCATGAACGCGTTTGAACGGCACGATTTAATAGTGGCCACAGAAAACGCCGAGGTTCAATCGTTCATTGACCATCATTTGGATGCGAACACGGTGCTTTTGCTCATGAGTTCAGGGAACTGGGGCGGAGGAGTTCGCTACACCTCCATTTAAGCGCCCAAGCCAACGTCAAGTAACATCATTACGACAAAGCCGCCAATAAGCCCGAGTGTTGCAATGTCGGTGTAATTGTCGCGTTGTGTTTCAGGGATAACTTCCTCAACCACAACGTAAATCATGGCTCCGGCGGCAAAGGCAAGCGCATAGGGCAGGATGGGTTCAATTTGGACAACCAGCAACGCACCAACAACCCCGGCAACGGGTTCAACAATGGCCGAAAGTTGGCCGTACCAAAACGATTTTCTTCGGCTTACACCCTGCCTGCGCAGTGGCATGCTTACGGCAATACCCTCCGGAAAGTTCTGAATACCAATTCCGATGGCCAACGCCACTGCTGCACCAATTGACGCCCCTTCAAAGCCCATTGCAGCGCCACCAAAAAGCACGCCGACGGCCAAGCCCTCAGGAATGTTGTGCAGCGTAATGGCCAAAACGAGCAAAGTAGTTTTGTGCCAATTGGTTGCAATGCCCTCGGCCTCTTCGCGCTTGAAATTGATGTGGAGGTGCGGCAAGAACTTATCAAGGCCATACAAGAAAAGTGCCCCACCGACAAAGCCAATGGCGCTCGGTACAGCGCGCATAAACCCCTCTCCTTCACTCATCTCAATGGCAGGGGCAAGCAGCGACCAAAAACTGGCTGCAATCATGACACCGCCCGTAAAGCCCAGCATGCCATCAAGCCACTTTCGGGGCAGGTCGCGAAAGAAAAACACAATGGCCGCACCTGCTGCAGTCATGAGCCAAGTGAAGGTTGTTGCGATAAGCGCGGCAACGACCGGCGTTTGTGACTGAAAAAAAGACAGCAAAGCGTCCATGGCCTAAAGTTTTCTGAGTAATAAATTCCGTGCGACCGCTTGCGATACCTGACGGTCACCCTCTGAAGTGCGCAGCATCACCGATCGGTCGAACGCAAAACGGCTAACCACCTCAACTTTCACACCGAGCGTTAAACGCACCGAATCAAGGTACTGCAAAAATTCGGCCGACGAATCTTCAACCCCTACGATAAGCCCAGACTGACCGGGCTCCAAGGTATCGAGGGCAAAACGCTGCAAGCCCTCATCAAGGCGGCCTTCACTGTCGGGTATCGGGTCACCATGCGGGTCAAAACGCGGATTACCAAGGAAATCATCCAAGCGTTCAACCAGGGCCTCGCTTTCAACGTGTTCAAGCTGTTCAGCGATGTGGTGCACCTCATCCCATCCAAATCCGAGATGATCAACCAAAAGCACTTCCCACAAACGGTGTTTGCGCACAATGGCCAAGGCCATGCGCTCACCCTCGGCGGTAAGTTGAGCGCCTTTGTACTTCTTGTACTGCACCCAACCCCGCTCACGCAGCTTCTTGAGCATATCGGTGACCGATGAAGCCTTGGTATCAAGCCGTTCGGCAATGGCATTGGTGGTGACCCCGCGGTCACAGGCATCGCGCTGCAAAGCGTAGATGCATTTCAAGTAGTTCTCAACCGATTCACTCGCCATGTAAAAGGTGTTTCATGGCAAAGATACTAATTCATTACCCCTGACTCATTTCATTTTTAGGAATGACTAAATTTTTCTGATTCCTGTGCAATGACGCACGGTTGTGGCTCCATTTTCTTACCTTCGTTTCGATGAAAAAAACGCTCGTACTTATCCGTCATGCCAAGTCATCGTGGACCGAGGCAGGATTAACTGACCGTGAACGACCGCTGAACGAACGCGGCAAACGCGATGCACCCTTCATGGCTCGCCGCTTGGCCGAAAGCGGTTTGAAGGTTGATTTGATTGTGAGTTCACCGGCCAACCGTGCGCTGACGACGGCAAAACATTATGCGGATGCGTTGGGCGTTGCACACGATACCATTCGCATTGAACCCACCATTTACGAAGCCGACGTTCGTCAGTTAATGGATGCCGTAAACGCGCTTGACGATGCCTACAGCAACGTGCTCATTTTCGGTCACAACCCTGGATTTTCATACTTGATTCAGTACCTCAATGGCAGCATGTTGCACATGCCGACCAATGGAGTAGCGCACCTCGAAATCCAAACCTCCAGTTGGGCGCATGTAGGCACAGGATCAGCCACCTTGGTTGATTTCGACTACCCGAAAAAACACCTTCCTGCACTTTGAACCGCAACCTTAAGTTCGTCCTCGGTTTGATTGGGGCAGTTCTACTGCTCTACCTCGTTTGGTATTTCCGATCGATTGTGGCTTATGCTGTTATTGCAACCGCCATTTCATTTATTGGAGAGCCCATTGTTCGCTTGATTCGCCGCATCACCATTGGAAAATGGCGCGTACCTTCATCGCTTGCGGCTTTGATAACGCTCAGTTTCTTCGTTTTTGTCATCATTGGCTTGGGGTGGCTATTTGCCCCATTGATCGCGACCCAAGCCCAAACCCTCTCGCAAATCGATTTCAAACTGGTTGAAGAGTACATCACCAAACGCTTCGCCAACCTTTTGGCCTTTTTGGAAACCTACAACTTAAGCGGCGATGCACGCAGCAATGAGCAGTACCTCATCGCACACTTGCAGAGTTTGGTGAAACTCGGTGACATTACAGTGCTGCTGAACAACTTTGTAGGCATTTTGTCGACCACCGTTGTCGCCATCTTCTCGATTCTTTTCATGTCGTTTTTTTTCCTGCGGGATGCGCACATGGTTGGCCGAATCATCCGATCGGCTACACCCGACAAGTACCTTGAACAAACCGACAATATTCTCGAGCGCACACGTCGCTTGCTCACCCGATATTTCTCGGGTTTGCTGGCTCAAGTCACATTGGTGACTCTGCTTATTACCCTTGGCCTGAGCATTTTTGGCGTGGAAAATTTCTTTTTGATTGGTTTTCTCGCCGGATTGTTGAACCTCATCCCCTACCTCGGTCCGCTCATTGGCGCTGCCATTGGGATTTTTATTGCTGTAACCACTTCACCTGAATTGGCCACCGGCGATGTAAGCGGCCTTGTTTTGAAAACTGCGGCTGTGTTTGCGGCAGTACAGCTGCTCGACAACATTGTTTTTCAACCGATTATATTTAGCAACAGCGTCAATGCGCATCCCTTAGAGATCTTTATTGTGATTTCCCTTGCGGGGAGTCTAGCGGGGATTAGCGGCATGATACTCGCAATTCCCGGCTATACCCTGTTCCGTATTATCGCCAAAGAATTCTTATCCGGTTTCAAAATTATCCAGTCGATCACCCGGAACCTAGACAGGGAATAATGGGCTTTTCAACATCCATCCCCCGAAGGGTGAAAAAAGAAACCTGTCATTCAGGTACCGCGGGTATGAATATCTGGTAACTTTGTACCCCGTAGATACAATACGGGAAAATGAACTCATCAACACGCTACGTCTTCGTTACCGGAGGCGTAACCTCCAGCCTCGGAAAGGGCATCATCGCCGCTTCACTTGCCAAACTGCTTCAGGCACGGGGCTATCGGGTCACCATTCAAAAGCTTGACCCTTACATCAATATCGATCCCGGAACACTCAATCCGTACGAACACGGTGAATGCTTTGTGACCAATGACGGCGCTGAAACCGACCTTGACCTTGGGCACTACGAGCGTTTTTTGAACGTACCCACATCGCAAGCGAACAACGTAACGACCGGACGTATCTACCAATCGGTGATTGACAAAGAGCGCAAAGGCGAGTACCTCGGCAAGACCGTTCAGATCATTCCACACATCACCGACGAGATTAAACGTTGCGTTCAAATTCTTGGGAGCCGCAATGAGTACGACTTTGTAATCACCGAAATCGGTGGTACGGTGGGCGACATCGAATCGTTGCCCTACATTGAGGCGGTGCGGCAGATGAAATGGGAACGGCCTGACGACGTTCTGGTGGTTCACCTGACCTTGATTCCGTATCTGGCTGCCGCGGGCGAACTCAAAACAAAACCCACACAGCACTCGGTGAAGCAGCTTCTTGAGTTCGGTGTTCAGCCTGACATTCTTGTGTGCCGTACAGAGCATTCACTCACGCCACCGATTCGCTCTAAGGTTGCGCGCTTTTGCAATGTTCAGCTTAACGCAGTGATTGAGAGCATCGATGCAGAGACGATTTACGATGTACCATTGTTGATGCTTGAAGAGAAATTCGACGAAGTGGTGCTCGACAAGCTTGGTTTGAAGAACCGTCGCAAACCCGATTTGAAACGTTGGATGCAATTTGTTGACCGCTTCAAGAACCCCAAACACCGCGTTCGCATTGCCTTGGTAGGCAAATACGTTGAGTTGAAAGATGCGTACAAATCAATCGCTGAAGCCTTCAACCATGCAGGAGCAGCCAACGAGGTGAAGGTTGAAATTGATTGGGTACACAGCGAAAATGTCATTGACCGCAATGCAGAAGTGCTCTTCGGTGAAGTTGATGGTATTTTGGTAGCGCCCGGATTTGGTTCGCGCGGCATAGAGGGCAAATTGACGGCCATTCGGTATGCAAGGGAAAACAAGGTGCCTTTCTTCGGTATTTGCTTGGGGATGCAGTGCGCAGTGATTGAATTTGCGCGCAACGTTATGAACCTTGCCGACGCTCATTCGACCGAAATGAAAGAATACACCCCTTACCCGGTGATTAGCCTCATGGCTGAACAGAAAACCATCACCAATTTAGGCGGTACCATGCGTTTGGGCGCTTACCCATGTGACTTGGTGATAGGTAGCAAAGCGCACGAAGCCTACGGTGAAGACCGCATTGAAGAGCGTCACCGCCACCGGTTTGAATTCAACAATGCCTACCTCGACCTTTTCAAGGAGGCCGGAATGGTGCCTACCGGCTTCAATCCTGGCAGTGGCTTGGTTGAAATCGTAGAAGTACCTGACCACCCTTGGTTTGTAGGCACGCAATTTCACCCCGAGTACAAGAGCACAGTTGCAAAGCCGCACCCGTTGTTTCAGAGCTTCGTAAAGGCCACCCGCGAGTATGCCAAGGCAAGCAACAGGGCCGTGATTTCGACTGAGGCTCAAGAGGCTTAAGGCTTCAGCGCATCTTCGTTGAAACGGCCGTTTTGATCGAACAAATGAGGGTATTCTTCTTGCATGCATGCTTGCAGAAAGTCAACAGGCAATTCTGCAAAATGACCAAAGTCGTTTAGGTAGGTCATAAACCCACCTTCACCTCGGTCGTACGCCTGGAAAATGGAATCGTTGAAACCGTCGAACTCCAATGGAGGAACCCCCAGTTTATCGCACAGCCCTTTGTTGAAGGCCGGTGTGCACTTCACCCAGCGTTCTCCGTTGTGAACCTCAACGTAGCCATGTGGGCTAAGGACATCCGTGCCCAATACAGCTTCAAGACGTGCTGTTCCCATGTGGTTTTTGACGCGTGCGAGGCCCAAACGCGCGGGCACGCCCACTGAACGGCTGCATGCTATGGTGAGAATAGCCTTGTCGATGCAATGTCCGCGGCGCTTTTGCAGAACCTCAGCGCTGCGCAAGGCACTTACCTCGAAACGGATGTCGAACGGATCGTACCAAATTCCGTCGCGCACGGCGTAGTAGAGATTGACCATTTGTGCGATGGGCGCTCCTTCGCCCTTGTGTTCTTGCACAAAGTCGTCTACACGTTTGTCACGAAAATCAATGACACGATCTGATTTTAGGTAAGACTGTAACTCCATGCTATAAAAGTACGATGATCAAATAGAGCTGCTTCCAGACCTTACGAAGAAGCTGTAGAAAAACGCAACGAACACCACACCTGACTGCACTTCAAGGAACGATTCAAAGAGCATGTTCAAACCGAGCAAGCACATGAAGGCTAAAAAGAGGAAGTCACCGTTGAGCAAGGCGTATCGAATTCCGAAAACGAAGAATCCGATGACCACAAGAAGGCCGATCCATCCAAAAGCGACCCCGGCTTGCAGAAACTGGTTGTGCGCATTCAATTGCAAGCGACGCGCATACGCATTGCCATCGCGGGTGTAGATGTCTACAAGGCGGTCAGTTACATCTCCGGTACCGACACCAAATGGTTCTTCTCGAATAATTTCAAAGGCGCTTCGCCAAGCGACGAGCCTACCTACCGTGCTGCCTTCGCCCTTGTTTAAATCGGTAGATGGAGCCTCAAAAAGGGTGCCGATACGTCCTTCTTCCGACTGATTGGCAAGCTTTTCTTTGACGATCGGAGTTGCGAATACTGCGCCCAGAAGCAAGGCAACGCCTGAGGCTGTAAACACAACTGCGCGCAGCGCTTGACGCTTCTTGAGCAACTGCCATCCGACTAAAATGAGTCCGAGCACAATGCAAAGAAAACCCGCCTTTGACTCCAACAATGCCACATGCAGTACCAAAAGTGAAGCCAAAGCGTAGTGGAGCACGGTGTTCCCGAGTGTGTAAACCTTGCGTATGTACATCCGTCCGAGAACCACCAACGCAAAAGCATCATAAGTTGCCAGGTAGGTTGGGTGGAAGAACCAGGCGAGTTTGCTGTAGAAAAATGCGCTTCCGTCGCCGCTTTGAAGAAAGAGGAACGACGCACGTCCGAGACCCACGACCACCATCGCAACGCACCCCCAAACTAGGGCAAGCAGCACATTGACCCTGCTGCGTTGATCGACGGCCGGTAAGAACCACCAAACCACGGGAAAGAGCAACAGCGAAAACTTCACTTCAAGTGCAAACCAAGCGGCCTCGCGGTTTTCGCTGACCTCAATCCATCCTGCAACGCAGAGGTAATAGAGAACAGGCCAAATGAGCGCTTCCCAACCCCGGTTAATTGCCGGTTTGCGCATTCGAAAGAACGAAACAACAAGCCACAACGCGATCAAATAGGGCATCAGCCGTTTGCTCAAAGGAAGCATCGCGGCGATGGCCACCGTAAGGAAGTCATGCACAACGGCAACGCGTTTTGCGAAGGATGTTGCCTCGCCGGTCATCGCGAAAGGGTGTGTTGGTCGGCAGCAGGCATCCTGCGAAGCAGAAGAAAATCAAAAATCCCACGGCCATAACCGAGTCCATACGACGCATGGAGAATGAAAAAACTCAAGGTAAGGCCCGGCAGGTCGCGCGAAGGCGTGCCCATAACAATACCTGCGGCCAAAGCAGCCAATAGCCAAATTAGCGCGGGGAGGGTCAATAACGGTACAAAGCTTGCGCTGATTGCTGAAAGTACGCTCGCCGTGACCAGCCAGAGCACAAATGCAAATGGCACCAACTGGCGCCAAGTTGTCACCGCCTTGTGTTTACGGTTCACAAACACCTTCCAGTACCCGTATTGAAAATACTGTCGGAAGAGCTTTTTGTAGCTCGCGCGGACGTAGTACTTCGAACGAATTTCAGGCTCGAACCACACCTTGTACCCTGCCTTGGTTAAGCGGTAGTTGAATTCATCGTCTTGATTTCGAACGAGATCTTCATCAAACAAGCCAATGGTTTGAAACACCTCTCTGCGGTAGGCGCCAAAGGCCACTGTGTCAACATAGCCGGCGTTTCCTCCTGTGCGGAAGCGGGCATTGCCTACTCCAAACGGCGATTGCATCGCACGGCTCACAATGGCTGCCGTGTGGTTCTCGTGTACGTTCTCAATGATGCCTCCTACGCATCCGGCATCGGGGTGCAGGGTGAGCGCATCAATGCACCGTTCAACGAAATCGGCTGACAATTCGGCATGCGCCCCGAGAATCACCACAACGTCACTCGCTGTCGCGTTTACGCCGAGGTTGAGCGCAACCGGTGTGAATCGCTTCGGGTTATCGACGACCACCAATTGAGGAAAAACACCGGCTAGTTCAATCAGTTTCTGGAGGGTTCCGTCATTGCTGCCGCCATCTGCCACCACCACATGAATGTGCTCGTTCGGATAGGTCTGGGTCATGGTTGACCGAACACAGCGTTCGATGTAGGCCACCTCATTGAGGCACGGTATGACAATCGATACGGTTGGATTCACAGCGTAAAGGTAGCGAAGCCCGCTTACCTGTTGCACGATTTGACATGTAAGATTTGCCTTTCAATTCCATCAGACGCCAACCGACGAATATGGCACAGCCGCAGGCGTAAAAACGAGTAACCTAATTCATTAAGCCATGTTCAAATTGATTCCCGGTGCGCTCGGCCTTCTGCTGGTTGGCACCGTCACCGCTCAACAGTTCCAACATGCTTACGGCACACCACAAACCGACATGCTGATTGACGTTACCAATCTCTCCTCCGGAGGATTTATGGTAGCCGGATTCAGCAATGGAGGCCCCTTCGCCGGCACAAGCGGCCTCATCATGAAACTTGACGACCTCGGCAACGTCGATTGGTCGAAAAGCGTCGGGGGTGCAGGCATGGACAATTTATCTGACATTTTGGAGGGGACGGATGGTCGCCTTTGGATTGGAGGATCAACCTCAACCGGTACCAACGGCGCACCAAGTGCTCTGGTTGGCCAACTCGAACCCGATGGCACCCCCCTCTGGTTTCGCACCCTCGGCACCAACGGAGAAGAACAACTCAGAAAAATGGCGTTTGCCGCCAATGGGGATGTTCTGCTCACCGGTTTATCACGTTCGGTTGATGCGAGCTACGACATTTTTGTGGCCCGCTTGAACGGCGAAGGCGACCTGCTTTGGAACGCCGCTTATGGAAGCAACGAATATGAAGTCCCCCTTGGAATCACAGAAGGTCTTGACGGGAGCATTTACGTGTGGGCCCACCAAGATGGCGAAAGCACACAAGGTTACGACGCATTGTTGGTGAAACTCGACGCCAACGGAGAGCTGCTATTGAGTAAGCGTTATGCCATGGGACTCAATGAACTCGCTTGGGACATTCTTACGCTACCAAATGGAGACCTCTTGCTTTCGGGCGATACCAACAGCAGCGGGGCAGGCATGAACGATGCCTTCGTCATGCGCACCGATACCGACGGAAATATTCTATGGAGCAAAACATTTGGTGCCCAATCCAATGAACACGGCATCAATCTGGTG
Source organism: Flavobacteriales bacterium (assembly GCA_036835325.1). Classification (GTDB taxonomy): domain Bacteria; phylum Bacteroidota; class Bacteroidia; order Flavobacteriales_D; family Sanyastnellaceae; genus CAMCHP01. The sequence continues at coordinate 22,973 of DAITMF010000042.1, forward strand.
CATACCAAAAACAATGATTACGCGCTTGTTGGGGCATCATCATCATTTGGCCAAGGAGGCCTTGACTTTATGGTTCTCCATTTCAATGATGCCGGCGGTGTGAAGTATGTGCAGGCCTATGGCGGTGAAATCAAAGAGGTGGCCCATGGCGTGGTTCGCACGCCTGACAGTGGTTTGCTTATGGTTGGCGAGAGCCGCAGCTACGGCCCCGGCTTAATGAACGGATTTGCCGTTCGGGTTGACCAAGACGGGAGGAATGCGTGCAACACCGGTACGGCATCGAACTTTCAAACACTTGAGGCCGAAATGATTGTGTTTACAGGAAACATCGCATGGAAGGGCAACAACATGGTTTTGCTTACTGCTGAAGGTATTAGCGTTGCTGAAAGCCCAGCGGCAATTGAGGCCGTATGCTCGACGGCTGCACCGGAGATTGGTTCAAACCCTGAATCTGATAGCCTCGAAAACGCAGAAGTTGCCGAACGAATGCGCCTGCGGCCAAACCCATCGAATGGAACACAAGTAAGGGCTGAAATCGTTGTGAACGAAGACCAGATCGGACGCATCGAAGTGTTCAATTTGGCAGGACGAAAAATCGCCGAAGAATTGGTTGGTGGTGCCGGATTGCGTGAGGTTGTACTACCTCCGCTTGCCAGAGGAATTTACCTCGTGCGCTACACAAATGGATTATCGATGGATACCCAAAAACTCATCATTGAGTAATAGGTGTTTTGGTTAAAATAGAAAGGGGGGCTACTGTGAGCCCCCCTTTTTTGTTTTGAATCAAAACAAACTTACTCCACAATGAATTGCTTCACGCGAATAGCGCCTTGAGCGGTCACCATAATGGTGTACGCACCGCTTGCCAAGTTGCTTACGTCGATTGTTGCAAACCCAGTGTAGCTGGTAGCCAGTACTACACGACCTGCATTGTCGAAGATGTTGATTTCAGCACCTGCTGGCACGTCGCCTGCAATGTTTACCGCAGCATTGGCTGGGTTAGGGTACACGTTGAAATCTGCAATTGGGTTCATGTCTTCAACTGAAGTTGGAGGCAAAAGAACTGCATTGATCACGTGAACAACACCGTTGTCAGCAACAAGGTCAACTACAGTTACCATAGCATTGTTGATCATCACACCTGGGCCATCAATGTCTACTTGAACCTCTTGACCTTGAAGAGTAGGTACACCGCCGTTTGAAAGGTCAGTTGAAAGCACTGCACCGCTCACTACGTGGTAGAGAAGAATGTTAGCCAATGCACCTGTTGGGTCAGCCAACAATTCATCGATCAAACCAGCAGGAAGCAAACCGAATGCAGCATCGGTTGGTGCAAATACGGTGAACGGACCTTCAGCAGACAAATCATCATCAAGACCGGCAGCGATAACAGCTGTTTCAAGAATGGTATGGTCTTCGCTGTTTACAATAATGTCAACAACTGTGATAGGCTCTGCCGGTGGCAAAAGAACCGCGTCAATCACGTGAACAACACCGTTGTCGGCGAACAAATCAGAAACGATCACTTGCGCGTCATTGATGAATACACCGTCAGCGTTGATGGTAACGGTTACGTTTTCACCGAAAGCTGTGGGAATGGTTTGACCGTTGCTCAAATCGGTTGAAAGTGCAGCTACACCCGCAACGTGGTAAAGGAGAATGTCGGTCAACAATCCTGAAGGATCTTCCAACAAAGTTTCTACAGTTCCTGCTGGAAGAGCCTCGAATGCAGCGTCGGTAGGAGCGAACACTGTGAACGGACCATCACCAGAGAGAACACCTACGAGATCAGCAGCAATGACTGCGGCTTCGAGGGTAGTGTGCACTCCGCTTACTACAATGATATCAACTACGGTTGGTGCAGGAGGAAGAAGCACCGCGTCAATCACGTGTACAACACCGTTGTCAGCGAACAAATCGTCGATGATTACCTGTGCGTTGTTGATGAATACACCTTCAGATGTAATGTTCACGAGAACGTTTGAACCGTTCAATGTGGTTAAGAAGCCGTTCTCGAGGTCAGTTGACAATACGTTGCCACCAACAGCGTGGTAGGTAAGGATCGCAGTCAAGGCTGGGATGTTATTCAACAAGGCATCTACGGTACCTGCAGGGAGAAGATCGAACGCCGCATCGGTTGGCGCGAATACGGTGAAAGGACCGTCACCTGAAAGCGTGGTTTCAAGACCTGCCGCCAATACCGCTGCCTCAAGCGTGGTGTGTACTTCACTGTCAACAATGATGTCAACTACAGTTGCAGGAGGTGGCAAAAGAACGGCGTCGATTACGTGTACAACACCGTTGTCAGTTTCAATATCGGCAAAGATAACCTCGGCATTGTTGATGAATACACCAGCATCAGAGACATTCACCAAAACGTTTGAACCGTTCAAAGTGGCTACAAAGCCATTTGACAAATCGGTTGAAAGTGCGGTAGCGCCTACTACGTGGTAGGTCAAAATCGCAGTTAAGGTTGGGATGTCGTTCAACAATGCTTCAACGGTTCCTTCTGGAAGCAATTCAAACGCTGCATCGGTTGGTGCAAATACGGTGAACGGACCTTCACCATCGAGTGTAGCTGTCAAGCCTGCAGCATCAATGGCTGCTTCGAGTGTGGTATGGTCTTCGCTGCCGATGATAATGTCCATAACAGTTACCGGTGGCAACAATACAGCATCAATCACGTGCACAATGCCGTTTTCGGCCAAGAGGTCGGTTGCGATAACCTGGGCATCGTTGATGAACACACCGTCAGCGGTGATGCTCACGGTGATGTTGTCACCCAAAACAGTTTCAAAGGTTTGGCCATCTGAAAGCGATGCAGCAAACGCCGCACCACCCACAACGTGGTAAGTCAAAATAGCTGTAAGCGCTGGGATGTCATTCAACAATGCATCAACGGTTCCGGCAGGAAGCGCTTCGAATGCTGCATCGGTTGGTGCAAACACGGTGAACGGGCCTTCGCCTGCGAGCACGCCTTCAAGACCGGCGGCCAAAACTGCAGCTTCGAGGATAGTGTGAACAGGACTGTTTACCACAATATCAACGACAGTAGCAGCGGGTGGCAAAAGAACTGCATCAATCACGTGAACGATGCCATTATCAGCAAGAATGTCAGCAACGATAACCTGAGCGTTGTTGATGAAAATTCCGTTAGGAGTTACACTCACCAAGATATCAGAGTTGCTCAAGGTAGTAACAAAGCCACTTGAAAGACCTGTTGAAAGTGCATTTGCACCCACAGCGTGGTAAGTCAAAATGGTTGTTAGTGTCGGGATGTCATTCAACAAGGCCTGAACAGTCCCGGCTGGTAGGGCGTTAAAAGCTGCATCGGTTGGCGCAAAAACAGTGAATGGGCCAGAACCTGACAACACGGTCTCAAGACCCGCAGCCAATACAGCGGTCTCAAGAATGGTATGGTCAGGGCTGTTCACAACGATATCAACAACAGTCGCCGGAGGTGGCAAAAGAACCGCGTCAATGACGTGTACAACCCCGTTGGAGGCTGTTACGTTAGCAACAGTTACCATGGCGTTGTTGATCATTACACCTGCAGTGAGGTTTACAATCACGTTCGAACCGTTCAAGGTTGGAACCAAACCATTTGAAAGGTCGCCCGACTGAACGTTTCCGCTTACAACGTGGTAAGTAAGGATATCGGTCAACGCCGGAATGTCATTCAACAAGGCATTCACAGTTCCTGCAGGCAACAGGTTGAATGCGTCATCGGTTGGTGCGAATACGGTGAATGGACCGTCGCCTGAAAGTGTGCCCTCAAGACCCGCAGCCAAAACAGCCGCTTCAAGCGTGTTGTGGTCATCACTGTTGACGATGATATCGACAACAGTTTGAGCACGCAAGCCCGTAGCTATGACGAGCAGACTAAATAAGTAAACAAGTTTTTTCATGGTGCTAATTATGGAGTTATGCCGGAAGTAACCCCATAAGAGCATCTTTGTTTAACCACATCTGATTTTCATTCAACAATTCTTGCAATCCAAACCGCTTTCTGGGGCAGTCATTCCTGGATTCCTGTCGGCACCAATCGCTCAAAACACCCGAAAAACCGACATATTTGACGATTCCATGGTATCAGCTACCACCAAGCAGGCATAAAATCACAAAGCATTGAAAAAAAGTGTGAATGAACAGAACGCGTATCTTTGTGTTCTACTTCCGGTTGCTGTTTGCAACCAGATCGTAAGGTGTTTGAATCAATTATTTTGATTTGGAGCAGCAGCCCCGCAAGGGGCTGTTGTTTTTTATACGTACCTATGGCATCAACTTCAAAAATCGCCTTCTTTTGGCACCGTCGCGACCTGAGGGTTCATGACAATGTCGGCCTTCTTAAAGCCCTTCAAAGCAATCACCCTGTGTTGCCTGTCTTCATCTTTGACACCAACATCCTCGACAAACTCCCCCCCAACGACGCCCGGGTTGCCTTCATACATCGAGAACTCGAACGCGTCAAAGCACAGTACGAGGATGCAGGCAGCACCCTAATCGTAATGCATGGTAAGCCCAAAGAAGTATGGAACGACCTCCTGAAGCACTACCCTGCTGCAGCTGTGTACACCAACCGCGACTATGAACCCTATGCCAAAGAACGTGATGC
>DAITMF010000043.1:0-27418 GCA_036835325.1 Flavobacteriales bacterium
AGGTACCGTCGCTACGCGACTGCGCGTGCGACCGGTGTGAAATTTCGTTTCCATTGCGCGGGGTGACGGCGGTGCGGTCGGTAAACGTTTTTCAGGACGAGTCAGGGCGCCCCTCGTTCCACGGGATAAATCCCGTGGCTACATAGGTGCCGCCGCTCTGCGGCTACGCGTGCGACCGGTGTGATGCGTGATATTCCACGAGTGCCTTGTGGCGCCATGCAGTCGATCACACACCGGAGGTGTGAAAAAACTCCCCAAACTCCTCCAACTCCAAAAACTCTGTGTCAAAAAAAAACGCGTGCGAAGCGAGCAAGAATCCCCATAATCCCTAAAATCGTAAACCCAAAAACAGTAGTGAGCAAGAGTAAAGAGCAAGAGCCCCTCTACCACCCCTTCAGCTCCGCATACACCCGGTGCATCGGGAAGCCCATCACGTTGTAGAACGAACCGCGCATGTCAACAATGCCGATGAAACCAATAAAATCTTGCGCGCCATAGGCACCGGCTTTGTCGTAGGGTTGGTGCACGTCGATGTAGTAGTTGATCTCGTCGTCGCTCAAATCGCCAAAGGTGACCTCCGTCTCGTCGTGGAACACCACGCGGCGGTCAACCGATAACAAACACACGGCCGTGATCACCGTGTGCGTACGGCCCGACAAGCGCCGCAGCATCGCAAAGGCCTCCTCGCGCGACTCGGGCTTGTTCAAAATGTCGCCCTCGAGGTACACCGTGGTATCGCCCGTCAAAATAATCTCATCCGACGATAAGTCGAAAACAAAAGCATCGGCCTTCTTCGACGCCAGGTACAACGCTACCTCCTCGCGCTTTAACTCAGCCGGATACGACTCGTCAATCGGTCGCACGCGCACCTCCACCGGAACGCCCAAGCCCTTTACCAGCTCTTGCCGCCGTGGTGAACCGCTGGCCAACACGAGTTTCTTACCTTGAAGATGTTGCAAAATCATGCCGTGAAGGTAGCAGCGATCAACGTGGGTTCTCGGTTGAAAACTCGGAAGTTTTCAACGGCAGCCACCCCATCAAATGCCTAATTTTGCGCCATGCATGAAACCATTCTGATCCTCGATTTTGGTTCGCAGTACACCCAGTTGATCGGTCGTCGTGTGCGTGAGCTGAACATCTACTCTGAGATCCATCCGTGGGACAAAGCCCCCGCGCTGACACCCAATGTGAAAGGCGTCATCCTCTCGGGCAGTCCGTTCTCAGTGCGCGACCCCAAGTCGCCCAAACCTGATTTGTCGGCGTACCGTGGTAAAGTGCCCGTGCTCGGTGTGTGCTTCGGCGCGCAGTACATCGCACAAACCACGGGAGGATCGGTGCTGCCGTCGGAAATCCGCGAATATGGCCGGGCCAAACTGGCCATGGTCGATACCTCAAGCCGATTGCTGCACGGCCTCACCGGCGGCTCACAGGTTTGGATGTCGCACGGCGATACCATCGAGCGCATCGGCGACGGCTACCGCACCATCTGCTCAACACACGACGTTGAACACGCAGGCTACGAATCGCTGACCGACGACACCTTCGCCATCCAGTTTCACCCCGAAGTATACCACACGACCGAAGGCACACAGCTGCTTAAAAACTTCGTGGTAAACATTTGCGGTTGCAAACAAGATTGGACACCCGACGCCTTCATCCACGAAACCGTGACCAAGCTGCAGGCGCAGCTCGACAACGACAAAGTGGTACTCGGCCTGAGCGGAGGCGTTGACTCATCGGTGGCGGCCATGCTGCTGCACCGCGCCATCGGCGACCGGCTCTACTGCATCTTCGTTGACAACGGTTTGCTGCGCAAAAACGAGTTCGACGATGTGCTGCACAGCTACGAAGACATGGGCCTCAACGTAAAAGGCGTGCGCGCTGCCGACCGCTTCTACCGCGAACTGGCCGGAGAGAGCGACCCCGAGAAAAAACGCAAAATTATCGGCCGCGTCTTCATCGAAGTCTTCGACGAAGAAGCCAAAATGATCAGCGATGTAAAATGGCTGGGGCAAGGAACGATTTACCCTGACGTAATCGAATCGGTTAGCGCCACCGGCGGACCAAGTGCCACCATCAAATCGCACCACAACGTGGGCGGCCTACCCGACTTTATGAAACTGCAGGTTGTTGAACCGCTGCGCCTCTTGTTCAAAGACGAAGTGCGCCGCGTGGGCGCCACGATGGAGGTCAAAGAAAGCATCTTGCAGCGCCACCCCTTCCCCGGTCCGGGACTCGGAATTCGCATTTTGGGCGACATCACACCAGAAAAGGTACGAATCTTGCAAGAGGTTGATTACATCTGGATCAACAGCTTGAAATCGAGCAATCTCTACAACGACGTTTGGCAGGCCGGAGCCATCCTCCTCCCTGTGCAAAGCGTAGGCGTGATGGGCGATGAGCGCACCTACGAACAGGCCGTGGCCTTGCGTGCCGTGAGCTCAACCGATGGCATGACTGCTGACTGGTGTCACCTCCCCTACGAGTTTCTTGGGAAGGTGAGCAACGACATTATTAATAAGGTAAAGGGGGTAAACCGCGTTGTTTACGATATCAGCTCGAAGCCACCTGCCACCATCGAATGGGAATAATGCTTAAACCACTTCGTTCGTTTGCACTGGCCATCGGCCTGCTCATTGGAGCAGCCGCTGCCGTTAGCGCTCAAGGCGACCGCGTCATTGTTGAACGCCAGGGCCAGTCGTTTTTTGTGCACCGCGTTGAGCAAGGCCACACGCTCTACAGCATTAGCAAGCTCTACCAAACCACAGTAGAGGCCATCGAAGCCGCCAACCCCGGTGTTGGTGCAGGCCTGAGCATCGGTCAAAGTTTGTACGTCCCTGTGCCTGCCGATTACAACGACTCCACATGGACCAACCCCGTGCGCATTGAAGACGGCTACATGATTCACCGCGTGCAGAAGAAAGAAACCCTCTATGGCATCTGCCGTGAGTACACCGTTGACATCAACCGGGTGCTCGAAGTGAATCCCGCAGCCGAACAAGGCATCCAACCGGGTATGGAGCTCCGCATCCCTAAAAACGACCTCCACGAAACACCCAGCATCACCGCTGAACCGCCCAAGCCGGTGCTGCCAACGGTACCCGGTGAACCGAGCACTGAAACGCCATCCACCCAAAACCAAGTCGGCTTTGAACACACCGTGGCACAGGGCGAAACCCTCTACGGCATCTGCCGCAAATACGGCGTTGAACAAATGGCACTGCTCAAAGCCAATGGCGGTCTGCCCGAAGGCTTGAAGGCCGGACAAGTGATTTTGATTCCGCTCGACCCGAATCCTGCCGGTACAGGCTCGGTCATGCCCAAGCCGCTGCCCAACGTAAAACCATCGATCGAAGGCGGCTACAACGTGGTGGTGATGCTGCCATTGTCGCTCAAAACCGTTGGCCGCGGAAACGACAGCTTGGCCTCGCCGGCTACGCTTAAATTGCGCGAAATCGCCCTGGGCTTTTACCGCGGCATGTTGCTCGCCTTTGATACCCTCGAACACAAAGGCGCGCGCCTCAACGTGACCTTGCTCGACGTTGACAATTCAACCGACTTGACAAAACTTACCGATGACGAACGTGTAAAAAACGCTCACCTCATCGTGGGGCCGCTGCAACGCAAACCGCTTGAACACGTCGCCGCATTCGCCGCACGCACCCGCAAGCACGTCGTGTGTCCTGTCCCACAATCAAACGCCCTGCTCCTGAAGAGTGCAACACTTAGCAAAGTGGTGCCCTCGGTTGATTCGCAAGTGCGCGCCCTCGCCGGACACGTGTACACCAAACACAAAGGCGAGAACATCATCCTCATCAACAGCAAAGAAATCACCGACCTGCGCTTGGTCAACCTGTTCAAAGACAGTTACCTTAGCCGCTTGCGCGTTACAGGCGACACCACCCTCACCGGGATCACCGAAATTGAAGGCAGTACTCGGTTCGTAGGCGATCTCCAAACCCGCTTGAGCAAAGGCCGGCGCAACGTTATTGTAGTGCCCGCCGGTGACAACAGCAAAAGCATGATTGCCAACCTGCAAACCAAATTGCAGCTGCTGGGCCGCGATTACAACGTGGTGCTCTATGGATTGAACGACTGGCTCGCCTACGATTTTCTTGACATCGAATTCAAAGAGCGTACCCATTTAACCGTGCCCTCGGCAAGCTTCACCGATTACGAGCATCCAACGGCTTCAGCGGTGGTTGACGCCTTTAGAAACACTTACAACGCCGAAGCCACCGAGTACGCTTTACTTGGGTACGACGTCGCGTTGTACTACGGCTTGGGACTCCTGTATTTTGGGGAGGATTTCCCGCAGGCGTTTGACCGCATTCCGCAAACGGGCCTGACCAATGTGCGCTTTAAACTGCGCAAAACCGGCCTCGACAGCGGCTACGAGAATGAACACGTGTTCTTGCTCAACCACATGAACTACTACTTGCAACCGGTCGGATATGATCGATTTGAATGAGATTGCCCACTCCTTCCGGAGCATCCAAGATGATATTTGCGCCGGTCTAACCCACTTCGACGGCCAAGGCCGCTTCGCCGAAGACACCTGGGAGCGCGATGGCGGCGGCGGTGGCCGTTCGCGGGTGATGCGCAACGGACGCGTGATTGAAAAAGGCGGCGTGAATTTTTCAGAGGTGCACGGCAGTTGCAGCGACAGCTTGAAGCAACAGCTAAAAAACGACTCCGACCGTTTTTACGCCACCGGGGTGAGCATTGTCCTCCATCCCCACAACCCGCACGTGCCCATCATCCACATGAACATCCGGCACTTCGCGCTAAGCGATGGCACCTCGTGGTTTGGTGGAGGCATCGATTTAACACCGCACTACGTCGATCAGGCCCAAGCCACGCGCTTTCATCAGCGGCTCAAAAGCGTGTGCGACCGCTTCGACACCGGCTACTACCCACGGTTCAAAAACTGGGCAGACGACTATTTTTTCATCCCACACCGCAACGAAACCCGCGGCATTGGCGGAATTTTCTTTGATGATTTGGGAAGGGATACCGGGGCGACCGCTCAGCATTTCGACTTCACATGCGCCGTTGGTCGCAGCTTTGTCGACGCATACACAGAAGCAGCCAACAACCGCGCGGAGCTGCCCTTTACCGACATCCAAAAACAGTGGCAACTCCTCCGTCGAGGCCGCTACGTTGAGTTCAACCTCGTTCACGACCGCGGAACGCGCTTTGGTTTGCTCACCAACGGACGCACCGAATCCATCTTGATGAGCCTTCCCGCGCATGCCTCTTGGGAGTATCAATTTTCGCCTGCGGCGGATAGCGACGAGCAGCGTACCCTCGACCTGTTGCGCAAGGGCATCGACTGGTTGGCCCTTAGTTAATTTCGAGCGTTAGACCGTCGTACGCGATACGGACGTGCTCCGGAAGTTCCTGTTCAACATCGGCATGCCTGCCCAGCATGTGGGAAATGTGCGTAAGCCAAGCCTTTTTCGGCTGAAGGTCATCGATGATGGCCAAGGCCTGATCGAGTGAGAAGTGCGACATGTGGGTTTGCTTGCGCAATGCGTTGATCACAAGCACTTCTACCCCTCTGAGTTTTGCGTATTCATCGGGCGCGATGTAATTGGCATCGGTGACATAGGCAAAATTGCCTACACGGAAAGCACGCACCGGCATGCGGTGGTGCATAACTTCAATGGGCTGAAGCGTCATGCCGGCAACCTCAAAGGCATCCAAATCAAAACCGTGCAGCTCAAGCTCAGGCACCCCAGGGTAGCGGATAGAAGCAAACACATAGTGAAACTCACGGCGCAGGGCCTCTTGCACGCGGGAAGTGGCAAAAACATCCATCTTCCCACGTTGAAGAAAATTAAAAGCACGGATGTCATCAAGCCCGGCGACGTGGTCTTTGTGCTCGTGCGTGAATACCACCGCATCGAGCGATTTCACACGTTCGCGCAGCATCTGTTGACGGAAATCTGGGCCGGTGTCTATCACCAAATTCCGTCCGTCATGCGTCAGCATGATGGAGGTGCGCAAACGCTCATCTCGCGGGTCAGTTGACCTGCAGACTTCGCAATCACAGGCAATGACGGGCACTCCTTGCGACGTCCCAGTTCCGAGGAAGGTAACTTTCATCGGCTACAAAGGTCGCAAATCGTGCTTAAATCAGCGTTGTACAATCACGCGTTGGCTTGCCGATTTACCGTTGCTGTCGTAGAGTCGCACAACGTAAAGGCCGGGCGTGAAAGGGCTCACGTCGAGGCGGTGGATGCTTCCGGTCATTTGGGTGGTGTGCACCAAACGGCCGGCCATGTTGAAGACCTCAAGGGTCACTTGGCCTTGGCTGTAGTTGCGCACGGTGAGTTGGTCGCTCACCGGGTTGGGGTACACCCCGAAGCTCAGTTCCTGCTCAACGATGTTGACAGTGCCTTCGCCGATCTCAACGCGGATTTCACCAAAGCCCGAACAGTTGCTGCCGTTCCAGTTGGAGAGTACGGTGAGCAGAAGGTAACGTCCGCTCACGCCTTCAAAGTCGGGTCCATCAACGCCGGTATAGTTGGCGTTTCCGGGTGCTTGCGGAAACTGAAACTCTGCCGCCTGAAACCAGGTGTTGCCGTCGAAGCTGACGTCGAACACGCAGTTCTGCACGCCTTGTCCGGTTGAGCCGGGCACGTTCAAGTTCCAGAAATGCGAGCCGTAGAAGGCGCGCACGTCGCCAAGGTCGTAGAGTATCCAGTGTCCTTCTCCACGTGCCGGGTTAGGATTGATACCCGTTTGGCACGAGAGCCATGCGTCGCTCAATGAAGTGCTGTGCGCACCGGTGTCGCATTGTGCGAAGCCCGGCAGGGCCAAACCAATCAGTGCGATGAGAGTGAAAATTGTTTTCATAGCTCAAAGATTTAAGAAACCGAGGGGTTGGCCATCGTTGATATCGTGGAATTCAGCGAGGTTGGGCAAGATGTATGCCATGTCGCCCGGCTCAACACCCATCCAGAGGGCAAGTTCGGCGAAGTATTCATCGGCCGAGGTGGTGGGGATGAGCACGCCGCCGCCCACCTCGAGGTCATTGTTGAGGGCGAGGTCGGGGTAGTTGCCGTAGATCTGTCCGCCGTTCACTGCGCCGCCCATCACAATGGCGTTGCCGCCCCAGGCGTGGTCGGTGCCGTTGCCGTTGGAGGTGAGTGTGCGTGCGAAGTCAGAGATTGTGAAGGTGGTCACGCAATCGTTCATGTTCATGGCTTCGAGGGCCGTGTTGAACTGTCCCATGGCTTGGCTCACGATAGCGAGCATGGCCTGCTGATTGTTGAGTACCTCATCGTGGTGATCCCAGCCGCCGTATACCAAGAAGTAGGTCTGGCGGGTGTGGCCAAGGGCTTGCGCTGCGCCGATGCTCCGCGCAATCATGTGCAGGTCTTTAGCCATGGGGTTTTCGTCGTTGAAGAACCCGGGCATGGGCGGTACATCGGCGATGGCCGCGGCGAAGATCTCGTGCTGCGATTGCGCGTTGATGACCTTGCTGCGGTAAGTTTGCTTGAAGATGTCGGTGTACTGCTGTTCGAGCACGCTTTGGGCGGCATTCCCAAGGAGGTTGTTAAAGGGATCCTGCTCGTCGAACATGATGATGCCCACGCTTCCATTCTCGGTGTTTTGAATGCCGTACTCAATGACCTGGTTGCCTGTTTGCCAGGTGTTGACCCCTCCGAGCGAGATGTTCATGCTCACCTCGTTGTTGGTGTTGAGCGTGGAAAGGATGTCGGCCATCCGTCCACCCCACCCTTTCGAGGTGCGCTCCTGCGGCAGACTGGTTTGCCATTGGCGAATTTGATCGGAATGCGAAAGCAAACCAAGCGGCAACAAGGCCGTACCGTTGAGCACCTCGGTCTTCGTCACCGGAACACGCAGGGTACCCACGTTGGCAACGATGGCGGCTTTTTGGTCATTGAAAAGCGCCTGCACTTCGGGCATGCTGGGGTGCAAGCCATACTGGTAACCACTCGGGTCGGTGTAATTCAGCGGAAGCAAACTCCCTTGTGGCAAGGCCAAATTGGAGCGCGTTGCACTGTAGGCGCTGTAAGGCTCACCGGTGGTGGGCACGAGCATGTTGAACGAGTCGTTGCCGCCGGCAAGCAAGATGCACACCAGCGCGCGGTAGTCATTGGTCAAAGGCGCCGTTGGTGCAAATGGCTTTGCCAGCGCATTGATCATCCCCATGTTGAGGAACGAATTGAAGAAGGTGGCTGAACCCACTGCTGCGCAGCTTGCCTGACCCAAGAACTGGCGGCGCGATACCCTGCGGATGTTATTTTTGGATGACATAATCGGGCGAGATTAGGGTCAGGAAAATGGCTGATTTCACTGCTATTTCGGCATCGAAAAGCGTGAGGATTTCGCAGTTTTCAACGATGGTTTGCTTCATCTCTTCGCTGAGCAAACCGCCGGTGAGCAGAATGTCTAACCGGTCGAGCAAAGCGGGCAGGTCATCAGAAAGTGCCAACTCTTGAGCAAGGTCGAGCGTGGCCCTGTCGTCAGGGTCAAAAAGGAAGGCATTGGCTTCCGGAAACCCTGGAACTGTGGTACTGGCTTTGGTGGTGATCTCCATGTAATTATCGGTCAGAAACCAGAGGTACACCATGTTGATGTAGCTCATGGCCGTAGCCGATGTCAGAATCTCAAACTCCGGAGCAACGAGCCCTTGGTTAAAGATCGGGCCCACCGGCGCGTGCGACGGCAGGTAGAAATTGAACACCGAGGGCGAGCTCAGTACGTGCTGCTTGCAGGCGAATTCAAAGGTGGCAGCGAAGTTCCAAAGCTTGCCCGATTCGTTTTGGGCGTTGAAGGCGCGCATGATTTGGGTGTAACGCACCATGGGTTCACGCAGCTTGCCGGAGGCATCGTCTGTCAGCCATTCGCAGTCGCGCGCTTCAGAATCAAGCAAAATGGCCTTAACCACTGCTGCCAAATCACCGCGAACGCCCTCACCATTGTCAGCAAAGACGTTGGCCACACGCGCAACGTATTCAGGCGTGGGGTTCGACTTGATGAAACGCTGAATCAGCTGCTTGCAAATGAAGGGCCCCGTATTCGGGTGGTTGAAGAGGTTGTCGAGGGCATCAGCAATGTCTTCGTCACCGGTTTGCCCTGCAGGGATGACCTGGCCGTTCAGCAAGTACTTCTCTCCGGGTTCATGCCACTCTTCGAACATCTGCATGGGCAGTGTTGCGTTGATGGTAGGGATGGTGTTGTTGGGGTCACCCCATTGAACCGGAACACCTGACAGATCGTCCCACATCCACCAATACTCCGCAGGGCCAAGCCCGGTAAACACCTTCGCAAACTCGGCAATGTCATTGTTGTCGTAACTGGCAATGGGCTCGTTGTTGGCGTCGAACTGCAGCGTGCCGTCAGGATTGAGCTCGTACAGACCGATGGTAAACAGCTGCATCACCTCGCGCGCATAGTTTTCATCGGGACGGATGTTCTGTTCAGGGTTCGACTTGTTGTTGTTCAGGTAGGTCAGGTAAAAGCCCATTGTGGGGTGGTAGGTGACCTCTTCAAGCAGATCGCGGAAGTTCCCAAAGGCATTGCGGTAGAGCACGTCATAGTAGTCGCCCATGCCCATGGCTGCGAGCTCGAGTTGCGACTTTTCTGATATCACGAAGATTTGGCTCAGGGCGTATGCCATCTTTTGGCGCAGCTGGTCGTCGGCCTTCATCGTGTTGTTCCACCACGCCATGCGGAAGTAGAACGACATTGGGAAATAGGGTTCGCCTACAATTTGATCGGCACCCCATTGGTCGATGTACTCGGCCACAAAGTGATCCCAAATCATTTGAGTGGTGTCTCTGAACGAGACGAGTGGCATGGCCATTTGGGCGTCAATCCAATCGGCTTCGTGCATGCCGGCGAGTTGTTCGATGTCAGCGTAATCGTACCCCATGGTGGCTTGACCCAGCAAACGCGAGGCATCTTTGAGGTGCTGATCAAGCCCGAAGCCATTAATGGTAGCCTGGGCATTCGAGCCGTTTGATTGGCTGCTTGAACTTACGACAACCCCGTTGATTCGCCCGGCACCGAAGTGATCATTGGCCTGCTGAGCCACCGCCGATGACACTATGGCCGTGAACAGAAATAGTAAGCAACTGCGCATCACAGAAAAGATTTGTTCGAATATAAGACTGAAAACGAAATGGTAGGTTTAATTGCAGGTTAAATCAATCACAATCGACCGTGAGAACCTTCTTTCATCTGTTCCGAAAATACGAGAAGACCTTGCCAATTCCTCTAAAACCTAAGTCAGCGTAATCTTTAAGAACTATCTCGCTGAAAATGAGGTAGTAAAAATCTTTCGAATTTTCGGAATAAACCGCTTCAGGTCCGTGAGAAAGACTAATTTCGCACCGATTTCAAACCATTAATTTTTATCGCAATGCGTTTTACTTTTATGATTCTCGCTGCCGCTCTTTTTATGGCAGCATGTGGTTCAAAGGCCGACGGACCAAAAGAAGTCGCTACCAAATTCCTCACACACATCAACGCAATGGAATTTGAAGAAGCCAAGCAGTACGGTACCAAAGAAACCAATGACTTGCTTGACATGCTAAAGAGCTTCGCAGCAATGGGCGGTGAAGAGCAAAAGCCTGAAGCTACCGCGTTCACCATTACTGACGTGAAAGAAGAAGGCGAAACCGCTACCGTTACCTACAAAAGCGAAGGTTCTGAAGAAGCTGAAACCCTCAACCTCGTTAAGCAAGAAGGCAAGTGGTTGGTGAACATCAGCAAAGAAGACATGAACAAGGACGAAGACATGGGTGGCGCGATGGACGGCACAATGGAAGAAGGCCTTGACGATATGGGTGCTGCACTTGACAGCCTCGGAAATGCGATTGAAGAAGGCGCAGAGCAACTTCAAGAGACCCTCGAGAACGCTGCGAACTAATTCGCTCGTTCCAACGAATTCCCTAAAGCCCTTTTCGGAGGGCTTTTTTTATGGCTTGTGCTGATTGAACACCTCCGTGAAGTACGCCCGATTGAAAAAGGCGTCAAAACTATACCAAGCTCCCTCCTCGTCATACAGGCCGGCGTAAATGTCATGTCCTCCCCCCTCTTTCAACGCGCGCCAAATCATTTCAGAGCAATACAGCGTTGACGCATCGTGCAAGTCGAAGTCATGATCGAAAGGAACCTGTGCCTCCAAAAACCGCAGGCTTTCACGAATGAGAATTGCAACATCCAACGAATCGTTCAATCGCGTAACCGCGATACTTCCCGGCTTACTCTGTCGCACAAATTCATCAAGCGAATGAATCTGCATCCCATCAAAATCAGACACGTTGCTTGAAACGGTGTGCACAACGTAGAACCGACTGTCGCGCTCAATCACCACTCCGCAGTGCGAGAGCGCATAAACACCTTCCAACCGGGTGGCAATCATGCGGCTGACCATCCCGTAACCGCGACGCAAAATGATGTCGCCATGGCGCAAGAGCGCCCGTTGTTCTTTTGGAAGCCGGTACTGCGATTCTCGCTCAGCAATCGTTTCAGACTGCTCGATGTACCAAGTCACGCCACCTCCTGTCACAAGGGTGACCAAGGCGGTGATGCCCAAGCGCGAAAAATGTTTACGACGATTTGCCACAGCACAAAGGTAACGGGCTAAAGAGATTCAATCGCTTTTGTACCTTCATGGCGATGAAAAAAAGTGCACTTACCGCGTTTATTGCACTGCTCGGCTCGACAGCCACAGTTGCCCAAGAATGCCCGACCACCTCGCCGGGCACTGTGCTTATGGGGCAGAACGATTACATTGAATACCGCGTGGGCAATATGCCCATCGTGCTGTCAATCCCTCATGGCGGATACCTCACTCCGACTGAACTTCCTGATCGCCTGTGCGCCGACTGCGTAACCGTAACCGATGCGTACACCATCGAACTCGGCACAGCATTGGCTGACTCCCTGCATGCGCTGACAGGGTGCTACCCACACGTTATCATCAACCACCTCGATCGTATCAAACTCGATGCCAATCGCAACCTCGCCAATGCCGCCTTGGGAAACCCGGGGGCTGAACAGGCATGGTACGATTTCCATGGGTTCATCGAACAAGCCAAAGACTGCGTTGAAGCACAGTTTGAAACAGGTTTGTACGTCGATTTACACGGTCACGGTCACACCGTGCAGCGCATTGAGTACGGATACTTGCTGTTCGAAGACGAGCTGGCTTTCGATGAGTCGGTGTTGAACACCAGCACCTACATCAATTACTCTTCGCTGCGTAATCTGGTCGATGTTAACGTTATGGGGCTTCAGCACACCGAATTGTTACGCGGAGAGTTTGCTTTGGGCAGCCTTCTGCACGATCAAGGCTATCCGGGCGTGCCTTCGCTCACCGATCCCTTTCCGCAACCGGGCCAACCCTACTTCAGCGGAGGCTACAACACTGCTACCCACAGCTCATACAACGGCGGCAGCGTTGACGGTGTTCAAATTGAATGCAACCAAGCCTTGCGCTTTGATGCCGCCGAACGCGATGCGTTTGCCGGAGAGCTAGCGCAAGGGCTCGTGGAGTTCGTTGAACTCCATTATGGCCACTCGGCATCCGCTTGCGCTGTAGGGGTTGATGAACTCAGTGATTCAACCAAGAACCTTGTTTGGCCCAATCCTGGTCAAGGGCAATTTCACATCTCAGAGCAGGTGTATGAAAAGCTTGAGCGCATTGCTGTTTTTGACGCTCACGGACGAATGGTACAGCACCTGCATCAACCCAACCGAAGCATCCAATTAACCGGTACTGGTGTGTACACCCTACTGTTTCAACTCAACAACGGAAGCACCTTCGTTCAACGCCTTATTAACTTGCCATAAGCAAAGGCATCCGCTGAACGAACAGCCCACAACACAGCTTCTCACTGAGCAACTGCACCCCATCCATCCCATCCATCCCATCCAAACAAATAACAAACAGTCGAAAGACAACACTTTTTACATTGGGAAAGAGGTATTATCACGTTACCTTTGTGCAACAACGCTCAAGGAAACGCCGTGGAAATCGATCGTGTGGTACTCTCCGCGAAGCAAAAAGCGCTCCGCATCAACTTGAATCAAGACCTCTATGGTACCTTCGCTGAAATCGGCGCCGGGCAAGAGGTAGTGAGGCATTTTTTCAGAGCCGGTGGTGCTTCAGGCACCATTGCCAAGACCATTTCGGCCTACGACAAAGACTTTAGCGATGCCATCTACGGCCGTGAAGAAAAAGGGCGCTATGTGTGCAAACCGCGGCTAATCAAAATGCTCGACTACGAGTACGACCTCATGGTTGATCGTTTAGACCGCAAAAAACACCCAACCAAAAAGTTCTTTGCGTTCGCGAACACCGTCGCCACCATCAATTACCACAAAACGGTTCAAGGCCACGGCTGGTTCGGTGTGAAGTTTCAAACTTCGCCTGAAAAAGCCGCCAATACCGTTGTGTTGCACATCCGATTCCATGAAAACGATGCACTCTTACAGCACGCATCGGTCGGTTTGCTCGGTGTAAACCTCATTTACGGCTGCTTTTTCTTCTTCAAAAAACCGAAAGAGCTGCTCCAAAGCTTGTACGACAACCTTACACGTGACCAAGTCGAAATTGACATGGTCTCGATGGACGGACCGGACTTCGAAGACGTAGACAACCGCCTACTCAGCCTTCAACTCGTTAAAAACGGTATGACTGACGCGGTGATTTTTTCACCTGACGGGAGCAACCTGCAGGCGGCCGATGTGCTCTACAAAAAGAACATCCTCACCATCCGAGGAAGTTTCAGACCGGTTACCAAAGTCAACATCGACATGATCATGAAGGGCTTCAAAATGTTTGAAGCCGAACAAAAAGTCGAACCGGAAAACATTCAGGTACTGTTCGAAATCACCCTCAACAACCTGAAGACCGACGGTGATATCGATGAGAAAGACTTCCTTGACCGGGCTGACATTCTCTGCTCGCTCGGCCAAACTGTGCTCATTTCAAACTACCAGAAATACTTCAAACTCGTTGAATACTTCTCGCGCTATTCGAAAAAGCGCATGGGACTCATCATGGGCGTCAATAACCTGCTCGACGTATTCAACGAACGCTACTACCGCGAACTCAACGGTGGTATTCTTGAAGCATTTGGCATCTTGTTCTCACGTGACCTCAAGATTTTCTTGTACCCTTGGCGCGATGAAAACACCGGCGAGTTGCTCACTTCGGTGAACGCGCCGATTCACCCGCGTTTGAAACCGCTTTACAACTACCTCCTGTTCAATAAACGCATTATTGACATCGAAGACTCGAACGAAGAAATATTGCACATTTATTCGCGGCAATGCCTTCAGATGATCCGCGATGGCGAGGAAGGATGGGAAGACATGGTGCCGACTTACGTTGATACCATCATCAAAGAAAAGGCATTGTTTGGCTACCAAACCTCAAACGAAGCCAAGGCGAACGAGCCATCGTAGTTGAACGAATACCTGTTTAAAGGCGCTCTTTGGGGCGCCTTTTTTATTGGTGGATGGATGAGTGGAGTTGCTCGGAAACTGCACAAAAAAAGCCGCTGCACGAAAACGCACAGCGGCTTGGGAAATTCAGATTGAACAGTGCGCTTAGTCAGCTACACTGGCAGATTCAGAACGACGGGCAAGTTGATCGTACTCTTCTTGCGACCCAACAATGTTCCTGTGGAACTTACGGATACCCGTACCTGCTGGGATGAGGTGACCTACGATTACGTTCTCTTTCAAGCCGAGCAATTCGTCGACCTTACCGCTAACCGCTGCTTCGTTCAAAACCTTGGTGGTTTCCTGGAACGAGGCTGCCGAGATAAACGACTTGGTTTGGAGCGATGCACGTGTAATACCTTGGAGGAGCGGACGAGCAGTCGCCGGACGCGCATCGCGGGCCTCAACAATTTGCTTGTCTTTACGACGGAGCACCGAGTTTTCATCGCGGAGCTTACGCGCACTGATGATTTGCCCCTTGTGGAGGTACTCTGACTCTCCGGCATTGGTCACAACAATCATACCGTACACGCGGTCGTTCTCTTCCATGAAGTCGATCTTCTCAACGCTTTGCTTCTCGAGGAAACGCGTATCGCCCGGATCTTCAATGATGACTTTCTTCATCATCTGGCGTACGATCACCTCGAAGTGCTTGTCGTTGATTTTCACCCCTTGGAGGCGGTAAACCTCTTGGATTTCATTCACGATGTATTCCTGCACCGCGGTCGGACCTTCAATGTCGAGAATATCGCCAGGGCTGATTGAACCGTCAGAAAGCGGCATACCCGCCTTCACGTAGTCGTTCTCCTGCACGAGGATGTGCTTCGAGAGTGGTACGAGGTACTTTTTCTCTTCGCCTGTTTTCGAGGTTACAGAAATTTCACGGTTACCGCGCTTCACTTTTCCATACGCCACGATACCATCAATTTCAGCCACTACGGCAGGGTTCGATGGGTTACGTGCTTCGAAAAGTTCAGTTACACGTGGCAGACCACCGGTGATGTCACCCGACTTACCGGTCATCCGCGGGATTTTCGCAAGAATTTTACCTTCGGTAATCTCATCACCTTCAAGCACACCGATGATCGCACCAACAGGCAGCGAGTAAGAGCGCAACAGCTCGTTCTTCTTGCTGAAGACGTTCAGAGCGGGGTTCTTCTTCTTGTCTTTGGTTTCAATTACCACCATTTCGCGGAAACCGGTCTGCTCATCTTGCTCAACGCGGTAAGTAATACCTTCCTCAACCGCATCAAACTTCACTTTACCTGTGGCTTCGCTGATAATGATGTTGTTGAAGGGGTCCCACTTACATACCAAGTCGCCTTTCTTAACCATTTGGCCATCTTGTGCGTACAAGGTGGCACCGTATGGTAAGTTCGACGAAGAGAGGGTAACGCCTGTGGTTTCGTCAACAATCTTGAATTCAGTTGAACGTGATACCACAACGCGTTCCATCGTACCTTCTTGCGTCATGCGCTCTACGGTACGAAGCTCTTCCATTTCAACGCGACCGGTGCTGCGTGCACGCAAATCGTTTTCGTCGGAGATACGCATCGCCGCACCACCGATGTGGAAGGTACGAAGCGTAAGCTGAGTACCCGGTTCACCAATCGATTGTGCTGCGATTACACCAACAGCTTCACCGCGCTGGACTTGACGTCCGGTCGCAAGGTTACGTCCGTAGCATTTTCCACAAACACCCATTTTCGATTCGCAGGTAAGTACTGAGCGAATTTCAACCTCGTCAATGCCGGCCTCTTCAATGATATTGGCCACTTGATCAGAGATCTCGCCGCCGGCTTCAATGATGAGTTCTTTGGTATCAGGGTTGTAGATGTCGTTCACTGACACACGGCCAATGATTCGTTCGTAGAGTGATTCAACCACCTCGTCAGACTTCTTGAGCGCTGTGGCCACGAGTCCGCGCAAGGTGCCGCAATCTTCCTCAGTAATAATTACGTCTTGAGCAACGTCAACCAAACGGCGGGTGAGGTAACCGGCGTCGGCCGTTTTTAGTGCCGTATCCGCCAGACCCTTACGGGCACCGTGGGTAGAAATGAAGTACTCAAGAATCGACAGACCTTCTTTAAAGTTTGAAAGAATCGGGTTCTCGATGATGTCTTGGCCACCGGTTGCGGTCGCCTTTTGTGGCTTGGCCATCAAACCACGCATACCTGAGAGCTGACGAATCTGCTCTTTCGAACCACGCGCTCCGGAGTGGAACATCATGTAGATTGAGTTGAATCCGTTCAAGTCTTTCTCAAGACGATCCATGAGAATGTTGGTCAAGCGCGAGTTGGTATGCGTCCAGATGTCAATGATCTGGTTGTAACGTTCGTTGTTGGTGATAAGACCCATGTTGTAGTTGTCCATCACCTCACGCACTTTCACTTCGGCATCGGCAACGAGAGAGTCTTTTTCAGGTGGGATGATGACGTCAGTGAGCTTGAACGACAAGCCACCGTGGTAAGCCATCATAAAGCCCATGTCTTTCATGTCGTCAAGGAACTTAACGGCACGTGGAACACCCACTGACTTCAAAATCTTTCCGATGATGTCACGGAGTGCTTTTTTGGTCAACAGCTCATTGATGTAACCTACTTCGTTGGGAACGATTTCGTTGAACAGTACACGACCGGCAGTGGTTTCGATAAGATGGGCTTTGCCTTCTGTATCGTACCAACGCACTTTAATGTACGCGTGCAAATCGACTTTTCTTTCGTTGTAAGCGATGGTCACTTCTTCAGGCGAATAGAAGGTCAAGCCTTCACCCTTCATTTTGTGATCATCGGTTGACTTTCGGCCCTTGGTAATGTAGTACAGACCAAGTACCATGTCTTGTGAAGGTACGGTGATTGGCGCACCATTGGCCGGGTTGAGGATGTTGTGCGATGCAAGCATCAACAACTGTGCCTCAAGAATGGCAGCGTTACCAAGTGGCAAGTGAACCGCCATCTGGTCACCGTCGAAGTCGGCGTTGAACGCCGTACAAACGAGTGGGTGCAGCTGAATCGCCTTTCCTTCAATCAGTTTTGGTTGGAAGGCCTGAATACCCAAACGGTGAAGCGTTGGAGCGCGGTTAAGCAGTACAGGGTGACCTTTGAGCACATTCTCAAGGATATCCCATACAACAGGCTCTTTCCGGTCAACAATTTTCTTCGCCGATTTAACGGTCTTTACGATACCGCGCTCAATCATCTTGCGGATGATGAACGGCTTGTAGAGCTCGGCGGCCATGTCTTTTGGCAAACCACACTCATGCAGTTTCAGCTCAGGACCAACGACGATAACCGAACGCGCTGAGTAGTCAACACGCTTACCGAGAAGGTTCTGACGGAAACGACCTTGCTTACCTTTCAAGCTATCAGAAAGTGACTTGAGCGGACGGTTCGATTCGGTCTTAACCGCGCTTGATTTACGCGAGTTGTCGAAGAGCGAGTCAACCGCCTCCTGAAGCATACGCTTCTCGTTGCGGAGAATCACTTCAGGCGCTTTGATCTCCATCAATCGCTTGAGGCGATTGTTACGGATGATTACACGGCGGTAAAGGTCGTTCAAGTCAGACGTCGCGAAACGGCCGCCATCAAGCGGCACGAGTGGGCGCAGTTCGGGTGGAATAACCGGAACGACTTTGATGATCATCCATTCCGGACGATTGTCAATTCGGCCGTTGGCATCGCGGAAAGCTTCAACCACCTGAAGGCGCTTGAGTGCTTCATTTTTACGTTGCTGTGAAGTTTCAACCTCAGCTTTAGCACGCAAATCGTACGAAAGTTCGTCAAGGTTGAGGCGCTGAAGCAAGTCGTACAATGCTTCGGCTCCCATCTTGGCCACGAACTTGTTGGGGTCTTTGTCGTCGAGGTACTGATTCTCTTTTGGAAGCGAATCAACGATGTCGAGGTACTCTTCCTCTGTCAGGAAATCATACGCCGCGAGTGCCTCGCCTTCCTTATTGGCTGCAGGGCCCGGCTGAACAACGACATAGCGCTCGTAGTAGATAATCTGGTCGAGTTTCTTGGTTGGAAGACCGAGAAGGTAACCAATCTTATTCGGGAGCGACTTGAAGTACCAGATGTGCGCAACAGGAACAACCAACTGGATGTGTCCCATGCGCTCACGGCGTACTTTCTTTTCAGTCACTTCAACACCACAGCGGTCACACACGATGCCTTTGTAGCGAATACGCTTGTATTTACCACAATGACATTCGTAATCTTTAACCGGGCCAAAAATACGCTCGCAGAACAAGCCATCGCGTTCGGGCTTGTAGGTGCGGTAGTTGATGGTTTCCGGCTTCAGAACCTCTCCGTGTGATCCTTCAAGGATCTGCTCCGGAGAAGCCAGCGATATCGTGATGGTCGTGAAGTCGCTGCGGAGTTTATTTATGGGTTTCTGTGTCATGGCGAAACGGTGACTTTCAATTTAACTAAGGGTGGATCAATCAAGAGAAATGGTAAGGCCCAATCCGCGAAGCTCATGGAGCAATACATTGAACGACTCGGGAATACCCGGGGTCGGCAAAGTCTCGCCTTTCACAATCGCTTCGTACGCCTTGGCGCGGCCTACCACGTCGTCAGATTTCACGGTAAGAATTTCTTGGAGGATGTGCGCTGCACCGAAGGCCTCAAGTGCCCAAACCTCCATCTCACCGAAACGCTGACCACCGAACTGTGCTTTACCTCCAAGCGGCTGCTGAGTGATAAGCGAGTACGGTCCGATTGAACGGGCGTGCATCTTATCGTCAACCATGTGGCTCAGCTTCAGCATATAAATCACACCTACAGTGGCTGGCTGGTGGAAACGCTCACCGGTACTACCGTCGTAGAGCTGTGTTACCCCAAAATCAGGTAACCCGGCCTCACGGGTGTAGTTGGTGATGTCATCAATGGATGCTCCGTCAAAAATCGGTGTAGCGAACTTCACGCCCAATTTCAAACCTGCCCAACCGAGAACGGTTTCGTAGATCTGTCCGAGGTTCATACGCGAAGGTACACCAAGTGGGTTGAGAACGATGTCGACAGGAGTGCCATCTTCAAGGAACGGCATGTCTTCTGCGCGCACGATTCGGGCTACGATACCCTTGTTACCGTGACGACCAGCCATCTTATCTCCTACTTTCAACTTACGACGTTGCGCAATGTAAACCTTCGCAAGCTTTACAATGCCTGCAGGCAGTTCATCACCCACCGTCAGCTGGAACTTCTTGCGCTGGTAAACACCGCGCAGGTCGTTGTTCTTTAGGTTGTAGTTATGGATGAGGCGCTTGATGAGCAGGTTCACATCGTCGTCTTTCGTCCAGCCATCTGAATTGATGATGCTGTAGTCAAGGGTTTGAAGCGCTTTAGCCGAGAACTTCACTCCCTTCTTGATTTGCTCCTCTTTGTAGTAGTTGAAAACACCTTGCGAAGCTTTGCTCGAAAGGAGCGTCATCAACTTGTCAACGAGAATCTTCTTCAATTCAGAAGCTTCCTTATCGAACTCCTTATCGAGTGCATCAATCACTGCTTTATCAGCAGCTTTAGACTTACGGTCTTTGATGCCTCCGGCACGGCTGAAGAGCTTTTTGTCGATGACAACACCGCTGCTTGATGGTGGAACCTTCAATGAAGCGTCTTTAACATCACCTGCTTTGTCACCGAAGATCGCACGGAGAAGTTTCTCCTCCGGCGAAGGGTCGGTCTCTCCTTTTGGTGTGATTTTTCCAATCAGGATATCACCTTCTTTTACTTCAGCTCCGATGCGGATCAGTCCGTTCTCGTCAAGGTCGCGGGTAGCTTCTTCGCTCACGTTCGGAATATCCGCTGTGAGTTCTTCAACACCACGCTTGGTATCGCGCACTTCAAGCGAGTACTCGTCAACGTGAACCGACGTGAAAAGGTCTTCACGCACAACGCGTTCAGAAATCACAATCGCATCCTCGAAGTTGTAACCCTTCCATGGCATGAAGGCCACGAGAAGGTTACGACCGATGGCGAGTTCGCCGTTCTGGGTGGCATATCCTTCCACAAGAACTTCACCGGCATTCACCTTATGTCCTACTTTAACAAGCGGAGTAAGGTTTATGGTGGTCCCTTGGTTGGTTTTGGTAAACTTGGTAATGTTGTAGACCTTGACATCGGTGTCAAACGACACCAAACGGTCTTCATCGCTCATTCTATACTGGATGTGGATTTCTTTCGCATCCACATACACTACGGTGCCTTCGCCTTCGGCAGTAAGCAGAACGCGTGAATCTTGAGCTACACGGCCTTCCAAACCGGTACCCACAATGGGTGACTCCGGACGGAGGAGCGGCACAGCCTGGCGCATCATGTTCGACCCCATCAATGCACGGTTCGCATCATCGTGCTCAAGGAACGGAATCAGCGATGCTGCAATCGAAGCAATCTGGTTCGGAGCAATGTCCATCAACTTCAAACTCGATGGCTGAACAACCGGGAAGTCACCCTCTTGGCGGGCCTTTACAACGGCCGTAGTGAAGTTACCCTTCTTGTCAACCTTCGCGTTCGCTTGGGCAATGATCATGGTGTCTTCTTCTTCGGCTGACAAGTAGGTCACCGAATCAGAAGAATAGTTCACTACACCCTTCTCAACCTTACGGTAGGGGGTTTCGATAAATCCGAGGCGGTTCACTTTTGCAAATACGCAAAGCGAGCTGATCAGACCGATGTTCGGACCTTCAGGTGTTTCGATGGTGCACAAACGGCCGTAGTGGGTGTAGTGCACGTCACGAA
Organism: Flavobacteriales bacterium; assembly: GCA_036835325.1. GTDB lineage: Bacteria > Bacteroidota > Bacteroidia > Flavobacteriales_D > Sanyastnellaceae > CAMCHP01. The sequence goes on from DAITMF010000043.1 coordinate 21,234, forward strand.
CCTCAAAGCCCGCACGCTCACGCGATAGACCGCCAGGCCCGAGTGCAGAGATACGACGCTTGTGCGTCACCTCTGACAACGGGTTGGTTTGGTCCATGAACTGTGACAACTGGTTCGTACCGAAGAATGAGTTGATAACCGACGAAAGGGTTTTCGCGTTGATCAAATCGGTTGGGGTGAACACTTCGTTGTCACGAACGTTCATTCGCTCACGGATGGTGCGTGCCATACGGGCAAGACCTACTCCGAACTGCGCATACAATTGCTCACCTACCGTACGTACACGACGGTTTGACAAGTGGTCAATGTCATCAACATCGGCCTTCGTGTTTACAAGGTCAATGAGGTAAGTGATGATCTTCAGAATATCTTCCTTGGTAAGTGTGCGCACGTCCATGTTCACATCCAAACCGAGTTTGCGGTTGATGCGGTAACGGCCTACTTCACCGAGGTCATAACGTTGCTCAGAAAAGAAGAGCTTTTCAATTACGCCACGAGCCGTTTCAAGGTCTGGTGGCTCTGCGTTACGAAGCTGGCGGTAGATGTATTCTACGGCTTCTTTCTCCGAGTTCGAGGTGTCTTTTTGGAGGGTGTTGTAAATGATCGCGTAGTCGGCCTGATTCACATCTTCTTTGTGGAGGATGATGGTCTTGGCACCGCTATCGGCAATCATGTCAACGTGGTCTTTGTCGATGACAGTCTCACGATCAATGATTACCTCGTTGCGCTCAATCGATACCACCTCACCGGTATCTTCATCAACAAAGTCTTCAATCCATGTGCGAAGAACGCGTGCAGCCAAACGACGGCCGATTACACGCTTTACAGCTGCCTTCGACACCTTCACCTCTTCAGCGAGGTTGAAGATTTCGAGAATGTCTTTATCGCTTTCGTAACCGATTGCACGAAGCAAGGTCGTTACGGGTAATTTCTTTTTACGGTCAATGTATGCGTACATGACACTGTTGATGTCAGTCGCGAATTCGATCCAGCTTCCTTTGAAAGGAATGATACGAGCTGAGTACAGCTTCGTCCCGTTAGCGTGACGGCTTTGGCCGAAGAAAACGCCGGGCGAGCGGTGCAACTGGTTTACGATCACCCGTTCAGCGCCATTCACAACGAATGAACCGCTCGGGGTCATGTAAGGAATGAGTCCGAGGTATACGTCTTGGACGATGGTTTCAAAGTCTTCGTGTTCCGGGTCGGTACAGTAGAGTTTGAGCTTGGCCTTTAGCGGAACGCTGTAGGTCAACCCTCGTTCGATGCACTCGTCGATGGTGTATCGAGGAGGATCGATAAAGTAATCGAGGAACTCAAGAACGAATTGGTTCCTGGTATCGGTAATGGGGAAGTTTTCAGCGAAAACTTTAAAGAGTCCTTCATCGGCGCGATCTTCCGGGTTGGTTTCGAGTTGGAAGAACTCGCGGAATGACCGCAGTTGGATTTCGAGGAAGTCGGGATAGTCGAAATCGCGGCGAGACGACGAGAAATCTACGCGTCCTGCGGGAGAGGTATTCGTTACCAGTGCCATGAAATAAGGGGACTAGAAGGTACTACAAAGGTGCAGGTCAGAATAGGGTAAAAAAGGGATTAGGCCCCGACCTGCGGTCGGGCCTAATCCCTACAACTCAGTGCTCGCTGGCTTACTTAAGCTCAACTTCAGCTCCGGCTTCATCGAGTTGTGACTTCAATGAATCTGCTTCATCTTTAGGCACACCTTCTTTGATTGGGGCTGGAGCTTTGTCAACGATCTCTTTCGCTTCTTTCAAACCGAGGCCGGTAAGCTCTTTTACAAGCTTAACTACTGCAAGTTTGTTAGGGCCTGCAGCCTTCAGGATTACGTCGAAAGAAGTTTTCTCTTCTACTGCACCGGCATCACCACCGCCAGCAGCTGGGCCAGCGATAACGGCTGCAGCAGCAGCAGGCTCAATGCCGTATTCGTCTTTCAAAATAGCGGCGAGTTCGTTTACTTCCTTAACGGTAAGGTTTACGAGTTCCTCAGCAATAGCTTTCAAATCTGCCATTGTATTGTGTATTACTTGGGTTCAACAAAAAATTAAGCGTTGCGCTCTTGGAGCGTCTTAACCAGACCAGCGATGGTGTGACCACCTGACTGAAGTGCAGAAATAACGTTCTTCGCAGGAGATTGCAGCAAGGCAATAATATCTGCGATAACCTCTTCCTTCGATTTGATGTTGGTCAAATCTTTCAGCTTGTCGTCACCTACAAAGCAGGCTTCTTCAATATACGCACCCTTGAGGACAGGTTTCGTGCTTTTCTTACGGAAATCCTCAATCAGACGTGCCGGGGCGTTACCTACCGTTGAAATCAACAATGCGGTTTGGCCTTTGAGGCATTCTGAGTAGAGCGGTGAGAAATCCTTCCCCTCTACGCGATCCATCGCGATTTTGAGGAGGGTATTCTTTACCACCCGCATTTGGATGTCTTTCTTGAAGCACTCCCTCCTCAGTTGGCTGGTGGCTTCTGAATTCATTGCTGATGCGTCAGCCAGGTAAACTACCGGGGCATCTGCCAACAAAGTCTCCAGTTCGCCGATGATCTGGTTTTTTTCTTCACGTGTCATATCTTGAACGAAGAATTAGACCAGTTACTTAAGCGGTAACTGATTTGGGTTCAACCTTAACTCCGGGGCTCATCGTAGCACTCAGACTGATGCTCTTGATGTAGGTCCCTTTTGCAGCAGACGGCTTCAATTTAACCAACGACTGAACAAGTTCAGCAGCGTTCTCGGTCAACTTCTCAGCCTCGAAAGACGTCTTCCCGACTGACGCGTGTACGATACCGTACTTGTCAACCTTGAAATCAATCTTTCCTGCTTTTACATCACGTACAGCCTTTCCAACCTCCATAGTAACGGTTCCGGTTTTCGGGTTTGGCATCAAGCCGCGAGGACCGAGAATTCGGCCCAAAGCACCCACTTTACCCATTACACTGGGGACGGTAATAATTACATCCACGTCGGTCCATCCATTCTTGATCTTAGTCAGATAATCATCCAACCCGACGAAGTCGGCACCGGCCTCTGTTGCTTCGGCTTCCTTGTCAGGAGTACAAAGCACTAATACACGTACATCTTTACCTGTACCGTGTGGCAGTGAAACGGTTCCACGAACCATTTGATTAGATTTTCTGGGATCAACACCAAGGCGAACCGCGATGTCAACGGATGCGTCAAACTTCGTCGTCGAAATTTCTTTCACAATCGAAGCTGCCTCTCCGAGACTGTACGATGCCATTGGATCATACTTCTCGAGGATCGCTTTTCGTTTTTTGGTCAATCTTCCCATTGTTATTGCGTTTGATCTGACTAAAATGGACGTTCACCTTCGACCTTGAGACCCATACTACGTGCTGTCCCGGCAACCATTGACATGGCAGCCTCTACGGTAAAGCAATTCATATCGGGTAACTTGTCTTCTGCTATCGCACGAATCTGTTCCCATGTAACAGAGCCCACCTTCTTACGGTTTGGTTCACCTGAACCTCCCTTAATCTTGGCGGCATCCATCAATTGAACAGCTGCAGGTGGGGTTTTGATAACGAAGTCAAACGACTTGTCACCATAAACCGTGATCACCACAGGAAGCACTTTGCCCGGACGATCTTGGGTTCTAGCATTGAACTGCTTACAGAACTCCATGATGTTCACACCCTTTGAACCCAACGCTGGGCCAATTGGTGGTGACGGGTTAGCTGCTCCTCCTTTGACTTGCAGTTTGATAAATCCAGCTATTTCTTTAGCCATTGTTCTTGGTATAAATGATCAGTCGCAAGTGCACAAAGGGAAGCATTAAAAATGGGCATTGTACACGTTCCGGCTGTTGCATCCTTAATATTAGGCTTCTTTCTCAACCTGCAAGTAGCCCAACTCCACAGGTGTTTTACGGCCAAAAATCTTGACCATAACTTTAAGTTTCTTCTTCTCCTCGTTAATCTCTTCGATCGTACCGCTGAAACCATTGAATGGCCCGTCAGTAACTTTAATCGTTTCGCCAACGATGAATGGAATGTTCAATTCCTCCTCAGTTTCGGCAAGCTCATCAACTTTACCCAGTATGCGATTCACTTCTTGAATGCGCAAAGGAAGCGGCTCTCCCTTTACCTCTCCACCCAAAAAACCAATCACATTTGAAATGTTGCGAATAACGTGTGGCACCTCTCCTACAAGCGATGCCTCAAGCAATACATAGCCCGGAAAGTAGCTGCGCTCTTTGCTCACCTTCTTTCCGTTGCGAATCTGATAAACCTTCTCGGTTGGAATCAAAACCTGGCCTACAAAATCTTGCAAACCTTGCGCTTTGATTTCACTCTCGATGAGCTCTTTCACCTTCTTCTCCTTGCCACTAATGGCGCGGACTACATACCACTTTTTCTCAATATCTGCCATTTCCCAAAAGGGTTATTGCCTTAGAGCAACTCGTAAATGAATCCGATGATTCCTCGCCACAGGGAGTTTGAATCGTTCACTCCGAACACATAGTCCATTGCGAAAATCACACCTGCAATGAGCAATGAAGCAACAAATACGAGTATCGATGCTTCCTGGAGCTCCTTCCAGCTCGGCCAGGTCACCTTGGTAAGGAGCTCCTGGTACGATTCTTCGATGTATGTCTTGATGTTTGCCATCGTCGGGTTGTTTGCACGGGTGGCAGGACTCGAACCTGCAGCCAACGGTTTTGGAGACCGCTACTCTACCAATTGAGCTACACCCGTGAATACGGCGAAAGAAGGTGGTCGAAACCACCTTCTTTTACCGAGTTGTTTCTATTTCTGATTAGTCGAGGATCTCAGTAACCTGACCTGCACCTACGGTGCGGCCACCTTCACGGATCGCGAAGCGGAGACCTTTGTCCATCGCCACCGGTGCAATCAACTGTACTTCGATTGACACGTTGTCACCAGGCATTACCATTTCGCGGCCTTCACCAAGAATGATCTCACCAGTAACGTCGGTCGTACGGAAGTAGAACTGCGGACGGTAACGGTTGTGGAATGGAGTGTGACGTCCACCCTCTTCTTTCTTCAAGATGTACACCTCAGCCTTGAACTTCATGTGCGGCTTGATTGATCCAGGCTTCGCGATAACCATACCACGACGAATCTGGGTCTTCTCAATACCACGGAGGAGCAAACCTACGTTGTCACCTGCCTCACCACGGTCAAGAATCTTACGGAACATCTCAACACCTGTTACGGTAGAGTTCATCTTATCTTCTTGCATACCAATGATCTCAACTGGGTCACCAGAGTTGATAACGCCTGTTTCGATACGACCCGTAGCAACTGTACCACGACCGGTGATCGTGAACACGTCTTCTACTGACATCAAGAAGGGCTTCTCGTTGTCACGTGGTGGAATCTCAATCCAAGTGTCAACAGCGTTCATGAGTTCCATGATGGTCTCAACCCACTTTGGCTCTCCGTTCAAACCACCAAGAGCAGAACCACGTACTACAGGAGTGTTGTCACCGTCGTAGTCGTAGAAGCTCAAAAGCTCACGGATTTCCATCTCAACGAGCTCGAGGAGTTCCTCGTCGTCAACCATGTCAACCTTGTTCAAGAACACAACGATGCGCGGAACACCTACCTGGCGGCCGAGAAGGATGTGCTCACGGGTTTGTGGCATAGGACCATCTGTAGCAGCTACTACAAGAATCGCTCCGTCCATCTGGGCAGCACCGGTAACCATGTTCTTCACGTAGTCGGCGTGTCCTGGACAGTCAACGTGTGCGTAGTGACGGCTTGCCGTCGCGTACTCAACGTGTGACGAGTTGATGGTAATACCACGCTCTTTTTCTTCGGGAGCGTTGTCGATTTGATCGAAGCTGCGCGCTTCTGAGAAGCCTGCGTCTGCGAGCACTTTGGTGATCGCGGCGGTCAGCGTGGTCTTACCGTGGTCAACGTGACCAATGGTTCCGACGTTCACGTGGGGCTTCGAACGGTCAAATGTTTCTTTAGCCATAGCCAGAGTTGTTTAATTTAAATTGTTCCTGTTCGTTGTCGTTGGAGCCAATGACGGGAATTGAACCCGTGACCTCTTCCTTACCAAGGAAGCGCTCTACCCCTGAGCTACATCGGCTGATGTATTGGAGCGGGAGACGAGACTCGAACTCGCGACATTCAGCTTGGAAGGCTGAAGCTCTACCAACTGAGCTACTCCCGCT
>DAITMF010000044.1:0-26901 GCA_036835325.1 Flavobacteriales bacterium
GCCGACGGCGAACTGCGCTTGGCCAACGTGATGATTCCTGCCTTGGGAAAGGCCACCGCATCCAACCTGGAAGGCGAATTCATCCTTCAAAACATTGAACCGGGCGAACACCGGTTAACGGTCAGGGCCATCGGGTGTGTGCCCATCTCCCAAACAGTGACCATCCGCGCAAGCGAAAATCTTCACCTTGATTTCACCCTCCAGCCCGATCCGCTCCTGCTGCATGAAGCGGTTGTAAGCGCGACGCGAAATGCCGTCGATGCCTCCGAAGCGCCGGTGGTTGTAAGCCGCATCCATCCAGCATCCATCCAAAACAACCAGGGCAATAGTGTGGCTGAAGTCCTCAACCTGTCGCCCGGCTTGCGCAGCGAAAACAACTGCCAAAATTGCGGTTTCACGCAAGTGCGCATGAACGGTCTCGAAGGCAGTTACTCGCAGATTCTCATCAACAGTCAGCCCGTGTTTTCAGCGCTGGCCGGTGTTTACGGACTCGAGCTCCTCCCTCCTGCCCTGATTGAACGCATTGAAGTGGTGCGCGGCGGCGGTTCAGTGCTGCACGGCGGCAATGCCATCGCCGGAACTATCAACATCATCACGCGCGACCCCGAAGCCAATGCCTTCAGTCTCTCGCACCAGCACGGCCTCATCAACGGCGAAGCGACCGACCGCAGCACTTCGGTCAACGGCAGCATTGTGAATGAAAAACGTACATCGGGCCTCTCCCTCTTCGGCGTCATTCGCCAGCGCGACCACTGGGATGCCAACGGCGACGGCATCTCCGAAATTACCTTGCTCGAAAACCAAACGGCCGGGTTCAACGCCTTCCACCGCATCCATCCGCGAAGCAAATTCACCCTGTCGGGCTTCGGCATCGCTGAGTTCCGCCGCGGAGGGAGTCATTTCGACCGAGAGCCCCACCAAAGCAGCATTGCCGAGCAACTGCGCCACCGTATGGGTTCGCTGCAAGCCGGATGGGAACACCAAAGCGCCGACTACCGCAACAGCACCCAAGCTTACGTATCGGTGCAAACCGTTGATCGCGCAAGCTACTACGGCGGCGGCGGACGGCTCATCGCGCCGGGCGACAGCCTGACCGACGATGATCTCATTGCCCTCAACGCCTACGGCCAATCAGACGACCTCACGGCCGTTGCCGGTGTGCGCCACACCCGCGAACTCACGCCTGATCTGCGCGTCACCACCGGCGCCGAGTACGTCAGCAACCGCGTTGATGACGCCATGCCCGGCTACGGCCGCAGCATCGCGCAGCGCGTGCAAACCCTCGGTGCGTATGTGCAAACCGAGTGGCAAATCACCAAAACATTGAGCACCTTGGCCGGCATCCGCGTTGACCATTTGGAGAGCGACGGCCGTTTCGGCTTCACCGATACCGTTGCCTTGAACGCGGTAGCACTTACCGTTGCCGTGCCGCGCGTCGCTCTGCGCTATGCACCGCATGATCGCTGGTCGTTCCGCACGGGCTATGCCGAGGGCTACCGCGGTCCGCAAGCGTTCAACGAAGACCTGCACATCGAGACTGTTGGCGGCTCAGCGCGCTTCACCGTGCTAGCCGATGACCTGCGCACCGAGCGTTCGCGCAGCTTCACCGGATCGGCGAATTACGCCGTCAGCAGCGGCCAATCGCAGTTGAACCTGCTCGCCGAAGGCTTTCACACCGTGTTGAGCGACCCGTTCATTGAGAGCGACCCGGTGGAGTTGGACAATGGCGCGTCGTTTGTGACCAAGCGCAACGGCTCGGGTGCGCGTGTGTACGGCGTGAATATGGAGGGGAATTTCGCCTTGCGGCGGACGTGGGCCTTGCGCAGTGGATTCACGCTTCAGGCCGCCCAATTTGATGAGGCCGAGGTGCTTTGGGAGGATGAAGCTTCAGGCCTTCCGGCGACCACGACCACGAATCTTTTGCGCACGCCGCGGGCTTACGGCTTCGCCGGTGTTACCTACGCCCCGCTGACCGGATGGAATGCCGCAGCTACCTTCATCTACACCGGCAGCATGGATGTAGCCCACACAATCGACCCCGAAACCGAGTACACCGTTATCAAATCAACACCTGCATTTGGCGAAGTGAACCTGCGCCTCGGCTACCGGTTTGAGAAGGTTGAGGGCTTGGAACTCGGCATTGGGGTCATCAACGCCACCAACAGCTTCCAGCGCGACTTCGACAGCGGGCCTTTGCGCGATGCGGGGTATGTGTACGGGCCGCTGCGTCCGCGCACATTTACGGTGCAGGTGAGTTGGGGGATTTGATCAGATAACTGAAGCTGCACGAGAATGACCCATAGCGGTTCATTGTCACGGGAGACTAGTTGCAGTATTGTCCGAACAGTTGAAGCATCAATAGTAAATCGTCGATGTTCACGACACCATCACCGGTGACATCGGCTGAACAATCAGATATACAACCCAAATCTTGCAGCAGCGCTGATAAGTCGAGGATTGATACATAACCGTCAGATGAAAAATCAGCAATGCAGGGGTCACAGGCTTCCAAACCCGTGTTCCCTCCCACGCATTCTCCACAAGGGTCGATAAAGGCATCACCATTGACAATGCCTGTGCAATCAAGGCAGCTTGTATTCCATGAAGGGTCGTTTTCTCCCTCATCGTAGCAATCGCCGCAGTCATCGAACGCACCGACAATGGTTAAGTGGAGGACGACCAAGCTGTCGCATCCGTTCTGTGTGGCTCCTTCCAAGAGATAGCTGGGCGCAGTGGTGCTTTCGTTGTAGGTATTTCCGTCGATCCATTCGAAGCTTCCACAGGCAACTTGTTCATCGATTGACGCCTCCGGTATCGATACCGTGATGGCTGCGCAATCACCACCGTAGGTGCAGTTGCCTTGCCCCCTTACATAATACGTTGTTGTTTCTGTAGGAGAGACAAGGATGGAAGAACCCGTGCCCAGGTAATCGACACCGCATCCATTCGCATACCAATGCCATTCTGCGGCATCGTTCAGGTTTCCGGAGTTGATACTCAGTTCAACCGACTGGCCAAGGCAGCCCGGCACCGTGTCGGCAGCGAAGGTGGGCAGATCGGGCATGGTGCACCAAGCGAATCGAGTAAGACCACGTGAATAATGATCTGACACGACGCCATTTGACCCCAGCATGAGCAAACCATCTGAAACAGGTTCAATACCATAGCTAAGCCCCACGAATACCGGCGACCAGGCTGTTGGTATGCCGGTTACCATATTGACCTCCACAAGACTGGCGCGAGGCATTCCGAAAACTTGGGTAAACTCGCCAGCCATGTAAACCCGTCCATTCTGAAGACCTATACCTCTTACCGACGCATTGGGGAGAGGATTCCAATTGGATGCGGCACCCGAATTGGCATCAACACGAACTGCATACTGGCGTACTTGCCCATTCACCGAAGTGAAGGCACCACCAATGTACACGCCTTGCTCCGTTGGAGTGATGCAATGCGCAGTATTGTTCAGACTGGGCGCCCAATTGGTCACCAAACCGTTGTCCAATGAAACTGATGCGGCACGGTTTCGTGATTGCGAGCCGATGTTGGTGAATTCACCTACCAAATACACCAACCCGTTATGAATGGCCAACGCATTCACCGTACCATTCGCATTTGGATTCCAAGACGAGACCTCACCTGTTTCGATGGAAAAACGACCAATACGGTTGCGCTGCACACCTCCCATTTGTGTAAATTCTCCGCCAACATATACGTTTATTCCATCTGTAGCCAGCGCATACACGGGATCTGAGATTTCAGGACAGTTCTCGAGCGGCTCACCGGTGATGCGATCGAATGCACATAAATTCGATGACGACCCAAAAGATGCTGCACCCTCACCGCCAAAGTAAACAGCATCGTCTGTGAGTGCAACCGCCAGTACATTGAACCTTACGTTGGGTGCCCAATCAAGCAGCGTATTGGTGCTGAGGTCAAGGGCAGCAGCACGATTGAGACGAGTTCCATTCAGCAGAGAGAAGTACCCCCCCACGACCAAACGGTCATTGGCCATTGCAAATTCTGTCACATCCCTATCAGCCGCCCGATGCCATTCCAATAACTCACCTGTAGACCGTGAAACGGCCGCGAGTGCATGCCGCGTGTAGGATTGAACACTTTTAAAATTCCCACCAAAAAACACCGTATCGCCATGAAGGGCAATGGCTCCAACGCTGGTTGGAATAGTAAAACTCCAAAACGTCCCAGTAACGCTTATATCAGGGCCGATGCGCTCTCCAGTAACCAGACTCACCTCGGCGAGTCCTCGTGCAATCACACCGTTCAAATTTGTGAATTTGCCTCCCAAGTAAACGGTACTGTCAGTAAATGCCATGGAACGAACACTATTATTGGCATTCGGATTCCACGAGGTTGGTAGAGCGCTAGCAATGTCAATCGCGCAAACTCCGTTGCGGATAACTCCACCGATGCTTGTAAAATCACCGCCAACAAAGAGTAAGTCGTCGCGTACTTCCAAATATTCAACGTAGCTATTCAATCCAGGGTTCCAGGCAAGCAACTCTCCGGTGGTGAGACTGAATGCTGCAAGTCCGTTTCGAGGAACACCCTCGATGTTTGTAAACGAGCCCCCAACAAACAATGCAGTGTCGTTGCTGGATAACCAGATTCCTGCAGAATTGTTATAGTTCGGACAACTCCAATCGTACACTTCACCGCTTTGCAGATTTACTGCTGATATCCTTTGAAGCTCACCTGTGTGTGGAGATGTTAAAATAGCATCCACGAATAAGGTATCTCCTGTGCGGTACAATTCTTGCACAGGACCTTGAACAGGCACTGACCAATCCATAATATTTCCATCTGAATCAATCCGTATGACTCGACCCTGCGGTATTCCATCAACAAACATTTCGTTTGACGCGCCAACAATCACGCCGCCACTGCCATCCTCACACATGGCTTGAACGATGTGGGTAATGTCTTCGTTCGAGCTGGTTCGGGCGTAATCGGCGTCAAAACTACCGTCCAAATGGTACGCTCCTAACCTGTTACGTGGGGCTCCTAGGTATATGAATTCACCCCCTAAATACACCACATTGCTCTCGGCATCGTAAGCCGCTGCACGAATCCCTGATAAGGAAGGCGTAATCGGTGAATTGCGATCAATCAGAAGCTCCTGGCCCAGCACAAACTGTGGTATTGCAATCAACAGTGAACACACCCAAAGTGCTTCAAGTTGAACCTTATTTAAAAAACGAAAAGACACCATGCACAGTAGTTCAAAAGTTATTTGGAACCCGGATTCCAAGCGGTGACAAGTTAGGAAAGAGTTGATAAACCATTGAGGTAAAAACAATCTGTATTTCATCCAACACTATTTCACCCTACATTTAGGCATTATTCGTTTGTGTACTTAACCGCTTCTCTCGATGACCATTCGCACTGTACTCCTTTCAATTCTACTTTTCTTAGTCGGGTTCTTCTGTGCATTCAATGCTTTGGGTTTTCCGGGCTGCACTGATCCGTTGGCGTGCAATTTCAATCCGTTTGCGACCGTCAACGACCTGAGTTGTGTGTATCCCGCCGAAGGCGAAGAATGTTCAACCGATTGCATCCACCCTGTAAATGGCGATGACCAGTGTTATTTCAATGAGTTACCGAATTACACAACCTGCGGTAACCCGGTATTTCTCACCGACGCCACCTTTGGCACCGGGATCGCTGAGTGCACTGAAATTGGGGTGTACGTAACAGCCGACGTACCGGGGGCTACTGTACAACCGGGTGACCTACACGCTGTGTTTGTTGCGCTTGAACACGAATGTGCGTATGACCTGCACATGGAATTGATCAGTCCGGATGGTACAACTGTTCTCTTCTGCGACTTGCCCAATCTACCCTGCCCCGATTTTGGTTTACCCGCAAACGATACGCCAGCCAATCCCGCAGGGCTGCCAGGAGCTTATTTTTGGTCGATGACAGGCACAAATCCCGATACAGTTGTCTGGCCGGTAACAAGCTACCCTTCTGGGGCTTTTATGAGCGCAAACGACTTAGACGCCTTCGTGGGAAGTCCGATTGACGGCGTATGGACCATCCGATTCTGCGACCAGATTTGGGCCTACGATGGCTACGTCTTCCATGCTCAACCCGTTATTGCCAACAGCACTGCCGAATGGGTTGATTTAAATGCATGTACAGCCGGATGCTCGAATCCGATAGCATGCAACTATTCACCCGGTGGTTTGACCTACGAATCCAATTGCCTTCTACCCGGAGACACGTGCGATGATGGCGACCCACTCACTCTCTTTGACAGCCTTAACTCACAATGCGAGTGCGCAGGCGTAGTGGTTGAAGGCTGCCCAATCCCAGGTGCCTGCAACTACGACCCGATAGCGACTGTTCCGGTACCCTGCATATTCAATAATGATCCATGTGACGATGGAGACCCTGACACCTTCGACGACGTCATTGTGAATTGCGAGTGCCAAGGTGAGCCACTTCCCAACTGCACAGATCCAAACGCCTGCAATTACAACCCACTCGCCTCAAACGACGACGGAAGCTGTACTTACCCGGCGTCACCCAATGTAGATTGCGATGGAAACTGTATACTCTATCCCCATCCTACCATCTCTGAATGCCTGTTTTTAGGCCCGCACGACTACGCGTGTACAGTACCCATTGCAATACCTGACAATCAATCCGATTGCCTTGTTCTGACCAAAGAAATTACAGCCGTTTCATTCAGCACACTCATTACCCTAAACCCCCAAACATGGCCTCGGGTGTTCCTGAACATCGAACACGAATGGGTAGGTGACCTAGATGTAACGCTGACCTCGCCCGATGGTGGGGTCATGGTACTCTACAATGGTGTTCCGCAAGATTCGGGCGTTTTGGGTGAGCCCTCTGCAGCCATTTCCGACGGTATCCCGGGCGTTGGCTACGACTACCTCTTTTCACCCCTGCCCGGCAGCCTTCCGGAATGGGGCGATTACAACTTCGGTGTAAGCATTGATTCAGGCGTTTACGGAATTGTCAGTGGAAACGCACTCAATAACGACCCCATTTACGGCACATGGACATTGACCATCTGCGATACAGAAGCCTTGTATGAAGGCTTCCTGTGGGATTGGCAAATTGCAATACCCGGATCTGAAAGCACAACCTTTACTCCGGTAAACTGCAACGGTTGTACCGATTTTATGGCCTGCAATTACGACCCACTCATGACCATCAACGACGGTTCATGCGAGTACCTACCAACCTTCGAGATTTCAGGCAGTGATTTAGGTGTTGTTGGTGTGCCCGCTACCTACACCTACCCCTCAACCGAAGGAAGCACCTACCAATGGGCAGCTCAAGGAGGACAAATCACTTCGGGCCAAGCAACCACCGAGGTCACCGTTCAATGGATTGTAGATGGCGAACGTAACATTTGCATCCAAGAAACCGATGCAACAGGGTGCACAAGTCTTCTAAACTGTAAACCGATACAGGTTGCGATGGATGTTACTGAGGTTCACTCGCGGGCTTCAATGCGCGTTTACCCCAATCCGACCAGTACTGCCCTGACCGTCGCGATTCCGACCTCATCCAATTACTTGGCAACATTGCACGACGCAAGTGGTCGACGTGTGCGTGAATGGCAATTAAACGGTACCACTGTCATCTCCACAGCTGATCTCGCAACCGGAGTGTACACGCTCATTGTTGGTGACTGGCGTGAACGCATAGTGATTGTCCGCTGATGCTGCTTTTTCTTCGCTGGGCGGATGTGCACTAAGGCACCCAACTAAATTTTGGTCGTTGAAATTGCGTTGGGCGCCTCTACGGCAAATGCCCTATGGCGCAGCCCGTAAATCGCACCGACCTTTGCCCAAACCAATGTTTTCTCATCATGATACGTACTGCGCTTCTCTCGGTAGCCCTTGCGCTCACCACAACACTTTCGGCCCAAGTGGGCACCATCGACCCCAACTTCCAACCCGGTAGCGGATTCGGTACCGGATTCGTCCAAGAACGCGTCGAAACCATCGTCCAACAAAACGACGGCAAGCTCCTCATCGGAGGGTGGTTCACCGACTACAACGGCACCCCCGCCAACCGCATCGTACGCATCAACCTCGACGGTAGCATCGACAACAGCTTCAACACCGGCGCAGGATTCGACGGTTTCTCATCGTACGTCAAAGACATCGCTGTGCAACCCAATGGCAAAATCGTCGTGGTGGGCAACTTCCTCAACTTCGACGGCGTAACCCGCCACCGCATCGCACGGCTGAATGCCGACGGCACGCTCGACGATTCGTTCGACCCTCTGACCGGCTTCGACAGCGACATCAGCACACTCGCCCTCCAACCCGACGGCAAAATCATCGTTGCCGGCATCTTCTCGAACTACGATTGGCTGGGCAATGCCATCCCCTACGGAGGCATCTGCCGCTTAAATGCCGATGGCTCTATCGACGACAGCTTCGATCCCGGAACCGGCTTCGGCAGCACCTCAGGCCAACGCCGTGTAAACAAAATCGTACTACAGCCCGATGGCAAGATTCTTTGCGCCGGCCAAATCACCAGCTTCAACAACGAGCCACGCCTTATGGTGGCACGTTTGAATGCCAATGGCAGTCTAGACAGCTCCTTCGATCCGGGCGAAAACTTCACCCTCTTCTTCGGCTTTTATGGCGAAGCATCAGCCTTGGCACTGCTTCCCGATGGAGACCTAATGCTCGGCGGCAACTTCGGTTACACCCCGGCCGGAAACAGCGGCTTGGTGCGTTTGAACAGCGACGGCAGCCATGACCCAACATTCGCGGCCAATGCCAGCGTTACAGCATTCACAGTGCAAGCCGACGGCAAGGTGATTGCCGCACGCAGCGGCCCGTACTTTGTCCGCCGCTACCTCGCCGACGGCAGCATCGACACCGGTTTCGAAGGCGTTGAGCTGAACGATTGGGCTACAGACATTACGGTCCAGTTCGACGGCAACGTCATTCTCGGCGGTTGGTTCGATTACAATCCCAACGGCATCATGCGCTTGATTGGCGACACCCCATCCGTGGGCATCGCCGAGGCAGAGGTCGCAAGTCCGCTCATCCTCTTCCCCAATCCAACCACCGACCGTTTTCGCTTAACGGTTGATGCCGCCTTACTGGTCGCTGCACCGCGTCTAACCGTCGTCACCCTCGATGGCCGCGTGGTGCTTGAGCGCACCATCACCGATGCAACCACGGTCATCCCCTGCGCCGATTGGTCGGCCGGCACCTACCTTGTCGAGCTCACCGCCGGATCGCTGCGTGAGCTAAGCCGCATAGTGGTTCGTTAAACAGACATTGCAAGCATCTTCTTGCCATTCTTTTTCTTCGCTGCGCGGATGTGCACCTTGGCACCCAACACAATTTCCGGTCGATGAAATTGTGTTGGGTGCTTTCGTTCACAGAGATTCAATTGCTTCGAAGCGGCTGTCGTCGTCTCTAAATGCATCATCTGAAAGAGAAAAGTAACATCCCTAAGGGATGAACACCAATCCGGCATCCATCCCGAAAGAAAAAAACGCCTTTAACTCTGTGGTAGAAAACATACGAGCTAGGCGAGCTCGTGCCAAGTCAGCACTGCCTGCTGAGCAGTTAATCCAAGGCAAGCGCCACCTTAAAACATTGTACCCGCCGATTGTTATTGCAGCAGGTCAAGCCACCGGAAACCGCACTGATGAAGCATTCACCACGTCAAACGAACATGAAAAATCTCCGGAATCCCATTAATCGGTAGCGAAGCCACCCCAAAAACCACCGCAACTTCCCATCTTTGCACCCATGAAGCCCACCCGCTCCCACTGCTTCACGGCCTGCATCCACTCCGTGAAAGAAAAAAAAGCCGTCTTGCACAGCGAACTCACCGCGCTTGCCGAAGGCGTTGAAAGCGAATCAAAAAGCACCGCCGGTGACAAACACGAAACCGGCCGCGCCATGCTCAACATCGAACAAGACCGACTCGCGCGTCAACTTACCGCTCTCGACGAACAAGAAGCTGCCCTCCAACGCCTCCAACAAACCGGCGGCGGACCGCTCATCGCGCCCGGAAGCCTCATCGAAACCGATCGGGGTTGGTTCTTTCTCTGCATCGCGCTCGGACGAATCACCGTCAACGGTGTATCTGTCATGACCCTCTCGCCCGAATCTCCCCTCGGAGCCCAGTGGCTTGGCCTCGCCGCGGGCGCGTCATCTACGTTCAATGGCATCAACTATGCCATTGTGAGTGTCGAGTAGTAGAAACCGTCAGTCGCTCTCAACCGGTTGGCTCACTCAGTGCGCTTCAAACCATTTTTCGTTTATATTTGAATCTCGGCGATTGAACTGCCCTCGGACTAAAACGAATACCATGAGAACAGCGCTACTTTCTGCTTGCATCTCCCTCGTTCCCTTCTTCGCAGGGGCGCAAGTGCTTATTCAATCAACCAACGGGTCAGACATTGCACAGAACACCTTCGAGCTCACCGAAAACCTCGGAATCGCAGGCGTGAGTGTACTCGACCAAAGTTTGCACTTCAGAGGTATCTTCGTCAGCAACCGAAAAGGTCCGGGAAATTTCTTCTCCCTCGGAGCTCGGGTGCGGCCATCTGACGGACTCAACACCTTGCGCAATGGTAGCCTTGAAAACACCGAGAAATCGTTCTTTTTCGCGTTCACAGGAACAAACGTGTTATCAAAACGTGACAGCACTGCGCAGCGAAGTTTCCGCGATTACATCACCCTGAACATAACCGCTCATTCTGCCAATTACACACTCAGCTCGCCCTCATTCCCCAATGGTGATTTGTCGATGGATCAACGTACCGGCGGCTTTCGCTTGGGGGTTTCATACGACGCCCTCTTCAATTCAACATCATTGCTCACTTTCGGAGCAGGCATCGCCCAAGAAAACAACTTTCACCTGCTCGAAACCATTGAGGTAACACAAACTACCTCAGAAACCGACATATTCACGGGTACGACCACGAGCACTTCCGTTACGCGCACTGTGCGCCAAGGTGCACTGGATGAATACATCTCCATCCCCCTACGAGCGGCCTACACCTACATGAACCCACTGAAAGCGTCGAACGGTCAAGGCATTACCGGCGGTTTCTCATTGTACTGGCGTTCTGAAATTGTAACCGAATCAACAGTACCAACGAACCACAACCTTGGTTTTGTGGTCTTCACCGGCCGGCGCAACGCCGACCTCCGGGTGGCTGCACCCCTTTTCGCTTTCGGAGTTGAGTTCAATAATTTGTTCAGCGACGCCGCCGTTTCAAACCTCGGGTTACCCCCGACATCGTTTCACTTCAGCGCCAACTTCGCCATTCGAGGAAAGTAGGCACCCCATGCAATGTGCTTCGCCAATGCATGGGCAACCCCGATTGAACGCGTAAGTACCTGACAATCTTTGCAAAAATTAACGCACACCGATTTGAAGCACCAACGCTTTTCTGATCTAATTTCATTCAAAATTCAGTTATGAAGCGCGTGTTCCTCGTGTGCATGATGGCCTCATTTTCGTTCATCGCACAAGCCTAGTTCGGCGTTGGTGTCAATGGTGGTTTTCACGTCTGGCCCGGAGGCACGAATTACTTTACGTACGGCGCTCATGCAACCTATGGAGGATTAGCAAACGATAAACTCGCCCTTAGAACAATGTACACTACGGCAGGATTTTCGACCGTAGCGGTCAACTCCGGCCAGGAAGGTCGGTTCCGAAAGCACTTGTTTACACTGGACGGACTGTTTTTTATGGGGTCGGGGACGATGACCGAGGGCGGGTTCTACCTAGCTCCGGGCCTAGGACTTGCATTAGCGCGAACTTCCGCAGGTGATCTCGACCCCAACTCAAACACCGCAACACAGGTCTACGCCCGTGGCATAGCAGGGTACAGTCATGTTGTGGGCGATGGCATCGTTTTCTTCGGCGAAGGCTTTGTCAACCTACCTGTACCCACCGGGATGAGCGGCATCATCGGCTCAGTCGGCATCAATGCCGGAGTCCGAAAACAATTCTAAGAAACACTGCGCGCGACGTTGACCGATCATTGCAGGCGGCTTCACACCCACCAACCAACATAGTTTTCGGCGATCAAAAAAGTGTTCCTCTCTATAAAGCCGTTCTATGGTTTGAGCGTTATTAAGTCGAAATACATCAAACGAGTAGATAGGCTTTTCTCAGTTGTTCCAAAAATGGTCTCCGCTTCCTGCGAATCTGAAGAGAACAGATAACCAAAACCATTTCGTTCATAGAATGCCAAGGCTGGCACTTCGTTGTAGGCGTCAACCACAATGAAACGACAACCCGTTTAATTGTTCTCATCAATGAACCAAGCTTTGATAAAGTCCATTAATTCTGAGCCTAAGTGCTTTCCTTTGAATGCGGAATCAATTCCAAGTCGGCCAATCAATACCGCCGGATAACTCTGAAATCTCTTCTGCGCCGGAATTTCTTTTAGCACACGCTTCTTTCGCGCATTTGGCAACGATCGGACTTTGATACTATCATTCGCAACGGTAAACGCACCTACAATTCGCTTCGTTTCGTCTTCGATGAAACAGTAACTTTTACCCAGCAATTGGCTTGTGTATGCCTGAGCATCCAGTTTAAAGAACTCATTCAAATCAGGGTTGCCGCAATCAAAACCACCGAGTACATCGGCTTCTATCCTTCCTAAAGGAGAAAACGTACACCGCTCCAGAAGAAAACCCATAGGATTGATTAAACCCTGCTTTTCTGAAGAATTTGCTGGGCAACACGAACCTTTTCAGAAAAATCAATGCTTGCTTTCCGTTTCGTTGATTTCTCTGCTGCCATCAAAAATTCTTTTGCGGCTTTTCCTTTGAGCGCAGGTATGTTCTTAATCGCGATTGCCATTGTCGTCACCAAAAATACGAAAACACCGACACAAAAGTTCACAAACACGTTGAATCTTCGCAACAACAACCTGAACCAATTCTATATTCTACCGCCTAACACCCTTAAAAACTTTACGCTCCATCACCCTTTTTTACCATCATTTGCAATCGATGCACAGAAACAGCAACACGCCTGCGTAACGGTGTTAAACCAAGCGCACCAACACACCCTTTCGCTTGACAATGTTCTTGTAATCGTACTGAATCGAAACCGCCTTCTTGAGCCAACGGTGCAGGTCAGCTTCATCTACCTGTTCAGCCGAGGTGTAAACGATTGATGCATCTTTGAACTTGGCGCCGCGCACGTTGAGTGCCGCTTCATCAAAATCGGCGCCACTCCAAAACATGAGCCGAATGCCAGCCTTTTGCTTGCTGTAGCCAACGATGGGGTTGCCGTTGATGAACCACACCGGGTGCGCATGCCAAAGCTTGTGCTCAGTGGCAGGCAAATACCTCTGATTCAGCACATAAAGCCGTTCGCAAATGGCAGCATCGCTGGCTGACTGCTCGGCATGGTAAGCCGCAATGTCATTTTGGATCTCAGCCGCGTTCACAGTGCTTTTTGAAGTTATTCAGGATGGCCTGCCAGCCATCGCGCTGCAGCTCAATCGGGTTCATGTGCTCCGCATCGAAAGCAATGGTGACAACCGTTTCGCCATCCGTCTCGGTAAACTCGATGAGCGCTTTACGTCTATCGAGCATCTCATACCCCAATCTCTCAAACAGCACAACTTCGTTGTAGATGGCCTCAAAATCGAAGCCGAAGCTGCCGTCTTTGGCCTCCATACGCGCCACATACCGCCCACCTACGCGCAGGTCATTGCTGGCCGACGGACAGCACCAGGTGTCGGCGGCGAAGTTCCATTGGGTAATGTGTTCGGGCAATGTGTACTTCGGCCAAACTGCTGCTTTCGAGTCCGCAATCCGGGTTTCAATAGCAATCGTTTGAAAGCTGCTTTCTTCGTTTTCAAGCATAAAACTGAGGTATCAATATCGAACCCAAAGAAAAGAAATCCCTTCTCCAAAACCGTATCTTTCGCCCCTCAATTCCCGCGTATGCTAAAGAAGTGGTACCGTTTTCTGAGCCCGAAGTTCCAAACCTTGTTTCTGGAATACCCCGTTGACATGCGTCCGCGCTACGGCCACGGCCACGGTCCGCACCCTGAGCTGTACACGCTCATCAACCATCGGCGCGATGCCTACGCTGAGGTATTGCACGAGGTGCTCAAGCATGCCGATGTTTTGGCTTCGCTACCGCTGACGGCCGATCCGATGGCACCCGAACGCCCACACTGGGTCAACGGCTTCTTCCCGGGATTGGACATTGCCATTTTGTTCTCCCTCTTGGGGATGAGAAAGCCGTCACGCTACGTCGAAGTGGGGTCGGGAAATAGCACCAAGGTGGCCGCATTGGCCAAGCGCCATTTCGGCCTCGAGATGGAAATCGTTTCGGTTGACCCGATGCCGCGCGCCGAAATCGATGCCCTGGCCAATCGCATCATCCGCAGACCGTTTGAAGACGTTGACCTCACCCTCTTCACCGACTTGGAACCCGGTGATGTGCTCTTCATCGACAACTCGCACCGCATGCTGCCCAACAGCGACGTCACCGTGTTCTTTATGGAGGTGCTGCCGCGGCTCAAGCCGGGCGTGTTGGTGCACATCCATGACATCTATCTGCCGTACGACTACCCGCAGTTCATGTGCGATCGTTTCTATTCAGAGCAATACCCATTGGCCATGTGGCTTCTTGCCGCGCCTGAACGCGCCAAGGTGATTATGCCCAACTACTTCGTTTCACAAGACACCGCACTCGATGCCATTTTGAGTCCGCTCTGGTCGCGCAGTGAACTCAAAGGCGTTGAGCGCCACGGCGGTTCGTTTTGGTTTGAACGGTGAGTGTTGGCCGGAAGCGTCTTTTTTCGTACCTTTTAAAGACTTGAAAAACCAATGAAGCACATTGATAAGGCCAGCATCCTGAACGCGTTTCACCTATTTGAATCGGGTGCAATAGACACCATTGAAGTGGGCACAACCAAAGGGCTTTGTGAGATTCACCGTTACCTGTTTCAGGGCCTTTACGATTTCGCCGGCGAGGTGCGCACAGTGAACATTTCCAAAGGCGGTTTCCGGTTTGCAACGGCTCTTTACCTCAAAGAGATTTTGCTGAAAATCGATGAAATGCCCGAAACCGGTTTCGAAGAGATTATCGCGAAATATGTAGAAATGAACATTGCCCACCCGTTTCTGGAGGGAAACGGTCGGTCGATGCGCATTTGGATGGATGCCCTTTTGAAGGCTAGAATCGGCAGGGTAGTCAACTGGCAATTCGTTGATAAAACACGCTACCTGCAGGCGATGGAACGAAGTCCGATCAACGATTTGGAGCTCCGCACACTCCTATCTCCCAACCTGACCGACGACGTCAACAACCGCGAGCTCCTTTTTAAAGGCATCGAACAGTCGTACTACTACGAGGGGTATAAGCACGGTGATCAAGACGAATAACACGGTGATTCCACTTTACGAATCACACTTTAACTGCCAAAAATGTGATTCCAATCACATTTTTGGCACTTATGATGTGATTCACGAAGTGGTGCATCCCCATCTCCCCCTCTCCACCTACCTTTGCACCATGAACACCCTCGGCGTACTCTTTCGGCTAACCACCTTCGGTGAATCACACGGCACAGCAATTGGCGGAGTCGTCGATGGCTGCCCCGCCGGTTTGCCCATCACCACCGAACGCATCCAAGCAGCGCTCGATCGCAGAAAGCCCGGACAAAGCGCCCTCACCACACCGCGCCGCGAAAGCGATACCGTGCAACTGCTCAGCGGTTGCTTCGAAAACCGCACCACCGGAGCGCCCATTGGCTTTATCATCCCCAACGACGACGCAAAATCACACGACTACGACCACCTGCGCACCGGTTACCGTCCGTCGCACGCCGATTACACCTGGGAAATGAAGTACGGTCTGCGCGATCACCGCGGTGGCGGACGTTCATCAGCCCGTGAAACCGCCTGCCGCGTTGCCGGAGGCGCCATCGCATCCATCTTCCTCGAGCACCTCGGTGTGCGCATCAGCGCCTACGTTGAACGGGTGAAAGACGTTGCCATTCCAGCCGAACAGCGCGACCGCTTCTTTGAACAGGCCCTCATCGATGCCAACCCCGTCCGCTGTCCGCATCCTCAAACAGCCCAAGCCATGGAAGCCCTCATCGCCGATGCCCGCGACCGTGGCGATACCGTGGGCGGTGCCATCCGTTGTGTCATCCACGGCGTGCCGGTGGGTTGGGGACAACCCATCTTCGATAAGCTCCATGCCGACCTCGGCAAGGCCATGCTCAGCATCAATGCCGTCAAAAGCTTCGAAATCGGCAGCGGCACCGCAGGTACCTACGGCTACGGCTCCGAACAAAACGACCGATTTTCCTCATCCGCCGAAGGCGAAATCACAACTACCACCAACAACAGCGGAGGCATTCAAGGCGGCATCAGCAATGGTCAACCCATCACCTTTTCGGTGGCTTTCAAACCCGTTTCAACCCTGCAAGTGCCCCAAAGCAGCGTTGACCGCGACGGCAACAGCATCGAAGTCACCGGGAAGGGCCGCCATGACCCTTGCGTTTTGCCGCGCGCAGTACCCATCGTCGAGGCAATGGCAGCACTCGTGCTGGCTGATCACGCTTTGCGCGCACGGGCAGACAAAGCATGACGGAATTCACGTTCTTTGAACTCCCGAACGGCACATGAGTCTGCGCAACACCTTCATTCGATCATTTGGCTGGCAAGCACTCAATGTGATGAGCCAGGTTGTGCTGCAGCTCATCTTCATCTCAGTACTCGCGCGCCTCATCACCACCGAGGCCTTCGGCATCATGGCGATTGCCTTGGTGGTTGTGGGCTTCATTGAAATCTTCTCGCAAATCGGTATCGGTCCGGCCCTCATCCAACGCAAAAACCTTACGCCCGAGCACCTCAACGGCGCCTTTTGGATTTCGCTTGTTTTGGGCATACTGTTCACCGCTGCACTCTACTTCGCCGCGCCGGCCGTGGCCGCATTTTACGAGCACGAACCCCTCATTCCGGTGCTTCGCTGGATCGGACTCAGCTTTCTCATTTCGGCACTGGCCATCGTGCCGCGCAGCATGATCATCAAAGATCTGGCCTTCAAAAAGCTCTTTTTCATCACCCTCGCCGCCATGATCGTGGGCAACCTTGTGGTGGGCCTCGGAATGGCCTTCGCAGGCGCCGATCTTTGGGCTTATGTGGCCGCCTTGCTCACCCAAAACGTACTGATGACGGTTGGCTACTGGGCAGCGCACCGCATCCCCATTGGGTTTAAACTAAGCCGCAGCGCCACAGCCGATATGATTCGCTACGGAGGCGGCTCAACCCTCTTCAACCTCTTCAACTACGCCGCCACCAAAATCGACACCTTGATCGTGGGCAAGTTCGCCACCATGCTCGACGTCAACGCAGGCGCCGATGCGCGTTGGCGTGACACAGGCCTCTACGACCGTTCGGTGTACCTCATGGGCTTGCCCATCACCGTCCTCGGCAAACTCAGCGACAGCGTAATGTTCAGCGGGCTGTCGATGCTGCAAGACGACCCCAAACGCTTGCGCAGGGCCATCTTGAGTGCCATTTACCACATCGCATTGCTCGTGATTCCCGGCTCGGTGTTCATGATCGCATGGGCCGATGAAATCACCGTTCTGTTTCTTGGCAACCAGTACGTTGATGCTGTGCCGATTGTGCAAATCCTCTTCATCTCCGTGGCGTTTCGGTCATTGACCAAGGTGGGCGACAGCGTTGTGCGCGCCCTCGACCGGGTGTACAGTGCTGCCGCAATCAAGGCCTTGTTCTTCGTTCTCGTTGGGAGCGGCAGCTACTTCGGCCTAGCGTACGGCTTGCAAGGCGTGGCGTGGGCCATCGTCGGCGCAGTAATGGTGCAGTTTGTATTGATGATGCGCCTGAGCCTGCGCACCGCCGGCATCGCCTTCAAAACCATGTTGCGCAAACTGGTGCCGGGCCTCATTGTTGGGGCCGCAGTGCACCTGTGCTCGCGGTTCCTTTTTTCATTTTTGGAGGGGATGGATGGATGGAGATTGCTCCGTTTGGTCATCGCTCTCGCAGTCAACGGCAGCGTGGTGTTCGCTCTGGCCTGGTTTTTGCCAAGGTTCTTTCGGCAAGGTCAAGATGACATTCTGCGAACCCTTGCGGGCCGCCTTCCCGTAGAAGCATTCCGCAAGCGTTGGGACCGCAATGCCTAACTTTGCACGGCAACATGGACAAACTTCAGCGTTTCGCGGTACTTCTTTTTCTGTTTTTCGGCTTCGCCGGATGGTCGGTCGGCCAAACAGGGTTTACCCTTACGGCGCCTGACACACTGCGGTATTCACTGTATTTGAACGGAGAACTCAGCAACCCGGAAGCTGCAGGATCACTCACGGTTGACACGCTTTCAGCCGGAGACTGCCTTATTGACCTCATGGTACAGGGAGACCCCATGACGCACGTCCGCGCTCGCCTCAACCTCGATACAACCGGCTTGGCCGACCTTGAACTGATCGCCGATCAGCAACTGCGCTACCGACTGGTACGGCACGATGTACAAACCGTTGTTGATTACACCCGTCTGAACGGTACGCGACAAGCAGAATCGCTCGAACTGGTTGTCACCCAAGTTGAACGCGCCGGTTGCGCACCTCCGCTGGCACCTTCGCTGTTTGATCGCAAAATTGCCGAAGTTGAGGCCCTGCCGTTCGAACGCGACAAACTGAAACACCTCAAGCCGTGGATCGGCAAAACCTGCCTCACCACGGCGCAAATACGCACCGTCGTCGAGCTCATCGAAGACGAAGACCGCAGATTGGAAGTGCTTGTGGCTGCCCATGCAGCCTGCTTTGACCGATCGAAGTTTTCAACCCTCGTCGACCTGCTTTACCTCAGCCGAAGCCGCGACCGGTTCATGCTTATGGTCAACGACTGATCAGAGTTTCCGTCCGTTTGCGTAAACCGAGGCGATGGCATTCTCGCCAAACGCGTACGGCAAAAACTCAAGCGACGGCACCTTCTCGGTCACAATGAAATTGGCGGCAAAGCCCGGTACAATAGCACCTGTTTCGCGGCCCAACTCAAGCGCGGCCGCTCCGTTCACCGTGGCAGCTGCCAAGGCCTCCATCGGAAGCAAACCCATGTGCGTGCACGCCAGTGAAACCACCAAGTTCATGTTCCACGAAGGTGCAGAACCCGGATTGTAATCGGTGGCGAGCGCCAATGGCAATCCGGCATCGATGATCTGGCGGCCGGGCGTAAACGGTATGCGCAAGAAGTGCGAGCAGCCAGGCAAAGCCACGGGCAAGGTCGAACCCGATCTCAGGGCAGCAAGGTCATCGTCGTTCAGCTCTTCCAAATGGTCAACGGTAAGCGCACCGGCTTCAACGCAAGCGCGCACACCTCCGGTGGCCGTGAATTGGTTCATGTGTACCTTGGCCTTTAAACCACATTTGGCCCCTGCTTCAATGATGCGCAAGGTATCGTGAACCGAGAAGTAGCCCTGTTCACAAAACACATCGATGTAGTCGGCGAGGCCTTCATCGGCCACTTGCGGCAGCATGGTGTTAATTACGTGGTCAACATAACCTGATGTATTGCCTGTGAACTCGGCCGGTACAGCATGAGCACCCAAAAAGGTGGCTTTTACAGGTACCGGAAGTGACTCGCGCAAACGGCGGATCACACGCAGCATCTTCAGCTCGGCCTCGGTTGACAAACCGTAGCCGCTTTTGATTTCGAAGCCCAGTGTGCCCGCGGCCATTGCTTTGTGAGCGCGGTGCAAGGCTTCGTCGAATAGCTGTGATTCATCGGCATTGGCGAGTTTGCGTGCCGAGTTGAGGATGCCCCCGCCGCGCGCGGCAATGTCGGCGTACGACAAGCCGCGAATGCGATCAACGAACTCACTTTCGCGGGTACCTGCGTGCACCAAGTGGGTATGGCTGTCGATGTAACCCGGCAGCACATTGGCGCCGTCGGCATCGACCACTTCCAAATCGCGCCAATCGCTGATGCCCGGCCAATCGGCCATGCTGCCGAAATCGGCGAAACGGCCGTCTTCAACCGCCAACCAAGCATTTTCGAGCACCGAAAGTTCGGCCATGGCTGTGCCCTTAAGCACACCGGGGGCATCATCGTAGGCCGCCACTAGGTGGCCAATGTTTGTAATCAGCAATTTCATCCGGCAAAGATTGCGAAATCGCACCAAGCTCCCTGCTAAAAAACGCTACCTTTCCTCAAGGATTCGGAGTTAACCATGCGGAGATTCTTTCGTTTTTTTCTGTTTTGGATGGGATGGATGAGCGCCTTCACCGCCACTTTGCACGCCCAAGACGATTACGCACCCGACACCTTGCGGACGGAGTTTCCGATGCCTGCAGAACGCAACGGACTGGCCGCCAACCTTACCCCATTGGCTGTGGTGGCCATGTCGGGCTTCCCAATCAATCCGCGGTGGGGATTGTACTACTACCGCACCGTGAAGCCGTACAAGAACATCCGTATCCAAGCCAATTTTGAAAGCCTTGCGAGGTACGACGATCAGCGACTCGATGCCCCTGTGAGTTGGTCTGACAGCACCATTGTTTATCAATTTGAAAGTCGGCAATACATCAATGCTGACCTGCGTCTCGGTATGGAGTACTTCAAGCCCGGAGAGCGCTTCACGATGGTGTATGGTTTCGACGCTTTTGTTGGTTTTGCCAGGCGCTTTGATGCTTCGTTTACCCGACCGTATGCGTATGACGTCGGAACCGATTCATGGGTACCCTCCTCTCTCATCCCGCAGGAAAACAATGAAGCCACCGTTGACCTTGTTTACGTCGGCGCTGATTTCTCCATTGCGCAGCGTGTTCAGGTGAGGCCAAATGCATTTCTCACTTTGCAGTGGACTCCGGAATTGGCGTGGTACACAGTAATCTCTGAACGCTACGCCAACCCTGCCGACCGAAGCGTGCGCAGCTTCGACGGCTTGCAGTTTCGGCTTCGTGGCATAGAACTGTATTTTCACCAGCGTTTTTGAGACGCGATTCCAAGAGTAAACGACGAACGGTTCAGGCGAGGGCAGAAATAAATCGTACCTTGCTATCAATCGAGGAGAAATTATCATGATGAAGACCGCCATCACCTCCGGTATTCGCGTATCGGTAACTTCACGCTACGAGCCGGCTTACTCTCAACCGGAGGCCTCTCGGTACTTTTTTTCGTACTTCATTCGCATTGAAAACAAAGGCGAAACGAGTGTTAAGTTGCTCCGTCGTCAGTGGTTCATCTTTGACAGTGCCGGTATGGTGCGCGAAGTTGAAGGTCCCGGTGTTGTCGGAATGACTCCGGTGATTGAACCCAATGCTGCGTACACCTACAACTCTGCGTGCGATTTGGAGTCGTCAATGGGCAGCATGCACGGCTTCTACACCATGCTTGACATGGAAACCAACCGCCACCTTGACGTTGAGATTCCGCGCTTCATGCTCGAAGCGCCGTGGATGCTTAACTGAACGAATAACTGAAAAACTGACGCACATACTTTTTTCTTCCGGGTCAGCGGCTACCTTTGATTTAGCTTCACGCCAAAATCAACACCATGACCCAACGCCTTGCTCTGCTTTTCTCGCTGCTTGTTTTCTTCGTTTCATGCTCGAAGAAGACCGAAATTTCTGACGATTCGCTCTACGCGCCGTACATCGGTGCTTACTCATCAGGAACGCTTTCACGCGCTGCTACTCTGCGCATCGTGTTTCAGCAAGGCGTTGTGAAAGAAGATGCCGCGCAAACGCTCACTGCCGATTGGTTGTCGATTTCGCCGTCCCTTGAAGGGGAGTTGCAGTGGAAAGAGGCCAACGTACTTGAGTTTGTGCCTTCGAACTACATGTCTTCAGGCACATCGTACACCGCCACCCTGAAGCTCGACGCCTTGGTGAACGTCCCGAAAGAACTTAAAACCTTCACCTTCGCTTGGCGCACCTACGAACAAGGTCTTTCGGTAGAGGTTACCGGCATTACTGCCTACAGCATGGAGTCGCCCGACTACCAATCGCTAAGCGGCATTTTGCACACCAATGACCTTGCTGAGTTTGAGTTGGTTGAACAAACACTGAGCGCCGAACAAGGCAATGCACGCTTGAACATTAGTTGGCGGCATGACGGAGGCGCAAACCACTACTTCGTTGTTGACAGCGTGAAACGTGAAACGAGCGCCTCGTCGGTTGTGCTGAGTTGGGATGGAAAGCCCATCGGTGCAGGTGACAAAGGAAAACTCGAGCAGCGCATCCCCGGATTGGACGAATTTGACGTCATGCACACCCGCGTGGTAATGGAACCTGAGCAGCATCTGGTGGTGGTGTTCAGCGACCCGGTTGATCCGCGGCAAGAACTGCACGGCCTCTTCATGCTTAACGGAGATTCAGACCTGCGCATTGTTCAGCAAGCGAATGAAGTGCACCTCTATCCCGGAAACCGCATCCAAGGCGAAGTACCGCTTTTCATCGACGGCAATGTGAAAGGTAGCTACGGATACGCCTTGGGTGAGAATTTCGAAGCCAGCATCGCATTTGAAAGCCTCAAACCCGCAGTGCGTTTTGTAGATACCGATAAAACCCTCCTCCCATCCGGAAATAAAAACACCGTGGCCTTTGAAGCGGTCAGCCTCAGTGCGGTTGACGTGCGCGTAATCCGCATCTACAACGACAACGTCCACCAGTTTTTGCAAGTCAACAACTTGAACGGACAGAGTGAGTTGAAGCGTGTTGGACGTGTCATCCGCCGCAAAACTGTTGAACTCAATGGCAGCGGCCGCAATCTCGCGGTTTGGAACCGTTTCTACCTCGATCTCGACGACCTCATTTCGCAAGAACCCGGTGCTATTTACCGCGTTGAAATCAACTTCCGTCGTTACCAGTCGCTCTACCCTTGCGAACAAAACGCCGAAGAAGGCGACATCAGTTTGACTGCCAACGAGAGCTGGGATTCTGACGGCTCTGAAGAGAGCACCAATTGGGATTACTTCGACGATTACTACTATGACTACTACTGGGAAGACTATGACTGGCAAGAGCGCGACAATCCCTGCCACAGCTCGTACTACCGTCAACAACGCACTGAAGCACGCAACGTGTTTGCGACCGACCTCGCCATCATTGCCAAGCACGGCAACAGCGACTGGCGCATTTGGGTCACCAATATGATGAAGGCGTCTCCCGTGAGCGGCGCCACCGTCAAGTGGTACAACTACCAAGGCCAGGTGTTGCGCACAGCCACCACTGACAGCGAAGGATTGGCCGTGTGGAACGGCGCCGAAGACCAGGCCTTCATCGTTACGGCCGAACAAGGCAAGCAAATGAGCTTTTTGAAAGTCAGCAGTGGCGAATCGCTCTCGCTCGCCCGTTTTGATGCCTCGGGAATGGCGTCAGAAGACGGCATGAAAGGCTTCGTGTACGGCGAACGCGGTGTGTGGCGTCCGGGCGACACCCTTTTCCTCTCCTTTATGCTCGAAGACGGCGGCCAAAAACTCCCGCCCAACCACCCCGTAGCCCTTGAAATAATCGACGCACGCGGAAAAAACAGCTACAGCCAAGCGCGAACCCTCGGCGCAAACCAACTTGTGAGCTGGGCAGTTCCGACCGATGAAAACGCATCAACAGGGTCGTGGCAAGCGCGTGTGCGTGTCGGCAATGCGACCTTCAACCAGTGGCTGCGCATTGAAACCATCAAACCCAACCGGTTGAAAATCAATTTGGATTTTGGGGATGGACGCCTCGTGCCCGCTAACAACATTTTGACCGGAGAACTTAGTTCAGAATGGCTGCACGGGGCCACCGCCAAAAACCTTGATGCCCAAATCGATTTGGCCCTCAAGCCCACCACAACCAAATTCGAGAAGTACAGTGAATTCACTTTTGACGACCCCTCTCGTGACCTTGAAGTCGATGATTTGACGGTATTCGACGGCAGTTTAGACGACCGCGGCTACGCAACGGTACGCATCCCTATCCGGGAGCTCGAAGAGGCACCCGGCATGCTGCGCGCGGTGTTTAACACCCGCGTGTATGAACCCGGCGGCGACTTTAGCATCGACGTGCTGAGCGCCGAGTTCTCTCCGTTTGATACCTACGTGGGCGTGCTCATGCCCAAAGGCGACGCCCAGCGCGGTATGCTGCTCACCGATACCACCCACCGCATCACGGTGCAAACCGTCACCGCCAATGGCCAACCGGCCGCTAACCAGTCGCTTGACTATGAACTGTACAAAGTACAGTGGCGCTGGTGGTGGCAAAGCGGCGACGACGACCTTAGCAGCTACAGCGGTCGAAGCAGCATGGAGCTTATTAACAGCGGCACTCTTAAGACCGACGCCAAGGGCAGCGGCAGTTTCAAACTCCGCGTCAACTACCCCGAATGGGGCCGCTACCTCGTACGCGTGATTGATCGAAACGGAGGCCATGCCTGCGGTAAGACCGTGTACATCGACTGGCCCGGCTGGGCCGGCCGTGCCCGCGGTGGTGATACCGGAGCTGAAACCCTGCTCTCAGTCGTGAGCGACCGTGAGGTGTACACCCCCGGAAGCGATGCGGTCATCACTTTTCCCGGCGCCAACGGTGCACGCGCACTCGTCACGGTTGAAGATGCAAATGCAGTGATCAAGTCATGGTGGGTAAGCACCGTCGAAGGCAGCAATACAGTCAGCGTGCCCATTGATGGCAGTTACGCACCCAACGTGTACGTGAGCGTGTCGCTGGTACAGCCTCATGCGCAAACCGAGAACGACCACCCCATGCGCTTGTTTGGCCTGGTGCGTTTAAACGTAGAGAATCCGGCGACGCGCCTGCAACCGCAAGTGAAACTCCCCGCGACGCTTGAACCGGAACAAAACTATACTGTGCAAGTGAGCGAGGCCGGAAAACGCCGCATGGCCTACACCCTCGCAGTGGTCGATGAAGGATTGCTCGGTTTAACCCGATTCAAAACGCCCGACCCACACGGTCATTTTTATGCCCGCGAAGCACTTGGTGTCAACACTTGGGACTTGTACGACCATGTCATAGGTGCGTATGGCAAGGCGCTGAAAGGGGTACTGACCACCGGTGGCGATGAATCGCTCGAAGCAGCGGGCAAGAAAAAAGTCAACCGCTTCAAACCCGTGGTGAGCTTCTTGGGCCCGTTCGTGCTTGAACCCGGAGCAACCGCATCGCACACCTTGCACATGCCCAATTACGTAGGTTCGGTGCGCGTGATGGTGGTTGCCCGCGATGGTGATGCCTACGGAAATGCCGAGCAAACGGTACCGGTGAAACAGCCGGTGATGGTATTGGCAACCCTTCCTCGGGTGGTTGGGCCGAATGAAGAACTGACCGTGCCGGTGAGCGTTTTCGCTATGGAGAACGACGTGAAAGAGGTCAGCGTGGAACTGAAAGCCGGTCCGCACCTCAAGGCCACCGCGACCCAAAGCACTGTTCGCTTCAGCAAACCCGGCGACGACATGGTGCGTTTCAACCTTACTTCACTGGCCGAAGAAGGCGACACCTGGGTTGAAGTAACCGCCAAGAGCGGTAAACACAGCGCACGCTATAAGGTGGAGTTTACCATCCGCAACCCCAACCTCCCGGTCACCGAGCGGTACACCCAAACCCTTGAACCCGGCCAGAGCCATGCGTTTGACTATGTCCTTCCCGGCACAGCCGGAACCAATAGCGCAGAACTCGAAGTGAGCGCCTTCAAACCGGTCAACTTGGGCGAGCGCCTTGAGTACCTCATCGGGTATCCACACGGGTGCTTGGAGCAAACCATCAGCCGTGCCTTCCCGCAACTCTACCTCGAATCGGCTGTCGAACTCACTGAGCAGCAGAAAACACGCACCCGGCAGTACGTTGATGCAGCCGTGAAGAAAGTACAGGGTTACAGCACCGCCCAAGGCGGCTTCAGTTACTGGCCCGGGCAATCGAACACCAACGACTGGGTGAGCAGTTATGTCGGACACTTCTTGCTTGAGGCCAAGGCCAAGGGCTATGTTGTGCCCGACCGGTTGATTCAATCGTGGGTGAAGTACCAAGACGAGCAGGCTCGCACATGGCGAAGCGAAGTGAGCGACGACCGCTACGGCGACCGATCAATAGCGCAGGCCTACCGCTTGTACACCCTCGCCTTGGCAGGTAAACCCAACAAAGCTGCGATGAACCGCCTGCGGGAATTCCGCCTGCTGTCTGAAACTGCACGTTGGCAGCTTGCTGCAGCCTACCTGCTCATCGGTCAAAACGATGCGGGCGACGAACTTTTGCGCCGCGGTGCGCCAAACTTTGACAATGCCAAGTACATTACCTACGATTACGGCTCAGCCGACCGCGACCGCGCCTTGATTGCTCATGCATTGGTGACCACAAAACGGCGTACGGAAGCAGCGCCGATGATTCAGAAACTGAGCGATCGCCTCAACAGCCAACGCTGGCTGAGCACCCAAGAAACCGCCTTTGCCTTGGCCGCCATCGGCAGCTTTATGGCAGCGGAATCAGGCAGCAACAGCAGCTTTGACTATGCCCTGAACGGCGCAGCCAAGCAAAAGCAAAGCCTGAGCAAGGCCGCATGGGTGCGCAACCTTGATACCAAACGCATCGAAGGAAACCGCCTAACGGTTACCAACACCGGTAGCAAAATGCTCTACGTACAGTTGAGCGCCACGGGTCGTCCGGCAGAAGACCGCTCGCAGGCCGCATCAAATGGCTTGAAGATTGACGTTAGCTACTTGAATCCGGATGGAACTCCGCTGAACATTGCACAATTGGAGCAAGGCACCGACTTTGTGGCCAAGGTCAGCGTGACCACCACCGGACCGCTCGCCGGTAACCGCCTCGACAACCTTGCGCTCACCCAGGTATTCCCTTCCGGATGGGAAATCCTCAACGAGCGCATGCTGGAGGCCAGCGGTGGAGGCTTCGAGCAA
>DAITMF010000045.1:0-26075 GCA_036835325.1 Flavobacteriales bacterium
GGTGGTAGCCGTGCCACATGCGTCGCTGGTGTTGTAGTGCACAAAGTGGGTGCCCGAAGTGGTAGCAGTCCAAGTCAAAGGTGCGTTACCCGTTGCAACAACAGGACCTGATGAAGTACCTGAACGAACGGTAATCCACCCGTTCGATGAGCCACCGATTTGGTAGTCAGATACGTAGGTATTTCCGGCTACTACAGCGTTGACGGTGTTGTATTCGGTTTGGAACTGATTGGTTGCGATGGTCAACGGAACGTTGGTGGCAGGTGCAGTTACCGTAATAAACGGTGAAGTGTTGGTACATTCACCAACTGCAGGGGGAACTACTTCATTGATGCTGTAAGTACCAGGACATGGGCTGTTTGGCGAAGGGAAGGTATCGAAGAGGATGAAGTACTCAACACCACCTGTCAATGACACGGTCAATGACTTCGATGAAGCAGGGTTCTGGATTTGACCCACACAAGCGCCAGTCAACGGACAAGCATCGTACACCATGATACCGGTCCAAGTTTGACCTGCAATTGAGATTTGGTAGGCACCGGTAGTTGCCGGAGTGAACGAGTACAACGCCTCTTGACCACCGTAGTAGCTGGTAGAACCACATACGTTGGCAACGTTAGCCGAAGTAAAATCGTTGGAACCGTCGCAGTTGATGGTTGCACCAACCACCGGCAGTGCGCCAACTACGTTGGGTGCATCACAAGGACCAGCTACCGGACCGCCGTTGAAGGTCAAAGTCCAAGAGCTGCCTGCTGTCGACCACCGGTTGTCCCATTGAATGTACACAGTTTGGTCTGAAGCCACAGGAACATTGTTCACTGAAGAGGCATAGCCGTCGAGTTCACAGGCAGTGTCACCGTCATCGTCGTCGTTGGCGATGCACGAAAGCGAACCACAAGTACCGCTAAATACCGACAAACGGGTATCTTCTCCACCACATGCCTTTACATTGATGCTTCCTGCGGATGGTGCAGTGAACGAGTACCAACGAGCAGCTGTTGCACCGGTGTAGCAACCGGTTGCAAATCCTGTAGTACCCACGAAGGCGTCGTAGGTGTAGGTGCCGGCACCCACAGCAGAAGCAGAAGCGCAATCAACACCACCGCCTTGCGCGTACGCTTCACTCGGCGCCGAGAAGGCAAGCACCACTCCGGTCAAGGCGGCCAACAGGCCACCGACGAAGCGGCGTAGGGTTAAGGGGTTGCCGTGCGAACCACGGCGGTCAGACGTTGCCGCCTGACGGGAGATTGTAAAATGGTTCATAGTAAAAAAATTATTTCAGTTACTTCAAAGTTAAGAATAAGCATTGGAAAAAGGTTACAAGGTTTCGACGAAATGATGAAAATCAATTTAATGTTACCCCTTCCAAGTGAACGATAGCACCTGTAAATGCACGGTTTACCGAAGTTTCCGATGGGCGGTAAATATTTGTCGACGAAGCGGATTTTTGGCTCTACGAACCCGCTTAGGCGGTCGTACACTGCTCATTTCTTGAAGTTTGAGGCGTCGAGGGCACATAGGTCGCCTGCGTTTTGCCCCAAACGCCGCTCATCCACCAAAAAAAAAAAAATGCGCCCGAAATGACGCATAAAGTTGCTTAGTGCACAGGTATGTGTTTACCCAACCTGCGGCGATGCCAAGGCAACAACCTTGTCAATTCGCGCCGGCGTCGACCCAAGCCTGCAGCACAGCGATGTCGCAATCGGGCAGCGACGATGAAGGGGGCATTTGGCTCACGCCGTTGCGGCCGTACACGGCGTCGAGCAACTGGCCGTTGTTGGCCTGCGCTTGCACCTGAGCTTTTGTAGCGAGCGATACGCCGCCGTTTTGCACGTTGCTGTTGTGGCATCCGCGGCAGCTGGTGGCAATGATTTGGTCAACGCGGGTTTCGTAACTCACGTCAGTCAAGTCGCAATCGGCCGGCGGCACAATGGGGTTGTCTTCGTTTTCACGGGTGCAGGCGCTTACGATCAACGCCAATCCGAAAACAAAAAAAGAGGTGCGAAAACGGTGCATCATCGCAGATTTTGGTAAACAACCTGTAAAGTGTACAAAAAGTTTACCATTGCTGTGCGTTTCACGCGATCAACGCAACGCATTCAAATGCGTGGCCATTTCATGGGCCAATTCGTTCGCGGCGGCAGCGCTGCGCGCAAGGTGATCGTCGCCGGTTGACGCATACAAAATGCCGCGCGATGAGTTTACCAGCAAGCCGCAACCGCCTCCGTGTTCGGGTGCGATGAAGCCTGAGCGGCTCACTTCGCCGAGGTCGCCGCCTTGTGCGCCCACGCCGGGCACCAAGAAAAAATTGTCGGGTGCGAGTGCGCGCACGTGTGCGAGGTCATCGCTGCGGGTGGCGCCCACCACAAACATCAGCTGTTCGGCGCTTCCCCACTCGCGGCATTTTGCGATCACGCGTTCGTACAGCGGCGGTGTGCCGTGGTACTGAAAGTCGCGGGCTCCGCCGTTCGAGGTCAATGCCAATACAATGGTAAACTTATTGGTGTACGCCAAAAAAGGTGCAACCGAGTCTTCGCCCATGTACGGCGCCACCGTTACGGCGTCGGCGTTCAGGTCTTCGAAGAGGGCGCGTGCATAGGCCTCGGCAGTGTTGCCAATGTCGCCGCGCTTGGCGTCGGCAATCACCAAACACTCGTTGGGGATGGCGGCAATGGTTTGCTTGAGCACGTCCCATCCATCCGAACCCAGTTCTTCGTAAAACGCGAGGTTGGGTTTGTAGGCTACGGCGTAGCGGTGGGTGGCTTCAATGATGGCTTTGTTGAAGGCGAGCACGCCTTCGGCGTCGCGGCTGTAGCCGATGGGCAGTTTATCAACAACGGTATCGAGGCCCACGCAGAGGTACGATTGTTTGCGTTGAATCTCGGCCACGAGGGCGCTGCGGGTGAGGGTCATGCGTTTCCGGCTTTGAGTTTTTCCATGTTTTCGGCCATTCGCAGCGGACCGATGATGTCATCGAGTTGGCCGTCGAGCACGGTTTGCAGGTTGTAGAGTGTGAGGTTGATGCGGTGATCGGTGACGCGGCCTTGGGGGAAGTTGTAGGTGCGTATTTTGGCCGATCGGTCACCGGTGCTCACGAGTGTTTTGCGTTCGGCGGCGCGCACGCTGTCGAGGCGGGCCTGTTCAATTTCGTAGAGCCGTGTGCGCAAAACGGTGAGGGCTTTCTCGTAGTTTTTGTGCTGCGAGCGTCCGTCTTGGCATTCAACCACCACCCCCGTGGGGATGTGCGTGAGGCGAATGGCCGATTCGGTTTTGTTGACGTGCTGCCCTCCTGCTCCGCTTGAGCGGAAGGTGTCGCGCCGCACATCGGCCATGTTGAGGTCAACGTCGACCTCATCGGCTTCGGGCAGCACGGCCACGGTGGCGGCGCTGGTGTGAATGCGGCCCTGCGATTCGGTAGCGGGCACGCGCTGCACGCGGTGCACGCCGCTTTCGTATTTTAAGGTGCCGTACACTTCTTCGCCCGATACGCTGAACACAATTTCTTTGAATCCGCCTGCGGTGCCTTCGTTGACGTTGGCCACTTCGTAGGTCCAGCCGCGGTCTTCGAGGTAGCGGGTGTACATGCGGTAGAGGTCGCCGGCGAAGAGGCTGGCTTCGTCGCCTCCGGTTCCTGCGCGAATTTCAACGATAACATCGCGGGTGTCGTTGGGGTCTTTTGGCACGAGGGCCATGCGCACGGCTTCGCGCTGTTGTTCTTCACGCGCTTCGAGTTCTGCGAGTTCTTCGCGGGCCATTTCGCGCATTTCGGGGTCGCTTTCGTCGCGCAGCAGCTCTTTGGTTGATGCGATTGAGGTGGCGGTTAGGCGGTAATCGGTGGTGAGTTGAATGATGTTGCCCAATTCTTTGTACTCGCGCATGAGCACGGGGTAGCGTTTGCCGTCGGCAATGACGCCGGGGTCGGTGATGAGCAGGCTCACTTCGCGGTAGCGGTCTTCAAGCGCACCGATGCGGCTCCACAGCTGTTCGAGGTTCATGCGCGGTCGTATTCGAAGTGTCCAAATTCGGTGTGGAGGGTCACGCGGGGCGTTTCAGCATCTTCAACGCGGCCAATGATTTGGGCCTCCACGCCGTGGGCTTGGGCAATGGCAATGAGCTCATCCGCTGCGGCGGCATCCAGATACAGCTCCATGCGGTGGCCCATGTTGAACACCTTGTACATCTCCTTCCAGTCGGTGCCCGATTCTTCCTGAATCATTTTAAAGAGGGGCGGGCAGTCAAACAGCGCGTCTTTGATCACGTGGTAGCGGTCAATGAAGTGCAGCACTTTGGTTTGCGCGCCGCCTGAGCAGTGCACGATGCCGTGAATGTGGGGGCGAATTTTTTGTATCGCTTCGCGGATGACCGGGGCGTAGGTACGCGTGGGCGACAGCACCAGCTTGCCCGCATCGAGGGGTGTGCCTTCGACGGCATCGGTGAGTCGGCGGCTGCCCGTGTAAACCAAATGGGCCGGCACATCGGGGTCAAACGATTCGGGGTAACGGATGGCGAGTTCGTTGGAGAACACGTCGTGCCGCGCCGATGTGAGTCCGTTGCTGCCCATACCGCCGTTGTAGGCGGGTTCGTAATTGGCTTTTCCGAAGGATGCCAGGCCGACGATCACATTTCCCGGACGGATGTTGGCGTTGTCGATGACCTCATCGCGGCGCATGCGGCAAACAACGGTAGAGTCAACAATGATGGTGCGCACGAGGTCGCCCACATCGGCGGTTTCGCCACCGGTAAGTTCGATGCCGATGCCTTGGCTTCGCAGTTCGGCGAGGAGTTCTTCGGTGCCGTTGATGATGGCGCTGATGACTTCGCCGGGGATGCGGTTTTTGTTTCGCCCGATGGTTGACGACACCAGGATGTTGTTTGTGGCGCCGACGCAGAGCAGGTCATCGAGGTTCATGACGAGTGCGTCTTGGGCGATGCCCTTCCACACCGAGAGGTCGCCGGTTTCGCGCCAATAGAGGTAGGCGAGCGACGATTTGGTGCCTGCGCCATCGGCGTGCATCACGATGCAGTGGTCGGGGCTTCCGGTGAGGGTATCGGGCACGATTTTGCAAAAGGCTTTTGGGAAAAGCCCCTTGTCGAGGTGTTTGATGGCGGCGTGGACGTCTTCCTTGGAGGCTGAAACGCCGCGTTGTTGGTAACGTGAGTCACTCATAAAAACGGAGCGGGGCGATTGGTTAGAATCGCCCCGCAAGTTACTTCTTAATTGGGAAATGGTTAACGCTTCGTCACTCTTTCGGGACGTAATCGTAGCGCAAGATTTGGAACACCGTTCGGCGGTTTTTCTGGTGAGCGGCTTCCTTTTCTTCTTCGGTGGCCATAGCGTTGATTTGGGCGTCGCTGATTTTGGGTTGCGATTCACCCAAACCTTTCGCCACGAGGCGATCGGGCGAGATGCCTTTGTTCATGAGGTAGTTCACGCAGGTTTCAGCACGGCGTTGGCTCAAGAGCAGGTTGTCTTTGTCGCTACCGCGGGTATCGGTGTGTGCGTCAAGCTCAACAACGAAGTTGGGGTTGCGCTGCATGATGTCAAGCAGGTAGTTGAGCGAGTCGGCTGAGTTGACTTCTTCGTTGATGAGGAGCTCCCACTTGTTGAAGGGGTAAAGTACGAGTGGAAGGTCGTATTCAACACCGAGCTTCACTTCTTTGAGGAAGTATTCACGGGCGAAGGTGGTTGACTCAGAGAGGTTGAGTGTTGAGAACTGGTCACCGGTGCCGATGTAGCCATCGAGCGACACGTCGATCGAGTACGATGATTCAGCTACGATTTCACCTTCGGTGAGTGACACGCCGCCGTTGGCATCGGTGGTGAGCTGGTAGCTACCGCCGTCAGTGCCCTGCACGGTGATTTTGGCATTTGCGAGTGGTGTAGCGGTATCGTAGTTGTACACTGTAGCCATGTACTTGTACTCAAGCGGAGGCATTTTGAACTCGTAGATATCGTCTTTGCCTTTACCACCTGGGCGGTTTGAGGTGAGGAAGCCTTGGTCTTTTTCACCTTCAAAGATGATGCCGAAATCGTCAGACGGGCTATTGAGCGGTGCGGGCAGGGTGCGCACATCGCCAAAGCTCATTTCGCCGGTTGATTCGCAGTAGAAGATGTCGAGACCACAGGTGCTGCCGTGACCAGTTGACGAGAAGTAGAGTGTACCGTTTGCGCGGACGAATGGGAACATTTCGTCGCCGTTGGTATTGATTTTCGGGCCGAGGTTTTTGGGTTTTGACCAGCTATCGGCTTTGGCATCGTACTGTACGTAGTAGAGGTCTTTGCCGCCGTAGCCGCCGGGCATATCGGAGGTGAAAATCATGAACCTGTCATCGGGCGTAAGGGTTGGGTGGCCCACTTGCGACGAGTCGTCGACCATGCGGTCGATGAGGTTCATAGGTTCTGACGGACCGAAGTCTTTACCTGAGCGGCGGGCGTAGTACACATCGCACGCGAAGTTTGATTTGCCTTCGTACACACAGCGTGTGAAGTACATGGTTTGGAACTTGCTATCGAAGCATGCGCCACCTTCGCTTGAGGTGGTATTTACGGTGTTGTTAACCGGCACGGGGGTTGACCATTTGCCTTTGCGGTCGCGCTCGGCCTTGAACAAGTCCATAAACGGTTCACCGGTAATGGGGTCTTCGCCGCTACCGGCAGAAGATGGACGTGACGACGAGAAGAGGATTTCATCGCCTTTGCGCGATGACCAGAGGGGCGCGTAGTCAAACTGAGCGCTGTTGAGGGCGGCCACTTGTTCGAGCACGTAGCGTGAAGGCGGCTCATCGAGGCGGATAGCCGCTGCTTCGACTTCTTTAATTCGGTTGGCTGCTATTGAGGCGTCGCCGCCTTTTTCTTTGTACTCATTGAGTTTTGCGATGGCATCAGTGAATTTGTTTTGGGCCATGAGCACTTCAGCGTAGCGCAAGAACACATCGGGGTTTTCTTTGTAGTAGCGGAACCCGATGGATTTGTTGTAGTATTCCTCGGCACCTGCTGGGTCGAGCATGAGGCGGTAGCATTCTGCTATCTTGAACATCACGATTCCTTTTTCTTCGAGCCCTTTCAAGCGCGCATAGGCAGAGAGGTACTCTTTTGCTGCTTGCGAGTAGGCGCCCATTTCGTACGACCGGTCAGCGTCGACGGTGAACTTCGATTGGCCGAAGCTTGCAGTGGCTCCGAGGAAGAGGGTAAGCAGCAGGAAGATCCGTGAGGCAGTCGCTAAGGTGTTGGTCTTTTGCATCATTTTCCAATTACAGGAGGCGAAAATAAAGAATTCTTCACAAGATTAACAAGCGCGGCAAATTCGCTGCACGCGCAACACAGGATCTCGATTTGGGCGGAAAGCTACGAAGAGCACGTTAAGAAAGCAAATAACGCAGTGCACTTTGGTGCAACACGCGCGGCAAACGTCGGCGAAGTGTTGCCTGTGGTTGTGCGGGTTCAGGGCACTTTGCAGCGGGGTAAAACGCGCGATGCGGCGGCCATTTGTAAACCATTTGCTTCTTCTCAAAACGGTTTACCGGTTCTTTTTTCGCTGCGCGGATGAGCGGCTTGCTGCGATGAAACACAGGTGCGGTAAACTTTTCATGTCTACTGACAAACGTTTACCGAAGGCGGCGGGGCCGGCGCTTCACGATTTCATGATGAAGATGACCTTTTGATGCGGCAGCCGCACAGCCTTATTTGGAGGCTTGGCTTAACGCCGAGGCACTTTCAATTGCGGGTGGAGGCCTTTGATAGGTTTTCAAGACCGCTTCGTGGTTTCCGAAGCTAATTTCGTCGCGCATTTTATCCAATTAACCAAGTTTCATAGGTATGTTACTCCGACACACGTTCTCTCTCGCCTCTACCGCGTTGGCGGTGCTGGTGTGCGCATCCGCGTCAGCGCAAATCGTACAATTCAATGAAGTACAAAGCACCGCGTTTACTCCTGTCCGCCACAGTGCCCTCGACTGGGCCGACGTTGACAACGACGGCGACCTTGACGTCTTGATCACCGGCCAAGATGCCGGTAACGCAGCCACAGCAAAACTTTACCTCAACGACGGCACCGGTGACTTCTATGAAATGCCCAACACACCGTTTCAAGGCGTATTCTACAGCGCCGTTGGGTTCAGCGACGTCAACGGCGATGGCGCAATCGACGTGCTCATTGCAGGGCAATGGGGTACGATTAATGAAACCAGCACCAAGCTTTACCTCAACGACGGTGGGGGCAATTTCACCGAGGTGGCCAACACCCCCTTCCCCGGTGTGCGCAGGTGTGCCATTGAATTCGGCGACCTCGACAACGACGGCGATGAAGACCTGGTGCTGTCAGGGTACTACGGAGGTAGTTCCGGTTTCAATTCGGTGCACACCTGCATTTACTTCAACGACGGCAGCGGAGTGTTCAGCACCAGCAGTGCACAAGCCAACCCGGTGTTCAATTCAGCGGCTTCGGCCGTTGGCATTGCCGACGTCAACGGCGACGGCTGGAAAGATGTAATTGTTAGGGGATGGTGGGCAACCTCTACTTGCGCACCCGGCAACCCAGGCACTTCGGTACTGCTAAACCAAACCGATGGGAGCTTTGTACAAAGCGGGTACCAATCTTCCTCAGGACGTTACATGGGTGCATTGGCAATCGCCGATTTTAACAACGACGGCAAACCCGACTTCGCCGCAACCGGTTACCGTACACGAAACACCGGCTGTTCTGATAACTTTGGCACGCAACCATCGGGCCAAATCGGACTCAACGATGGCACGTCGCAGTACACACCCACCAACAGCATCGCCAATGTTGGCGCTGGTTCGCTCTCGGTGAGCGACGTCGATGGCGACGGTGATGTTGATCTCTTTTTAACGGGTGCTTTGATAAACCATCTCGGACAAGGCGTTTCAATTCTCTACCTCAACGACGGTTTGGGCAACTTCACCGAACACTGCGGAACATCGTTTCCCGGTTTGCGCTACAGTGCATCGGGCTTCGCCGATATTGATGGCGACGGCGACGAAGACCTGTTGGTTGTTGGTGAGAGCGGTTTGATCGAGGTTGGCGTACCCAACATTGTGGTCGGCCTCTACCGCAACGATTTCAGCACCCCCCTTGG
Source organism: Flavobacteriales bacterium (assembly GCA_036835325.1). Classification (GTDB taxonomy): domain Bacteria; phylum Bacteroidota; class Bacteroidia; order Flavobacteriales_D; family Sanyastnellaceae; genus CAMCHP01. Next base: position 9,097 of record DAITMF010000045.1, read on the forward strand.
CGGCGTTGACACCGTAACCGCTTGTGCACCGTTCACGTGGATCAACGATGTGGTTTACGCCGAAAGCACATCAACCCCGCAAATTCTGCTGCCCGGCGCTGCGGTAAACGGCTGCGACAGCCTTGCTACCCTGAACCTTACCATCATTGATACCATTGATGGCTGCGGCGAATGCTTGGAAGGCGGTGAGCAAAATCCGCTGTGGAACCAAAGCTGCGCCGATTGTGCCGGTGTGCCCAACGGCACAGCCACCCTCGACGCATGCGGCCTGTGCACCGGCGGCACCACCGGAATTGATCCGTGTGTGCCCGGCTGCACCAACCCTGAGGCCTGCAACTACAACCCCGAAGCCACCTTCGACATTGGTACCTGCTTCGTTGCCTGCAACGATACGCCGCAACTGGCCACCTGGCTTGAGCCCACGGCCATCGGGTCGTGCAACCCCATCACCGCCGACCTCAACGACGCGCAAACCATCTACGGTGGTGCACTCGCCACCCCGGCCAATGACCTTTGGTACCGCTTCACCGCGCAAACGGCGGGTGTGCGCATAGCGCTTTCTACTGTTGACTTTGATGCCGTCATCGAACTCTTCGATGCCAATGAACAATGGCTCGACACCGAAGATGCGGCCGGTGTGAACAGCGGCGAAAGTTTGAACTTCGGTGGCTTAACGGCCGGTGAAGACTACATCATTCGCATTACGTCAAACACCATGCCAGAGGGCACAGCCCCCTTTACGCTGTGTGTTGAGTGGCTGCCCGACACCCGGATCGAAGTCTCCGGTGGTGCCACTGAAATCACCCGCTCACTCTGCGGCAACATCAAAGCCAAATGGGTGCCCCAAGGCGGTGAGAATTTCACGGTAACCAACTACATCTTTACCTTCTCGGCCAATGGCGAGGAGGCCACTGCCGAAACCGGTGCTGCGTTTACCGTGTTGGCGCTTACGTCGGTGCAAGCTCCGTACACGCTCTCGTACCAAGGCCAGTACACCGTAACGGCCGAAGTTGAGCTGTTGATGACCAATGGCGGCGGCGAACCTGAAGTTGTGCGTGTAAAAAGCAGCAATGCAGTACAGTTGAACATTACCGAAGCGCCATTGACCACCTTACGTCCGGCCAACAACCTTACCAATGCGGGTCCGCTCTTCCCCAACGCTTTCATTTGGGCAACGCCTTGGGTGTGCACTGTTAATCAATGGGAATGGGAGTTTACCAATGCAGCCGGTGGCTTGCCAATTCAGTACGTGAGTGCAAACTCAAGCCGCGTAATCCGCTTGAGTGACGTTGAGGGCCTCGCACCCGGCACAGTGTACAACGTGCGGGTACGTCCGCTGTTCACGAACGAATTCGAATCGCAGTTTGGTCCGGTCGACCAAATCGCCATCATCGGTGCCCTCGGCATGGGCGGTGAAATCACCACACCCGTTGCCAACACCGAGATCGACGAGCGCGTTGAAGCAACCATCATCGAGGCCGGCGTAGCCCTCTACCCGAACCCGAACCGTGGTGACTTCGTGAACGTAAACATCGCAAACGTGGCAGAAGGCGTTGATCGCGTGATCTTCGACCTCTACGACCTCACCGGTAAGCGTGTGATCAGCGAGCAAATCGCTGTAGCCGGTTCAGGTGTGAACGTGGTACTACCATTGAACGGCCTTGCAAACGGTATGTACATCGCCAACATCATCGTAGGCGACGAAGTACACACTGAGCGCATCGTGGTGCAGAAATAGTTTTTTAGACTTCAGATGTTAGACTTCAGATGTTAGATGTCAGATGTTAGATGTCAGATGTTAGATGTCAGATGTTAGATGTCAGACTTCAGACCTCACGGTCTAGAGTCTAAAGTCTAGAGTCTAAAGTCTAGAAAAAAGGGTCGGCAGAAATGCCGGCCCTTTTTTTTGTAATTATGCGGGGGTAACCCATTTGACAGTACGCTGAAAAACTTCGCTGCGATTTGCACGAGCATTCGTGTTGCCGTGCTTGTTTGAAGTATATTGGCATTGATTTTTGTATTTGCACTTGACCTGAAACTTTTTTGCCATGCTCTCAACCCAATTCAGAACAATTGCTCTTTTGGTGCTCTTCGCAGCCACTGAGGCGTTAGCACAAGCCCCCCAATTGAATGAATCGTTCTGGGTAACCGACGGAACAGTGAGTGCCATCGAACCCGATGAAATCAATAACCGTGTGTTCATCGGTGGCGACTTTGATTATGTTGGTCCGTACGAACCTTTTGGTACCAAAATCAACACTGTTTCCGGCGCAATTGACTATTCAATTGCCAACCCCAATGGCCGTGTCTGGTGCGTTTTGGCCGACGGCACCGGCGGTTGGTTCATCAGTGGCGACTTTACCGAGGTAGGCGGGGTGCCCCGAAACCGATTGGCTCACCTTGATGCCAATGGGGCCGTTACCGCATGGAATCCGAACGCCGGTGGCATTGTGTACTCCATGGTTCGATCAGGAAATACGATGTACTTGGGAGGTGATTTTCTTACTGTCGGAGGCCAGTCGCGCATGCGCTTGGCTGCTGTAAGTGCTGTTACCGGAAGCCTGCAAGCGTTTAACCCCACCGCCAATGCAAGTGTGTTCACTGTCGCCCTTTCCGGAAGCACACTGTACGCCGGGGGAGAGTTTACGTCTGTGAGCAACCAGTTGCGTCAACACATCGTAGCCATCAACACAACAACAGGCGCTGTGATTGGAAGTTGGAGCCCTGACTTCAACAACGATGTCTTTACACTTGAAGTGATCGGTAGTACACTTCTTGTAGGCGGACAATTCACCAGCGTCAACAACCAAGAGCGCTTGTTCACAGCAGCGGTAAATGCGTCGAACGGAGCGCTGCAAAGCCCGCTATTCACCATCAGTGGGCCCGTTTTGGACTACGAAGTATCAGGCAATACCCTCTACGTGGGCGGTGTGTTTATTTTGGTCAATGGCACCGTTCGGCGTTGCCTCGCGGCCTTGGATATGGACACTTGGACCGTTCTCCCATTCGTCTCGAACGTGGCCTCAGGTTCTATGGTACGTTCTGTGAAGATTTCCGGCGATAAGCTCTTTGTCGCAGGAAACCTTTCGGCCATCAATGGCGAAACACGTAAGAATGTAGCAGCTGTTGATGCCACAACCGGAACTGTTCTTTCGTTTAACCCCATGGGCGATAAAGAAGTATTAACCCTTGCCGTGCAAGGCAATGAACTGTATGTAGGCGGAATCTTTACAGCGATGGGCGGAATGCTAAGAAACAATCTGGCTGCATTCGACCTCACAACCGGTGCAGCAACACCCCTAAACGTTGGGGTGGGGGGTGAAGTATTCTCTCTTGCTGCAGCAAACGATACGCTTTACATAGGTGGTGAGTTCACGGCCATCGGCGGAGTTCCACGCAGCTACTTGGGCGCCATCAACGCGGTGTCAGGCGAAGTGCTTGAATGGAGTCCGAACCCTACGGCCTCCGTGCAGTCGTTGGCAATCAATGCCGATCAGCTTTATGTGGGCGGGCCTTTTTGGAACCTTTCCGGTCAATCACGCAGTGGAGTGGGGATGTTCAATCGGAGCACAGGCCTTCTCAATTCATGGAATCCGGTACCGATTTCGATTGTGAATATGAACGTTGAAGCACACGGCGGACTGCTTTATTTAACGGGTAGCTTCACTTCAATCTCCGGTCAAACGCGTCAACGGATTGCAACATTTGATCTCACCACCGGAGAGATGACAGATTTCATGCCGAATGTATCGTCAATGCCGTTGAGCATCGCCTGTTCAGGTGAGACGGTTTACATGGGTGGGTCGTTTACAAGTGTAAACGGGCTCGGTTTCGGACGCCTTGCCGCCCTAAACGCTTCAGACGGGTCGGTGTCGAGTTGGAATCCGACAGCCACCGGCAACGTAAATGAGGTGCGGGTGATGGATGGCCGCGTGTTTGCCGGTGGATGGTTCATGTCAATTGGTGGCCAAAACCACAACCGCCTTGCTGAATTGAACCCGATGACAGGTGCTGCCACGAGCTGGGCCCCTATGCCCAATGAAACGGTTAACGTTATGGAGGCCGCAGGTGGACGCCTCTTTGTTGGTGGTGATTTTACAGCGATATCAGGGCAGCAGCGTTCCGGCTTTGCAGTGTACGAAGTTGAATGCACTGCATCAGAATTGCCACAAGTGACCGCTTCGGCGTCTACGGTTTGTCAGGGCAGCACTGTTACCTTATCGGTTACAAACGGTGCCTTGAACAGTGCCTCTGACTGGCAATGGTACAGCGGAAGCTGCGGGGGATTCTCGGTAGGGGCAGGCGCAAGCATCGAGGTGTCGCCAACAACAACAACGACATATTACGTCCGTGGGGAAGATGCTTGCTTCAGCTTGGGCGGGTGCGCCGAAATCACTGTGGAGGTGCTTCCAAATACAGAAAGCGTCGATGAGCAAACCGGGTGCGTGAGCTTCACCTGGCTCGATGGCATCACCTACACCGAAAGCACTACAACGCCGCAGTTCGTGATTGAAGGTGGGGCAGTGAACGGGTGCGATAGCGTGATTACCCTGCACTTGACCATTGTAGGTGCCATCGACGAGTGCGGAATTTGCTTCGAGGGTGGCAACCAAGACCCCGATTGGAACCTGAGCTGCACCGATTGCGAGGGCAATGTGAACGGATCGGCCTACCTTGATGCGTGTGGTCAGTGCATTGGTGACGAATCGTCACTTGAACCGTGCGATCCGTGTGCAGCAGATTTTTCGGGCGATGGGGTAATCGGCATGGCTGATTTATCAATTCTATTGGCAGATTTCGGTTGCACCTCCGATTGCACGGCCGACTTTACCGGTGACGGGGTCGTCAACATAAACGATTTGACCTTCTTGTTGTCTGTCTTCAATTCGTTTTGCAACTGAAGCCGCGAGTCGTTGATGAAGCGACGCCCTATCGGGCGTCGCTACTTCTCGAACAAACCCGTACATTTAGTGCAATCAAACTAACTGTGAAGTCGTTAACGCTGGCCTTATTAGCTTTTGCGGCACTGCTGTGTGCATTCGGCGCATTGGCGCAAAACGAAACACCTACCGAACCTCGAAGCGCTGCGGAGGTATCGGTAGCACTCACCGTATTGCGCAACAGCATACCCTCAGTACCTGACAGCGCATTCACCGAAACCGCAAAATGGGCGGCCGATGTGCAGCGGCTCAACAGCGACACCCTCTTCGAACGTTTTCATTACACCTACGGCCTGGCCTTTGATTACCTCGGTGAGCTCGACTCGGCCATTGTACACTATGAAAAAGCCAAACAAGCCGCCCTGCGCTCCAGTGACTTGAAAAAAGCCGAAGGTCACGAAGTCAACAAAGGCATAGCGTGTTATTACGCCGGTTTGAACGAGCGCGCCATCGAACACTACCATGCCGCCCTCGACATGACACGCCAACGAGGAGATGTTGAAGTCGAATCGAAAATCTTAAACAACCTGGCGATTTTGCACCGTAGCCGAAACGACTTTAAAAAGGCGATTGAAACCTACCAGCGCTCCATCAACATCAAAAAAGAACTCGGTGACTCGGCGGGCATGGCCACTTCCTACTTCAACAAGGCCAAAGCCCATTACCAGCTCGACGACTACAACGGTTCTGAAGCGGCCTTCGACAGCGCATTGATGTACGGACCGAACGATGCACTTTTCACCGCACAAATCCAAGCACTGCGCGCACTCAATGCCCTTGAGACAGGCAATGCGCAAAAAGCCGACAGCTTGCTCGCGCTCTGCTACCCCCGACTTCAAGACCGCCGCGGTGAAGACTACCTCATCGCCGTTATCGTGAAGGCCAGCTTGTTATTGGCCAACAAAGACTATGCCGAAGCCGCCCAACTTGTTGAAGCTGCTTACAGCGGTATCAAAGCGCAGCAGCTTGATAAATTTACATACGTTGATAAAATAGCACTCGACTTCGAAAAACTTCTCGTGGCTTCGTACGCCGGATTGGGCCGCTTCGAGGAGGCGCTCATCCACCAAAAACGGTACACCGAAATCAAATTGAAGCTCAACGATGAGCAACGCGAACGGCTGTCAGAAGAAATGCTCACCCGCTTTGAAACACGCGAAAAAGAAACCCTCATCGAACTGCAATCGGTGAAGTTACAAGAAGGCGCCCAGCGTCGCCGCCTGCTCGTTATCGGGTTGACTTTGGCAGCAGCTTTGGTGATTGCCTTGGTGGTCATCGCTTTGCAAAAAGTGCGCAGCAACAAATTGCTCCGCATTGAGCAAGCCAAAACCGAAGCCGCCCTTCACGACCGCGAAACCCTCTTGCGCGAGATCCACCACAGGGTGAAAAACAACCTGCAGGTCGTTAGCAGTCTCTTGAGCATTCAAGGTCGCGGCATCCGCGATGAGCAGGCGCTGGCAGCCGTGAACGAAAGCCGCAACCGCGTGCAATCGATGGCGCTCATCCATCAGTTTTTGTATGGGGAGGATGGACTCAGCAGCATCGACATGCAAGCGTATACCGAGGAACTTTGCCAACGTCTGCAAAATGCCATGGTGCCACAACACCTTACGGTCACCATCGAGCAACGCATCGCCCCCATCCGTTTGGATGTCGACACGGCCATCCCCGTAGGGCTGATCATGAACGAACTCATTACCAATGCCCTCAAGCACGCATTTCCAAACCGCAGTGAGGGCCACGTAAGCGTTGCCCTGGAAGTGCAATCGGGCTCACTGGTGCTCACCGTGGCCGACGACGGCGTTGGGCCGCCCTCTGACCTTGAACACGCATCGTCGTTTGGCATGAAACTGCTTGAAGCCTTCAAATCACGCCTCGGTGCGCGCTTTGCCTTTGATGGAACCCAAGGCCTCCAAGTCACGTACACCATCACCACCTTCAAAACAGCGCAATGAAAACGAAGTACCGCATTCTCATTGTTGAAGATGAGCCCATCATTGCCGAAGACATCGCCGGCTGCCTCGAAGACAACGGCTTCGAAGTCACTGCCATCGCCCACACCGGGCAGGAAGCGCTCGACCTCATTGCATCGTCAACGCCTGACGCTGTACTGCTCGACATCAACCTCGGCAACGCCCAGCCTGACGGAATCGCCGTGGCCAACCACATCAACAGCAACACGCAGATCCCGTTCGTGTTTCTCACCAGCCATGCCGATCGCTCAACGCTTGAACGCGCAAAGCAAACCTTCCCGGCCGGCTACCTCCTCAAGCCCTTCAACGGATCAGACCTCATGACCTCGCTTGAAATTGCCCTTTTCAACCACTTCAACAAAACCAACGCCACGCGCACCCTTCCCAGCTTGGAGCAACTCAACACTGAGCTGCCCTCCCCGCTTAGCCACCGCGAATACGAGCTCATCCACTCGCTGCAAACCGGAAAAACGAACAAAGAAATCGCCGAGCAGCTCTTCATCTCGGTCAACACCGTGAAAACCCACCTCCAACACCTCTTTGAAAAGCTCGACGTCAACAACCGCACCCAAGCGCTTTTCCGCATCCGCGAATTGATTGACTTGACCAGGTAGCCCCGCATCCATCCCTAAAAAAAAGACGCGCAACGGTAAAATACAGCGTCTCAGCCCCTTGACTTTCTCGAAACGGCGTTGTTTACTTTGCCAGAAACTACCTACCATGGCAACGTACAGGCAACTATCGGTCATTGTCAAAGACCGGCAAGGGTACTTTTGGATGCTCTGTCTTACCCATTTAAAACCGCTCGTCGAAGAGCCGCAAGCCCAGTATGGCGTGGCAAAACGAAGGTTTGGCGGTGACGGAAACGCCCTCCAGATCGCGGCAAAAACCACCGACGTGTCGAACCGTACATTAAATGCACTACCTTTGCAGCGTTCTCAGGAGAGGTCCGGATTGGTCAGCTAAACGCTCAGGGCTTCAAAGCGAAGTCTCACTTTCTTCAGAACGGACACTTAGTACAACCTAAGAGCACCACTGACAACGCGTCAGGGGCTTCTGAAGAATTACATGGCATTCCAACGTTACAAGTTCACCGCCTCGGTCGATGCCGAGTTCGTGAAAACCCTCCGTTCGCGGGTCGATAACTACTTTAAGAGTACCGACACCACCCGCTACGCCGATTGGCGAATGATTACCAAAACCGTTGCCGTTTTTGCGATGGCGCTCGGTCCGCTAGTGCTCATGCTCACCGGTGTGGTGACATCCGTGTGGCTCATGTTCATCCTCTGGATTGTGATGGGGATTGGGATGGCCTCCATCGGCACCAACGTCATGCACGATGCCCTTCACGGTTCGTACAGCCGCAATCCGCGCATCAACAAGCTCGTGGGCTCATCGATTTACCTCTTGGGCGCTAGCGGACGTATGTGGCAGATTCAGCACAACGTGCTGCACCACTCGTTTACCAACATGGAGCACGCTGATGAAGACATCGACGCGCCGTCAATCCTCCGCTTCTCACCGCACCAAGAACACAAAAAGATTCACCGCTACCAGCACATCTACGCGTGGTTTTTGTACGGATTGAGCACCTTGTTGTGGACGACCATCAAAGACTTTAGGGCGATCTTTCGCTACCGCACCCTTGGTTTGATGAAGCCCGGTAAAGAGTTCCGCAAAACCCTTACTGACATCGTGTTTTGGAAAATCGTATACTATATGTACATCCTCGTGTTGCCCATGATTCTGCTCCCGGTGAGCTGGTGGGTGGTGCTGCTCATGTACATCACCATGCACTATGTAATGGGCTTTTGGCTGAGCATTGTGTTTCAAACGGCCCACGTGGTACCTGAAACCGAATTCGTCGCATCCGCCGGAGGCGAACGCATTGAACGCAGCTGGCACGTGCACCAATTGCTTACCACCGCCAACTTCGCCACAGGCAGCAAATTCGTTACCTGGATAACCGGCGGATTGAACCACCAAATCGAACATCACTTGTTTCCGAACATCTGTCATATTCACTATCCCAAACTTGCTCCGATAGTGAAAGCGACGGCAGAAGAATTCAAGATTCCATACCACAACAAGGCCAATTTCCTTGAGGCGCTGCGCAGTCATGCGCGCATGTTGCGCATGCTCGGAAAGGGCCATCAGGTCAAAGCGGCCTGATGCTTATCGGCGCTTAAACCGATGCGCCGCCAATTACACTGTATGAACATACACAAATTCAAAAAGAGCCGACGAAACAATACCGGCGGCTCACCAGCGGGTGCTCCTTCAGGAAAACCCTACAACAAAGGAAAACGCAGCACCGAGGCCAAAGAGGTCGATCGCGTGCTCGCCTCTACTGACCGCGCTGAACGCGCACCCCGTCAAGACCGCGCCAACGGCACGGCTGCATTCGAAAACAACCGTCCGAACTTCGGTAAAGGTGGGTTCGATAAAAACAAACCCAACGGCGCAGGCCGCAGCAACCGCTTTGAAAGCAACGAACGCAGCGATCGCAATGAACGCAGCGATCGTCCTGCAAACGGCAACCGCAATGACCGTGGTTTTAGCAACGACCGCAACGAGCGCGGTGGCAGCACTGAGCGCAACGACCGTGGCTTCAGCAACGATCGCAACGACCGCGGCTTCAGCAACGATCGCAACGACCGCGGATTCAGCAATGACCGCAGTGACCGCAACGATCGTGGTTTCCGCAACGACCGCAACGACCGTGGCTTCAACAACGACCGCCGTGGCAAAAACGGCTTCGGAAAGTCATCGAAAGCGGCTCCAAGCGGTGCACGTCAAAAGCAATCGAAGAAATTCAAAGGCAGCGACATCCGTCTCGACCAGCTCATTCACAGCGCTGAACCCGCTAAAATGGCTGCACCGTACGTGCCAACACGCACCTTTGCAAACTTCCCAATCAACGGCAACGTTAAACGTGCGCTTGAAATTCGCGGGTACGTTACCCCAACCGAAATCCAAGACAAAACCATTGACGCAGCCGTAGCCGGACGCGACATCATTGGCATTGCACAAACAGGTACCGGTAAAACGGCAGCCTTCCTCATTCCGTTGCTCGAGCGTTACCTCCAAACCAACGCGCCGTTCTCGACCCTGGTCATTGTACCTACCCGTGAATTGGCCGTACAGGTGCTCGACGAGTTCAACGCCCTCACCAAGAAAATGCGCCTCTCGGCCATCAAAGTGATCGGCGGTACCAGCTTGTACATGGACTCCAAGTCGCTGCGCCGCGGGCCCGATGTGGTTATCGGCACACCCGGACGACTCATTGACCTGCTTGACCGTGGCGAATTGCCCCTCGAAGCCGTGAGCGCACTCGTGATTGACGAATTCGACCGCATGCTCGACATGGGCTTTAGCCGCGACGTAATGCGTTTGGCCGAGTCAACCAGCAACCGCGAACAAACCCTCCTCTTCTCAGCAACCGTTGACGAATCCATTCAACGCTTTGTAGAGAAACTCGTGGAGAATCCGTTCGAAGTGCGCATCACCACCGGAACAACCTCGGCCCGCAACGTTGAACAAGACGTTGTACACCCGATTGAAGGTGAAGACCGCTTCGACACCCTCGTGCGCATGCTCGATAGCCCCGAGTTCGAACGTGTCATTCTCTTCGCTGAAACCCGTCACAAAGTGCACCGCTTGGCACAACGCTTGTGCAAAGAAGGCGTGAAGGCTGAGGCCATCCACGGCGATAAAACACAAGCCGCACGTCAGCAAGCGCTCAACCGCTTCAAGTCGGGCCATTCTCGAATCCTTGTTGCCACCGACGTGGCAGCTCGCGGAATCGACGTAAGCGACGTGAGCCACGTCATCAACTACGAAGTTCCACGCACCTACGACAGCTACATCCACCGCATTGGCCGTACCGGCCGCGCAGGAAAAGCCGGCGTTGCGCTGACCTTCATCGACTAAGAAGAACAACCCCATGGAAACGGCCGGCAGTTTTGTCGGCCGTTTTTTTTTCCTCCACCCGCCTGTAAACGTATCTTCGCGCCATGGATAAGCTCACGCGGACTGACTTCGAAGCAGTCATTCACCAATCGACGCTTCGCGCGCTCGGCACGTCTGAACTCGACCGGCTGTACGGCATTCACAAAGTGCGCCACTACAGCGCCAACGAAGAAATCTTCCGCAGCCAAACCGATGGAAAACGGTTTTTCATCGTTGTGTCGGGCGAGTTCAAACTCATTTTGGGCAACGGCGTAAGCAAGCACATGACCTGCGGCGATCTCATCGGCGAAATCGCAGCGCTTACCCACCTCGAACGCCTCGGCACCCTCGTGTGCAGCAGCGATGAAGGCGAACTGATGGTGTTCACGCGTAGCGAACTCGAAGTGGCCAAGCTGGTGCCTCCTGCCAATGCCCCCACCTTGATCTCGGTGCTCTTTTCAAACACCGTTCACTACTTACACGAACTGCTCGACAACAGCACCGAAACCCTTTTACGTCGCGGAGAAGGCGAACGCGTTGAGTTCAAAGAAGGCAGCAACAACCCCAACATCCTCAAGCCCATCGCCGCCTTTTTGAACAGCACCGGTGGCACCGTGCTCCTCGGCATCAACGACCAAGCCGAGGTCGTGGGCGTCGACGACTACTCCAACGCGCAGGCCGACAAGTTTGATCAAGACTTCCGCAACCTCCTGCGCGACCGCTTGGGCAGCGAACCCCTGCCCTTTATCCGCTTCAGCCACGGCTCATTCGAAGGCAAAGGCGTGTACCGCATTGACGTTGCCCCGGCCGATCAGCCCGTGTTTATGCGCACCGGCAAAGGCATCGCCGGTGAAACCTTCTACATCCGCTCGGGTGCCACCAACCAGCAGCTCGGCTTCCGCGCAGCCCTGCATTACATCGCGCGCCGATTCCCGAACGAACTCTTCACTGACCATGGCACTGCATGACCTTGTGGTGATTGGAGGTGGAGCAGCGGGCTTTTTTGGCGCCATCCGCTACGCGGAACTCCATCCATCCAAAAAAATTACCATCCTCGAAAAGTCGGCCCGCACGCTTGATAAGGTGCGCATCTCCGGTGGAGGTCGCTGCAACGTCACCCATGGCTGCTTTGACACTGATGAGCTCGTGCAGCATTATCCGCGCGGCAGCCGCGAACTGCTGGGGCCTTTCCACCGCTTTCAGTGCGGCGACACGATGGCCTGGTTCGGCGAACGCGGCGTCGAAACCAAAATCGAAGACGACGGCCGCGTATTTCCCGTGACCGACCAGAGCAGCAGCATCATTGATTGCTTTTGGCGCGAAATCAAGCGCCTCGGTGTGGAGGTCAAGCCGCAAACCTCAGTGACCGCGCTCGAATCCGTCGACGGTGCGTGGCGCGTCACCACCACCTCAGGCAGCTACCTCACGCGAGCCGTACTGGTCACCACCGGCAGTGCGCCCTCGTTTTGGCAACTGCTCGAAGGCCTGGGCGTGGAGTGCGTGAAACCCGTCCCCTCGCTGTTCACCTTCAACACCAAGCATCCACTGCTCACCGGCTTAATGGGGCTCTCGGTGCCCTGGGTTGAAGCGCGCATCGCAGGCGGTCGCTTGCACACCGAAGGACCGCTCTTGATCACCCATTGGGGTTTGAGCGGGCCGGCCGTGCTGCGGCTTTCAGCATGGGGCGCGCGCGAATTGGCCCAACGAAACTGGAACTTCACTGCCGAAATTGATTTTTCAGGGGGGATGGATGTGGACGGATGGCTTGCCGAACGGCGCTCGGCCGATGCACGCAAAAAAGTGCGTACGACCGTCTTCCCGACCCTCCCGCGGAGGTTGTGGGAGCGGATGGCCGAGCTTACCGGAACGGCCGATTTGAACTGGGCCGACCTGCGCACAAGCGACCTCGACGCACTGCGCAGTAGCGTCGCCGAGTGGCAAACACCGGTGACCGGCAAGAGCACCTTCAAAGACGAGTTTGTGACCGCAGGCGGCGTTGACCTCAAGCAGATCAACTTCAAAACCATGGAGCACAAAACGCTGAAAGGACTTTTCTTCGCGGGCGAAGTGCTCGACATCGACGCCATCACCGGAGGTTTTAACTTCCAAGCCGCATGGACGACCTCGTGGATTGCTGCTGAATCAATTCCTTAACGCTTTGCTTGCAATCGTTTCATGCCATTCGGTTAACCTTGTGCTATGAAAACGGAATGGTTTACCAACGTACTGGCCAACGAAGTGCTCCGCATCGAACGCGCGTTTGACCGCATCGATGCCAAGCGCCGCGAGCTGCTTAACGGCTACGCGGCTGAGATCCATCCGGCCGAAGGCCTGCCCTTTGTCTTCATCTGCACCCACAACAGCCGCCGTAGTCAATTCGCGCAAGTATGGGCGCGTGTGGCAGCACTCCATTACGGCGTGAGCGGATTGTACACCTTCTCAGGCGGCACCGAAGTCACCGCAGTGGCCCGGCCCGTGGTTGACTGCTTGCGCGCACACGGATTTGAAATTTCGGTAAACCATGATGGAAGCGCGAACCCCGAGTACACCGTTGAGCTCACCGACCGCGAACGCGAGATTCTCTGCAGCAAACGCTTCGACGACCCCTCGCAACCCGACAACGGCTTCATCGCCGTGATGACCTGCACCGATGCCGACGAGGGTTGTCCGTTCGTACCCGGTGCCACCCACCGCTGGTCGCTGCCCTTTGACGACCCCAAATCGAGCGACGGCACCGCGCACGAAGCTCAAGCATACCGCACCGCAAGCGACACCATTGCCCGCGAGCTGTTTTACCTCTTTTCACGTTTTTCGCGATGAACGAAAGCTCAAAAAAAATGGCCTTCTTCGAGCGTTACCTCACCCTGTGGGTGCTGCTCTGCATGGGCCTCGGCATCGCGCTGGGCGAACTGTCCGGAGATACCCTGAACATCCTCACCGAACTCGAATACGCCGGCGTCAACCTACCCATCATGGTGCTGATTTGGGCCATGGTGTTCCCGATGATGGTGCAAATCGACTTCTCGTCGCTTACCCGCGGCAGCGGACACGGCCGCGGATTGGGCCTTACGCTCACGCTGAATTGGCTCATCAAACCCTTCACCATGGCCGCCATTGCGTGGTTGTTTTTTCACGTCATCTACCAAAACTTTTTCACCGCCGACGAAGCCAACGACTACCTCGCAGGTGCCATTTTGCTCGGCGCCGCGCCGTGCACCGCGATGGTGTTTGTGTGGTCGTACCTCTCGGGCGGTAACGCGAACTACACACTCGTACAGGTTGCTGTGAACGATTTGGTGCTGCTGGTGGCGTTTGTCCCCATTGTCACGCTGCTGCTCGGCGTTGCCGGCGTCGCGATTCCGTGGGATGTGCTCTTGATGAGCGTAGTGGCTTTTGTAGTTATTCCGCTGATGGCGGGATGGATGGTGAACCGTTCCATCCTCAAGCGCAAGGGTGAAGCATGGCTGAAGGATGCCTTTTTACCCAAATTGAAGCCCGTGTCAATCATTGCATTGTTGGCGACGCTCGTGCTGCTGTTTGCGTTTCAAGGACGGCAGATTTTGGCGAACCCGCTTACAATTGTTTTGTTGGCGATTCCCTTGACCCTGCAGACCTACTTGATTTACTTCATCGGATGGTTCAGCGGCAAGTTCCTCAAGTTGCCGTACACCGTATGTGCGCCCGGCGCCATGATCGGGGCGAGCAACTTTTTTGAGTTGGCGGTGGCCGTCGCCATTGCCCTGTTCGGATTGGATTCGGGTGCTGCGCTTACCACGGTTGTGGGCGTGTTGATTGAAGTGCCGGTGATGTTGTCGTTGGTACGGCTCTCATTGAAGTGGCGTTACTGAACCTCCGGGCCGTTTGCGCGGTTATGGAGGTATGGGAAAGAGCGCACAGCATCCATCATTGAGTGACGAAGACATTGACCGCATCATCGAGATGGCATGGGAAGACCGCACCCCGTTTGACGCCATCACCGCCCAGTTTGGGCTGAGCGAGAAAGAAGTCATCGAATTGATGCGCCGCGAGATGAAGCCCTCAAGTTGGCGCATGTGGCGCGCGCGCGTTCAGGGCCGCAGCACCAAGCACATCGCCAAACGCGGTTTCACCGAAGGCCGCCACAAATGCAGCCGCCAACGGTCAATCAGCAACAACAAGGTGTCGAAGCGGTAGAGACGCCCCATACGGCGTGATTAAACGTTCCGAACCTTTTGTAGGTGAATTCGTACACAACGGCAACTACACGCTTTTCCCGATGCGGATATCTGAACTCCGTTCCATGCTTTGCAATCCTGCTGTTCGTGTGCCCGTTACCATTGCCTTGTTGATGGTTGTGGCGGCTGTTTTGGTGCTGACTTGCTCGTACCGAAACCAGCTCGAACAATACAAACAAGGCGAACTGACGCGGCTTAACGCCATCGCAGTAACCTTGGTCGAACAGCTTGATGCTGACGCCATCGAAGACCTATTGCACCGGCATCCGCAGCGCGACCAAATCGTCAACAGCACCGACGATGCCGTCTACGAACGCGCACACCACGCTCTTCGCACCGCACAAGAGAAAAACGGCATCGTTACCGATATCTACACCCTGCATTTCGAAGGCGATCAGCTCTACTTCGGCGTCACCTCGGGCGAACGGCCCTACTACCGGCACCATTGGGTTACTGAAACCGCCGATTATGTCAACGCCTACACCACCGGTGGCACCATCGGTCCGTACGTCGATGAACAAGGCACTTGGTTGTCGGCATTCGTCCCCATTCAAAACAGCAACGGGAAAACGATAAGCGTACTGCAGGTTGATGAACAGTTCGACTCGTTCATTGACCGTGTGCACACCGTGGTGGTCAGAGAACTGCTCATCGTACTTGGTATCTTCATCATTGTCATCGTGTTACTCTCGCGCAATGTGCGTTTGGCCATGCGCAAAGAAGAACTCTTCAAACGTCGTTTGGAGTACCACAACCGCCTCATCGAACAGAAAAACAAAGACATCATCGACTCGTTGCACAGCGCCAAAGCCATTCAAAAGTCGCTTCTGCCCGGTGCTGACCTGATCAGCAGGTGCTTCAAGCACAACGCACTGGTGTTTATGCCGCGCGACATTGTGAGCGGCGACTTCTTTTGGCTCCATGAAACCGATCAGTTCATTTTTGTTGCTGTGGCCGACTGCACCGGTCATGGCGTTCCCGGCGCGTTGATGAGCATGATCGGACAAACAACCCTCAACGACATCATTGCCTTGTCGCCAAGCCTACACTGCGACGAACTGCTGAGCGAACTCAACGCGCGCGTTAACAAACTCGTTAGACACGGTTCTTCGGATGGTATGGACATTGGGCTCTGCCGCTTTGAAAAGGACAGTACGAAAATCCAGTTTGCCGGTGCCAATCAAATGATTTACATCAGCGGACGCGACACCTCGCACTTCATCCGCGGAGACCGTCAAGGCATCAACGGACACCTCAACCCCGAGCACAGCTTCACCATGCACACCATCGAGTTGAAGGCCGGCGACAACGTGTACCTCTTTAGCGATGGTTTTCAAGACCAATTTGGCGGCGAAAAGGGCAAAAAGTTCATGCGAAAGCAGCTGTTCACCTTGCTTGACAAAATCAGCAGTTTCAACATGTCAGAGCAGGAGAACATCATCAAGCACACCTTTCAAGAATGGCGCGGTACCCGTGACCAGGTCGACGATGTGCTGATTTGGGGCATCCAGATCGCATAACGACCGAGGTTTTGTAGGGGAGAGCCCCGATGTGATGAGGTCGAAAACCGTCTACCGTCTAAGCGAATGCGTCACGCAATTCCCTCCGGTTTCCAGCATGTTTGTGGCTTTGCCAAAATCGCGTTTTATTCTCGCTGCGCGGATGAGCAGCTGAGGGCGGTGAACGTTTTTCAGTGTGCCAAAAAGGTTTACCGTGAACACAAATTTCCTTGACCGAACGCCGCCGGCAACCCAAATGGGGTATTCACGGCCTCGAGCAGCCAGGGCGACACCTACGTAGCCATGGCCCTGCCTGTGGCAGACAGGATTTATCCCATTGGGATACGGCGCGCGCGTGTCACGTTAGCCCCATCGGGGCGGCACCTCAACGAAAACAACCAC
>DAITMF010000046.1:0-24884 GCA_036835325.1 Flavobacteriales bacterium
GTGAAACATCAGCTCGCCATGGTCGGCTTTGATTTGGTCAATCAACTCTTTTGCAGCCGGTGTGCAATCAACGCGTTGGTGTGCCATAATGGGGTTGATTAAATAAAAAAGGAGGTCTGGCTGCCTTTCCCTGCTGCCAGACCTCCGGTGATGGTTTTATTTACTTAGAAAAATCCCAACTTGTTCTTATCGTACGAAATCAGCATGTTCTTGTTCTGACGGTAATGGTTGAGCATCATGAGGTGCGTTTCACGTCCGAAACCTGATTTCTTGTACCCGCCAAATGGCGCATGTGCGGGGTATGCGTGGTAACAGTTTACCCAAACACGCCCGGCCTGAATGGCGCGCGGCACGGTGTAGGCTTCGTGGGCATCTCGGGTCCACACACCGGCACCCAAACCGTAGAGGGTGTCGTTGGCGATTTCGATGGCTTCTTCGGTGGTTTTGAAAGTGGTTACTGAGGTGACCGGGCCGAAGATTTCTTCTTGGAAGACGCGCATCTTGTTGTGGCCTTTCAAGATGGTCGGCTTGATGTAGTAGCCTTTCTCCAAACCGCTGTTCATGTAGTGTGCAGTGCCACCGGTGAGGACTTCGGCTCCCTCCTCTTTGCCGATTTCGATGTAGCTGAGGATTTTTTCGAACTGATCGTTCGATGCCTGAGCACCCATCATGGTAGTTGTGTCAAGCGGATGACCCATTTTGATGGCTTCCACGCGTTCAATTACACGTGCGATGAACTTGTCGTAGATGCTTTCGTGGACGAGTATGCGGCTTGGGCAGGTACACACCTCACCTTGGTTCAGGGCGAACATGGCGGCACCTTCGAGGCATTTGTCGAAGAACTCATCGTCAGCATCCATCACCGATGGGAAGAAGATGTTGGGCGACTTACCGCCGAGCTCCATCGTCACCGGATTGAGGTTTTCAGATGCGTACTGCATGATCAAACGGCCGGTGGTGGTTTCACCGGTGAAGGCCACTTTGTGCACACGGGGCGACTGAGCAAGCGGCTTGCCTGCTTCCGGACCAAAGCCGTTTACAACGCCTACCACGCCGGGAGGAATGAGGTCGCCAATGATCTCCATCAGTACCATGATGGAAACGGGCGTTTGTTCAGCGGGCTTCACAATGGTGCAGCATCCGGCAGCGAGAGCGGGAGCCATCTTCCATGTTGCCATGAGCAGTGGGAAGTTCCACGGAATGATCTGCGCCACCACACCGATGGGCTCCTTCACGTTCACCGAAACGGTGGTGCTGTCGAGTTCGGCCATGCTGCTTTCTTCAGCGCGGATCACACCACCGAAGTAGCGGAAGTGATCAACCACCAAGGCCAAGTCGGCGTTAATGGTTTCGCGAACAGGCTTGCCGTTGTCAACCGTTTCAACGGCTGCGAGGTACTGCAAATTCGCTTCAATGCGGTCAGCAATTTTGAGCAGGATGTTGCTGCGGTACGTGGCCGAGGTCTTGCTCCAGGTTTCGAAGGCTTTGTGGGCCGCGTCAAGCGCACGTTCAACGTCAGCCGCTTTGCTGCGTGCAACACGAGCGAAGGGCTTGCCATCGATTGGACTGATCGCTTCGAAGTATTCACCTGAGGCCGGTGCAACCCACTGGCCGCCGATGTAATTGTCGTAAATCGCTTTGAATTCAGGACGTGCCAACTGCGTTGTTGGCTTTTGAGCTACTGCTTCCATAGGTTTGATTTTTATGGTTGGTGCAAGTTCAGTCAACATCCATCCATCCCCTTGAATCAATAATCTCATTCATTAGCACAATTGTCTCATTGTTTGACCAAAGTCATTTCTTGACCGCTTCAAATGAAGTAGCTTACACTTCCAAACGATCATTTTTCCCCATGCTTGCAGGTATCAACCTAAAAGAGAAGTACAAGATTTTCAGTTCACCCAATGTTGAGGTAGAACATCGCACCGCGCACCAAGCCGATCATGCAGTGCTCAACGTGTACGAAACCCGGCGGCATGCGTACCACTTCGACCTCGTTTTTGACAGCCCGGTGGTGGTGAGCATGATTCAAGGAAAGAAGATCATGCACTTGCGTTCAAAAGATCCGTTTGAGTTTACGCCTGGCGAAACGGTCGTGATGCCCGCTTCGGAGCTGATGTACATTGATTTCCCTGAGGCAACACATGAAGCGCCAACCCAATGCATGGCCTTGGAAATCAGCGACGGGTTCGTCCGTCACACAATGGAATGGCTCAACGAGAATTTCCCGCGGGTAGATGCCGGCGAGTGGAAATGGACGAAAGAAAACTTCCATCTTCTCAACAATGCGCGTGTGCAGCAAGACCTGAACCGATTGATTCGTGTGATGGTTGAAAACGATTGGATGCGTCAATTGCGGGCCACAAATACCACGCGCGAGTTGATTGCCACCTTGATGCAAACCCAGGCACGCGGGTTTTTACTTCAGCACACCGATGCACTGTCAACGCGCAACCGACTGGCGCACGTCGTGAAGTACATCCGCGAGAACATTGCACGCGACATTTCAGTGTGTGAATTGGCTGAGCAAGCGTGCTTGTCGCGCGCGCAATTCTTTCGCTCGTTCCAGCGCGAGTTGGGCGAGTCGCCGGTGCGTTTCATCAATCGCGAGCGCATCCGCCGAGCCAAGCGCGCCATGCTCATGCACGGCCAAAGCATCAGTTCGGCTTGTCTTGAAGCCGGCTTCAGCAGCGAAAATTACTTCTCACGGGTGTTCCGTCAATTGGAAGGTGTTAGTCCTACCATCTGGCTTAAGCAAACGCTCACGCAGAAATTGCATCAGGCGGGGTGAGGTTTTAAGCAGAATCTTCGACGCCCTTGGATGTTCTCTTTCGCCAATCCGCAAACCGTTCGATAGTATCGAACACTTTTCGGTTATAGCATTCGATAGTACCGAACACTTTTGTGCCGTCAACCGTTCAACTTACAGCTCGCATGCACTGATTAACGAATTGCGACGTGCTGGTGGCTTGGCACTTGGCAACGGCGTAGTTGCTGGGGCAGTTGACAAATTGAAAATCGTTTCTTTGCACTAGGAACCCATAAATCCGCATTCTTCATGCCTGCAATCCCGCCATGCCCTTCGTGCCAATCCATTTACGGTTACGAGATGAATGGAATCTTCGTTTGTCCTCAATGTGCATTTGAATGGTCGCTTGCCGCTGCCGTCGATGAAGCAGCTGTTGAGCACGTTGTCAAAGATGCGAATGGCAACGTGCTGACCGATGGCGACTCGGTCGTTGTTATCAAAGATTTGCCGGTCAAAGGCTCTTCGAAGCCGGTCAAGGCCGGTACCAAGGTGAAGAACATCCGTTTGGTCGATGGTGACCACAACATCGATTGTAAGATTGACGGCTTCGGTGCGATGGCGTTAAAATCCGAATTCGTGCGAAAGGCCTAACATTCACTCGCTGAGCGACCACGCTCGGCGAATCAGCCCCTCCTCTACTTCGTAGATCATGACGATGAACCACGGCTCGGCTTGGCCGTTGCGGCCAGTGATGCGCTCGTAATCAATAACGCGGTTGCCGATGACGGTACGGGTTGTAACCTCGCTGTGCAAGTCGGGCGAGTTTTCAAAGAGTTTACCGTACAGCGTGCGCAGTTGTACTTTGCCGGCAGCGAAGGGTTCATCGTTTCCAAGCCGGTAGAGTTTGGCATCTTCGGCAAAGACGGCCAAAAAGGCATCAATATCGCCGGCGTTGTAGGCATCCAACTGAGCTTGGACAACTTCTCTAGGTAGCGTTTGTGCAATCAACGTTGTAGGGATTGTTAAAGCTGCCACCAGCAGCGCAGTCATGATGTAACGCATGGCGTAAAGTTAACGAACAAGCGCCAAGAAACTGGCTATCACCCCCAATGACAACGGAATAATCACCGATATGGTTGATTTGGTTAAAGAAATTCGCTGGATCTCTGAAGTAGCAACCACAAGAAGCACCACCGAATACAGCAGTGCTGCCAACGATGCCGCACCAAGCGCAACGGAACCTACGAACCAATACGAGTTGTCAAATTCGCCGGTAATGGATAATAGCGAATCGTAGAAACCCGATTGAATCAAAAAAACCTCAAAAACAACCCGCACCGGTGCCAAAAGTGCCATGGGCAAATACGCATACACAAAGCACCTGTACATTTGGCTGGTATTCCCTTTTCCGCCGAATTGCCCTGAAATCCAACTCACTACTGCCGCTGTGATGTAGATGCCAAACCACCCCAACGCCGCGCCGGCACCAACTTTAATAAGTACCGATCCGGTCGTATTCGACAAGAACTCAAAGCCATCAAAGGTGCGCGCAACACCGGCCATGGCTACCAAAATGTACCAAAACGCTTGATACTCGGTTGCATTGATGAACCTAAACACCCGCCGTGGCCGTGTCCAAATCTCGGTAAACACCTCACGATCGGTCAGTTGTTCAATCTCGGCATCAAGGGTTTCATCGCGGTCAAGTACTTCTTCCATGCGTACGTTTTGTAAGTCGGAGGTGTAAACATAGACCACCGTGCACATCCATCCAAAAAAAGAAAGACTAAACCGTAAAACTACGCTTCGAGCTTTAGCAGAAAGTCGATGGTATCTACGCCATCGGCATAGTCGTTCAGTTTGGGTTGCTGCGCACCTCCAAACGGAATGTGGCGGTGCGACACCACGCACTGCAGCTCATCGGCACGTTCGGTCAGAGTGCGCTCAACCAAAGCCAAATCGCTGTACCGCTCGTAGAACAAACTCCCCACCGGACTCACAAGCGCGGGGTCTTCTTTTACAATCAGAAAGCCGTTCTCAATGAGGTCTTCTTGATTCAGCAACCACAGGGCCTTGTGGTAGTCGTAGTTGTTGGCGTACTTGTTGTGCTGTCCAGTCTCACGAAAGGCGAACAAAGCTCCGAATATGCGATCGAGGTCAAAATCGACCGGAATGTAGAGCTTCGTAACGTTGCGGCATCCCAAGCCAAAATAGTCGAAGATGTCGTGTCCCAACGCGGCCAGTTCGCCGTCGGTTTCGGTGCCGTCGAGCACCGCTACGCTGGTGCGATTGCGTCGAATCACACGGGGTAAATGACGGAAGTAATAATCAAAATGCCGGGCGGTGTTCCCGCTTCCCGTCGCAATGATGGCATCAATCTCCGGCAGCTTCATTGCAACGTACACGACCTGTTCTTTGAAGCCTTCTTCAATAGAAAACAGCAGGTCAAGTACCGAGGGTAAAAGTCGGTTGTCGTCGCGCGATGTCTTGATCACCGCGGTATGGCCGCACATCAAGGTCGATAGCACATCGTGAAATCCTACAAGCGGTATGTTCCCTGCCAAAATCAGCCCCACCTTTTTGGGTTGAATTTGGTCAATCCGGTAGGACGATAGCCACGACGAAAAGCCTTCTTCGGTCATGGCAGAGCCCAACGCCGCAAACGATCGGCGGACGTTCTCTTCCGTAAACCATCCGTTGTGGAACTTTTCACGTACAATCAACTCGTCAAAGCGACTTAGCATGGCAAGGTCAAGATTATCAGCATGTTCGCGTTCTTCTGGCGCTTGGCCAAATGCGCTGAAATATTTGCCGAGCCGAACAAAGGCCGCCGTACGTTGGTTTAGTGTCATAAATAAGCGATTGCATCCCCTAAAAAGGGGATGTCGTAATGTATATTTGCAGCGCAAAAGTACGAACACCAAAGACGAGTCCCATGGCCATCATGATAACCGACGAGTGCATCAACTGCGGTGCCTGTGAACCTGAATGTCCGAACAATGCAATTTACGAAGGCGGCGCTGAATGGCGCTACGCCGACGGCACCGGCCTGCGTGGAGCCATTCAACTCCTCAATGGAGCAAACGCCAACGCCGATGCCGAGAACGAGCCGGTAAGCATGGATGTATACTTCATCGTTACCGATAAGTGCACCGAATGCGTTGGCTTTCACGATGAACCTCAGTGCGCCGCAGTGTGCCCGGTCGATTGCTGCGTTGACGATCCTGAGCACCGCGAAAGCGAAGATCAACTGATGGCCAAAAAAGAGTTCATGCACCTCTAATAGAGGATTGCGCACTCTCGGCACGATTTTCGCGTTCTTTGGAACATGAACAGTCGCCGCAATTTCGTTTCAATGTTCTTTTTCTGGGGATGGATGGCCTGCACTTTGTCTGTACACGCCCAATCACCCCTCGAAAACTTGGCCATTCTCGAAGCCGAAGCCGTTGGCTTTCAAGAACGAATGGCATCCGCCTCAACCGATACTGAGCGCTCTTCGCTACACGATTCACTGAGAATGGTGTTCAGCGAAGCACTCAGCATACCTGAAAGCTTCTCCTACCCTTTTTCCGGACTGAAGTACATGGCGAACCTGCGCTCAGATGATGGCCGGGTGCGCATTTTAAATTGGAATGTTCCCTTCGACGATGGCACCCATACCTACGGTGCCTTTGTTCAGTGGGTCGACGATGCCAAGAAAATAGCAGCGCTGAACTGGATTGAATTGACGCCGGCACAGCGACTTGACCCCGGTTACACCAACAAGTACCTCACACCCGAAAAGTGGAAGGGCGCTTTGTACTACGAGATCATAACGGTAGGCAAAAAACGCGCTACCTATTACCTCCTGCTGGGCTGGGATGGCGCCGATGGCCTCATTAACCGAAAACTCATCGAACCACTGGAGATTAACGGCGACAAACTGCGCTTTGGTGCGCCCGTTTTCAAGGTTGATAAAGGAAGCCCCAAACGCTTCGTGATGGAATACGGCGACGATGTAAGTGCTTCGCTCCGCTACCGAAAAAGCGAAAACCGCATCGTGTTTGACCACTTGGCGCCACGTCAGCAAGGTCTTGAAGGCAACCCGGCCTTTTACGGGCCCGACTTAACCTTTGACGCTTTTATCTTCGACAAAGGCCAATGGCAGTTTCAATCAAACGTTGATGTAACACTGAGCAAAGAAGATTCCGCCCGTCCGTGGATTGACCCACAACGGCGGTAAAAAAAAAGGACCTACCGATTAAGGTAAGTCCTTCTTTTCTCAAGAGACAGGTTTAGGCCGCTTTTACAGCAGGCTTTCCTGAGGTAACTGCAATGTTGTAAACTACAAGACCGAATCCGATTTTGTTGATGGCATCGGCGATGTTGTAGAAGAGGTCAACGTTGGTTGAGCTCCAACCGAGGCCGGTATTCAACCATCCGCCTGGCATACACATGTAACCAATTGGGTACACTGCCCATCCAACGAGAACGAACCACGCCAAGATGCGAACACCGCGCTTCACGGTTTCGTCGCCTGACTTGTCAGCCAATTGCTTCACTTCACCGGCCCATGCTGCGTAGAGTACGTAGAGGTAACCAATGGTTGAAAGCGCTCCCCATACAAATGAGTGGGTAGAATCGCCACCTGCAGGGTTGAAGGCTTCCCCGATGTAACCGGCCACGAGCATCCACGCTGAGGCAATAATCAGTTTCCACATCAAGCTGCGTTGAGCTCCTGCTGCTTTGGTAAGCAAGTAGAACTCAACACACATCAACGGAACCGTCAAGGTCCAGTCAATGTAGCGCAAAGCGGTTGGATTTTGACCTGTTGCTGTGTAATAATCGCGCATGTAGTAATAGTGTACTGCTGCGATACCGGTAATCAAACCGCTTACCAACAAACTGGTCTTCCACTTGTCGTCAACGCGACTGCGCTCGAAGAAGAAGAAAACTGAGGCTGCCAACATGGCCATGTAGCCGGTGAAAAATGTGAATGCCACCGGATCATCAACAGGAATTTCAACGATTCCCAAAATTAAGTTACTCATAATGAATAGGTTTTTATGGTTTCAACTATAACCTAGTCAATACAAGCTTGTTGTTTAACCTTTCAATTAAATGATTAAACAAACCGAAAAAGCAGTCTGCGCCAAATAATTGCAATCCATACTCTTTTTTTAAGCGTTTTAATGCTTACTCAGAGAACATGAGGGTTTTTTAGCTCTGCAAATCAATGCCTTAACCGCACCTCTGTTGCCCCGTACCCGTACTCTTCGTACCGTGCGTCTTGGTAAGTAACATCCGGGAAATACATGTCAAGGTGCTTGCGAATCTCAGTGCGAAGCACGCCTTGCCCTATGCCGTGAATAAACACTACGCGATGAATTTTCTCCCGCTCTGCTCTGCGCATCATGCGTTCGAAGTGCTGCATTTGCACGTCCAGCATCGCTGCATTGTCCATCCCGGCTTCACTTTCTACCAATTCGTGAATGTGCAGGTCAACTTCAACCAAGTCACCCCTGTGGCGTACATTGCCTTCTTCACGCTCTTTGTACTTGCCTTTGAACTGCTGTTCGGCGCGCTTAACGCTGTCTTGATCAACGTTTCGGTAAAGCACTTCGTGCGAACTGGGTGCCGAGCTGCGGTAGGCCTGCTCTTCATCAATTTCGCTTGAAATCAAGAGCAACTCAGCCGCCGGGTAGGTGTACTCAAAATCGGTATCATCAACGATGAGCACTTCACTGGCTGAAGTCATTTGAAGAACGGTGGCTTCGCCTACATCATTCAAAAAACGTACGCGGTCTCCGGGTTTGAACATACTATAAGGTATTTAGGTGCAAATAACCGATTGCGAATTCAAAGGTTTATTTTGGAAGTTCAGTCTTGGCGCGCTCCCAGTATTCATCCATCTCTTCCAAGGTCATGTTGCCCATTTGCTTGCCGTCTTTGGCGCTTTCACGCTCCAAAAACTGGAACCGTGCGATAAACTTCCGGTTGGTACGCTCGAGGGCATCGTCGGGATTAATGCCTTTAAATCGTGCATAGTTTATGAGCGAAAAAAGTACGTCGCCGAACTCCTCTTCCATCTTGTTGGAGTTGGTATCGGCCTCGGCCTTGAACTCGGCCAATTCTTCATTGACCTTGTCCCAAACCTGAGATTCATTGTCCCAATCAAACCCAACGCCACGCGCCTTGTCCTGAATGCGCACCGCCTTCACCAATGACGGAAGCGAGCGTGGCACACCTTCGAGCACTGATTTCTTGCCTTCCTTCAGTTTGAGCTTTTCCCAGTTGGCCTTCACCTCTTCTTCATCGGCCACTTTTACGTCGCCATAAATGTGCGGGTGGCGGCTAATGAGCTTGTCGCAGATGAAGTTTAAACTGTCGGCAATGTCAAATGCAGCTTTTTCGCTGCCAATTTTCGCATAGAACACCATGTGCAGCAAAATGTCGCCAATTTCCTTTTTGACTTCGTCGATGTCTCCATCCATGATGGCGTCAGCAAGTTCGTACACCTCTTCAATAGTGAGGTGGCGAAGGCTTTCGAGGGTTTGTTTACGGTCCCACGGACATTGCTCACGCAGTTCATCCATGATCGTAAGGAGGCGTTCAAACGCCTTTAGTTTATCTTGCACGCTGTTCATGGTGCAAAATTCACCCTTATGCCGCACGTGCACAACTGGATGACTGCATTTAGGCGCATTCTTTTTTTGTTTTTTGGGGGATGGATGAGCTTCTTCTCCCCTTTAGGCCTTCGTGCGCAAGTTGTTGATGGGGTTTACATTAGCCCGGGAAGGGGTTTTGTTGTACCCCACCGGCCTGAGCTTCGCGGATTGGTATCGTCGCACAGCACCACATTCTTCGCCGGATTTTGGAAAGACACACGTTACGCATCCAAACCGAAGCATTGGCACGGTTTGTACGGTTACCCGCAGTGGGGAATTGAAGCCTATTACAGCGACCTCGGAAACCGCCGCGCGCTGGGTCATCAATTTGCAGCAATCACCTTCATTAAGGTTCCATCGAAACGCCTGTCAGGAGAGCGCATTGCCGCTTCGGCCATTTGGGGCATTGGCGCAGGCTACAACACACGTGTTTGGGACCTTGGCGAGAACCCAAAAGGCATCACCTTGGGCTCCCACTTCAATGTGTGTCTTGCGGCCGGCTATTTGATCGATGTGAAACTCCGCGAACGCTTGCACCTTGAAACGGGTGTGCGCTTCACGCACTTTTCAAACGGCGCCATCCGATTGCCCAACTTGGGCACCAACAACCTTTCGGCACAAGTCGGCTTGCGCTATGGGTTTCGTCGTGCAATGGCCGCCAGCGAACTTGCTGAAACGCCGCCTCCATCCATCCCCAAAAACAATGAATACAGGGTGCATGCAACGGTGGGTATGAAACAAAATTTACCGCCGGGCGGACCCAATTTCATGGTGTACAACCTTGCAGGTGAATACACCCGCAGATTGGGCTATAAACATGGCCTACTGCTTCGTGCGGATGGCTGGTTCAATACCGCATCTGCCGCGCTGCTCCAAGGCGAAACCGAATCGCTTGATCGCATTCAGGCAGGCCTTGCTGTGGGCTACCGCCGACACTTCGGAGCGGCAACTTTTGACATTCAAATGGGTGCGTACGTCTTCACCCGCTACCAAGGAAACGGCGCGTTTTACCACCGGTTTCAATTGGCGCACCGCCTTTCAGAAGACTGGAGCGCGAGCTTGGGTTTGACCACCCATTGGGCACGTGCCCACCACCCTGAAATAGGTCTCTACCATCGCTTTTGAGGCATTTGCGTTGGCACGCCTCAGTGTGTATCTTTCCCAAAATTATCAGCCATGAACACCTTGCAAGACTGGTTCGACAAGTACGGTGAGAGCCACCAAAATCCCGTAAACAAAGCATTCCATTGGATTTGTGTCCCTGTCATTTTCGTTAGCATCATCGGATTGTTGTCGTTGGTGCGCGTCCCACTTGGCAGCCTTGATGGCGGCGGATTTGCGCCGTACCTGCACGGTGGAACGGTGTTGATCATGGTCGGAATGGTGTTCTACCTTCGCTTAAGTTTATCGATGTCACTGGGCATGTTGGCCGTGTCAGCCGCATCGCTGTACCTAGTAAAACTGGTCAATTTGGGTCTTCCTGAACAAGCATGGATGGTATTCCTGGGCGCCTTTGTCGCCGCTTGGATCGGACAGTTCATTGGCCATAAAATTGAAGGCGCGAAACCTTCCTTTTTCGACGATTTGAAGTTCTTAATGGTTGGGCCGGCGTGGCTTCTCGGTTTTATTTACCGCAAACTCGGCATTGGATATTGAAACGTTTCCTCAAGGCGGCTGGTCCGGGCATTCTTTTTGCATCAACGGCCATTGGTGTTTCACACCTTGTTCAAAGCACACGTGCAGGTGCCGACTACGGCTTTGGATTGCTCATTGCCGTGCTGTTGGCAAATCTGCTGAAGTACCCCTTCTTCGAGTACGGGTCACGTTATTCTGTCGCCACAGGGGAAACGCTCATTGACGGCTACCGCCGGATGGGCCGTTGGATGTTTGTGCTCTACCTCGCTGTTACGGCGATCACCATGTTTTTCGTAAGCGCAGCCGTTGGTGCAGTTACGGCGGGCTTCCTCACCCGTTTGTTTGGTTTGAAGGATGAGGATGCTGCATGGGTAACTCCTTCGTTGTTTGCTCTATGCGCGGTACTTTTGATGATTGGCAAGTACCGCTTGCTCGATAAAATGATAAAGGTCATTGGCTCGATGCTGGTGATTGGCACGCTGATTGCTTTTGTTAAAGCCATCGACCGCGGTGCACAATTTGCATCGCCCGGCTGGCGACTGCCTGACTTCACAAACGATGCCGCAGCTTGGCCATTTCTTATCGCGTTGATGGGATGGATGCCGACCGCTGTTGACCTTTCGGCATGGAACAGCCTCTGGACACTCGAGCGCATCAAACAAACGGGTTATCGTCCGACCCTTCGAGAAACCTTACTCGACTTTAGGATTGGGTATGTGATTTCGTCGGTTTTGGCAGTAGTATTCGTCGTCATCGGCGCTCTGCTTATGTTTGGCGACCCTGCAGGCTACCCAAACAGCGCACCCGGGTTTGCTGACCGCGTGCTGCAGGTTTATGCCGGTATATTCGGTCAGTGGGGCTATCTCGTTATGGCCGTGGCTGCCTTCAGCATTATGTTTGGCACCTGCATCGCGGTGTTCGATGGCTATGCCCGCGCAGCGGTCAAGTCGATGGAAGTTGCGGGCATTCGATCAAAACTAGGCACTTCAAAACACGGATACAGCACGGTTGTGCTCGTCACTGCCGGAGGAGCGTTTGCCATAATCCGCTTTTTCGGAGCCGGATTGACCGGCTTAATCGATGTAGCCACTACCCTCTCATTCCTGGTAGCTCCTGTGATTGCGGCAGCGAATTTCTACTTGGTCAAATCGGCAAACTTCCCAAAGGCACAACAGCCGGGTGCAGTGCTAACAGCATTGTCTTGGGCCGGTTTGGTGTTCTTGGTCGCCTTTGCTGCTGCTTTTCTGTTGAGTTGAGGTCGTTTCTTTTGTACCTTTCGAGGAGATAGACTCTATGGAAAACGGATTTGACATTTCACCTTGGCTGCTGTGGTTCGCCGCAGCCATCGTACTAATGGTGCTTGAAGTATTTGTACCGGGCTTCGTGCTCGGCTGCTTGGCCATTGGTGCCTTAGGAGGCATGGTCGCCTCTTGGGTAACCGAAGCTTGGGAAATTCAGCTCTTGGTTGCTTCGGTAGCAGCTGCCGTGGCGTTCGTGTTTATTCGTCCTTTCGCCTTAAAAAAGCTCTTCAGAGAAAACGAACTCAAAACCAATACCGATTCGTTGGTTGGTCGTCGCGCCCGGGTATCGCAAGCCTTTGATATGGATCTGCTCAAAGGCCGCGTAGCCGTCGATGGCGACGACTGGATGGCCATCAGCTATGCAGAGGGCGATTTGCAAGAGGGCGCTGCAGTAATCATTGAAAAAGTAGATAGCAACACACTAATAGTCAAACCACTAAATACTTAATACTATGAACGGAATAGCCATTGTGGCAATCGCCATTGCACTGTTCGTCCTTGTGATGATTTCAAAAGGCTTGCGCATCATCAAGCAGTCAGAAGCCATGGTTATTGAACGCTTGGGCAAGTACCACGCAACCCTTACCGCCGGTATCAACATTATTATTCCATTCATTGATAAGCCACGCGAATCAATTTGGCGCTACACCCGTGAAATGCCCGATGGCCGCCGCATGGTGACCTTGAAAATGCTTGATCGCATTGATTTGCGCGAGACTGTATTTGACTTCCCGCGCCAAAACGTGATTACCCGCGACAACGTCGTGACTGAAATCAACGCACTCATCTATTTTCAAATCGTTGACCCCATTAAATCGGCCTACGAAATCAACGATTTGCCCAACGCCATTGAAAAGCTTACGCAAACCACCCTTCGAAACGTGATTGGTGAACTTGATCTCGACGACTGCTTGAGCTCACGCGATACCATCAACATGAAGCTCCGAGCCATCCTTGATGAAGCCACCAACAAATGGGGTGTTAAGGTGAATCGCGTGGAACTTCAAGACATCAACCCTCCGCGCGACATCCGCGAAGCGATGGAAAAACAAATGCGTGCAGAACGCGACCGCCGTGCACAAATCATTGATGCCGAAGGTGGAAAGCGGGCGCGTGTTCTCGAAGCAGAAGGCCACCGCGACGCCAACATTCAAGAGGCTGAGGGTATCAAGCAATCAGAGATTCTCCGCGCAGAAGGTGAAGCAGGAGCGCGCATTCGCCTCGCTGAGGGCGAAGCCGAAGCCATTCGCCGAATTTCAGAAGCGGTAGCTTCAACCAAGGCTGACCCCACCCAGTACCTTATTGCCATGCGATACTTGGAAACCCTTGAGCGCATTATGGACAGCTCATCGGGCAACCAAAAGATTGTTTTCATGCCGTATGAAGCCAGCAGTTTGATTGGCTCAATTGGGGGAATCAAAGAACTGATGGACATGAATAAGTAAGCCCGAATGAACACCGCTTCGATTGACGCGCTGTTTCAGGCTCAACTGACAAACTCCATGACCATCGGCAACCGACCGTTGGCTGACCGTAAGCGCGATTTACGCAACTTAAAAGCTTCAGTACTCAAGTACCGCAGTGAAATTGCCGACGCGTTGCTGAGCGACCTCAACAAGCCGGCGGTTGAAACTGACATGAGTGAAGTGCTGCCCATCAAAGGTGAAATCGACCATGCCCTAAAGAACCTCGATGAGTGGGCGGCGAAGCGGCATGTCTCAACTCCGCTGACCTTGGTTGGCACACGCGCATGGGTGAAGCCTGAGCCAAAAGGGGTTGTGCTGATCATTTCGCCTTGGAATTTCCCATTTAATTTGACTTTTGGTCCGCTTGCGTCGGCCTTGGCTGCAGGCAATTGCGTGGTGCTCAAGCCATCGGAAGCTACGCCGGCCTCCGCAGCCTTGATGGAGAAAATCATTTCAGAGACGTTTCCACCTGAACGTGTATGTGTGGTCAATGGCGGTCCTGAGGTATCGAGCCATTTGGTGAGCTTACCGTTTCATCACATATTCTTTACCGGAGGCGCAGAAATTGGCAAGAAAGTGTTGCGGGCGGCAGCTGAGCACCTCACTCCTGTTACCTTGGAACTCGGCGGAAAAAGTCCTGCGGTAGTTGACCGCTCGGCCAACATCGATGATGCCGTATCGCGCATCCTTTGGGCGCGTTTTTTCAACAGTGGTCAGGTGTGCATCTCGCCCGATTATGTGCTCATTGATGAATCGGTCGCTGAGGTTTTCATCCGCGCAGCGAAAGAAAAAATCACCCATTTCTACGGCGATCCGATGGCCAATGAAGCGCTAAGCATCTTGGTAAACGAGCGCCATTTCGCCAAGATTACGGGCATGATTGACGATGCCATTGCCAAAGGCGCCAAACTTGAAGCCGGCGGCCGACGCGATGCAGCGCGCAATTTTGTGGAGCCTACTCTGTTGTCAGGCGTTGACTTTTCAATGGAAGTGATGAAGGATGAGATCTTCGGCCCCATTCTGCCAATCATCACGTGGAAAACGACCGATGACGCCTTGCGCATTGTAAATGGAATTGAACGTCCGCTTGCGTATTATGTCTTCTCGAAGAACCCCGGCAGCACGCGGCGTTTTCTGACCGAGAGTCGCGCCGGGACTACCGCCATCAATGAGACCTTTATTCAATTCATTCACCCTGAGCTGCCCTTTGGCGGAGTGAATTTCAGCGGCATGGGAAAGGCGCACGGCAAGTACGGTTTTGACACCTTCTCCAACGAGCGCAGTTATGTGAAACAGGTTTTTCGCTGGAACGCACCGGTGCTCACGCATCCACCCTATACCTCATTTACCCGAAAGCTGGCTGACGTATTGGTTCGTTGGTTTTAATTGCATGAATTTGCGCGATTGCAGTGATTAGTAAAACCGTATCTTAGATGCCGCTTTCAACTTAACGAGATGCTCGTTCAAACTCACTTCCCTCAGCGGCTCTCTCCGGCGCGCTACGATGCGTTTCTTGCCTCAGGGTGGTTTCGTGGATCGGTTATGCTCTACAAAATGGATTTGCTCTGCATTGAGGGCGATGTGCGTTCTGTGGTGAATATCCGCCTCGACCTCGAGAAACATCTTTTCCGAAAATCACAGCGTAAACTGATTCGCAAAGTCGAAGAAAGGTTTACCGTGACCTACGGCATTGCTCAGCCCAATGCCAACAAAGAGGCGCTATATGCGCAAATGAAGTCGCGCTTCAAAGGCTTCATTCACCCCACCCTCAACGATTACCTCAACAGTGGCTTTCACCAAGAAGTGTTCAACACCCGTGAAGTATGTGTGTTCGACGAGGGTAAACTCGTTGCGGTGAGTTACTTCGATTGCGGTGAAAAATCAATGGCCAGCCTTTTGGGGCTGTACGATGAAAATTACGCCGAACACAGTTTGGGCATTTACACGATGCTCAAAGAACTGCAGTTTGGTTTGCGGCATGGGTACCGGTGGTACTATCCCGGGTACGTGCTTGACCGCACCTCACCGTTTGACTACAAACTGCGCTTGGGTGAGTTTGAATACTACAATCCGAATCAACGCTGGGCACGGTTCGAAGGGTTTCGATCAGAAGAAACCAAAGCGCATCAGTTGCGGGTGCGCCTTGACAACTTGCGCTTGATTCTCGAAGCTGTTGGCTTGCCGCATAATGAAGTGCTCTACCCGCTCTTCTCCATGGGGTATGTTGGATATTGGAACACAGAGTTCGTTCGTCACCCCTTGTTTTTAAAGGTGGATTTACCGGGCGGACAAGCACTGCAATTCGGTTACGACCTCGACATGGGGGCGTACATCGTGAACCGCATTTGTGAATCGCCTGAATACGATCACCTGATCAACATGGAAGCCTCAAGCGAATTTAAAGGTGACCACCGCTACCAAATGCGTTTGCTCATCGTTACCGAGCATTTGATGGTGGTGCCTGTTGCCGAGATGGATATGCTCGATGTTTTCATCCGCGAAGCGAAGCGGAAATGGTACACCTCTTAGAATTCAATCACAACCGGACAGTGGTCTGAACCTTCTACCTTGGTGAGGATATCGGCCAGTTTGATGCGTTCTTTGAGTTGGTTGCTAACCACAAAATAGTCGATTCTCCATCCGATGTTTCGTTCGCGGGCATTCATGCGGAAACTCCACCACGAGTACTTCACTTCGTCGGGGTGCAGAAGGCGAAAACCATCAACATAGCCTGCAGCAAGAAGGTTTGACATGCCGTCGATTTCGTCTTGGGTATAGCCGGCCGATTTGTTGTAGTTGTCTTTAGGACGAGCGATATCGATGGCCTGATGGGCCACATTGAGATCGCCGCACACGATGACCGGTTTGTGCTTTTCGAGCTCAACGAGGTAGTTTTTGAAGGCTTCATCCCACGTTTTGCGGTAGGGCAAACGGGCAAGTCCATTTTGCGCATTTGGCGTATACACCGAAACGAGTTGGAAGTCGTCAAATTCAGCGCAGAGCACCCGGCCTTCGGTGTCGTGTTCAGCAATGCCCATGTTGGCACTCACCTTGATGGGCTGTTTTTTTGAAAGGATGGCCACCCCACTGTAGCCTTTTTTTACAGCCGAGTTGCTGTAAATGCGGTAGCCTTGGAGTTCAGCCAACGCCTCAGCAATTTGATCGTCTTGCGCTTTTGTTTCCTGGAGGCAAATAATATCCGGACTGTGAAGTTCGTTATCAACCTGCTGAACAAAGCCCTTTCCAACAACAGCGCGTATTCCATTGACATTCCACGATACAATTCGCATAAGCTTCTATTTGTTAGGCCGCAAGTTAAGCCAGAACTTTGAAAGCGGCATGGCAGTCGTCACCCGTGGTTTATTCGTAGTTTCGCGCGCTATGCGATTGTTGTTTCTGCTGTTTGCCTGTTTTTTTTCTTTGGGGATGGATGCCCAGCAGGCCCGAATCACCGGGACTGTAACCGATGAATCAGGGATGAGTTTGCCGGGCGTTTACGTAAGGCACCTTACCGACATCAAGAACGTCACATCAACAGATGATGAAGGCCGCTATTCGCTCGACGTTGAGCCTGGTACGGTAGTAGTCATTTACAGCTTCGTAGGCAAGAAGCAGCGCGAAGAAACGTTTCGTTTGTCGCCCGGTGCGCAGGTCGAGCGCAACGTTGTACTTCGCCGATCGACCGACTTAGGCGTTGCACAAGTCATCGCCGATGGTACCCGAACCAAGCCCATGACACGCCTTGATCCCAAGGTGGCAGGTCGAATTCCTTCACCACGCGGAAGCATTGAAGACCTTCTGCTGCAAGCTCCGGTGAACTTCACGTCAGAACTCAGTAGTTCGTACAGCGTGCGCGGGGGCAGCTTCGACGAGAACTTGGTGTACGTCAACGACATTCAGGTGTACCGTCCGTTTCTTGTCAGGGCAGGTCAGCAGGAAGGCCTCTCCTTCCCCAACGCCGATATGGTTGACAACATTTACTTCTCGGCCGGGGGCTTTGAAGCCAAATACGGCGACCGCATGTCATCGGTGCTCGACATTACTTACCGTCGGCCAACCGAATTTGCAGGAGCATTCAGTGTGAGCATGCTCGGTGCTTCGCTGCAATTTGAAGACGTTAGCAAGAACAAACGCATCACCCACAATACCGGCATTCGCTACCGCGACAACTCGTATGTGCTTGGCGCATTGCAAGAACAAGGTGACTACAATCCACGCTACTTTGACGTGCAGAGTTACATCACTTGGAAACCAAGCGACTACGGCATTTGGAGCTATAGTTTTTTGGGGAACATCAGCCAAAACCGGTACAACTTCATTCCGCAAAGCCGTGAAACCGACGTCGGCACAATCAACGAAGCACTGCGGCTTTCCATCTTCTTTGACGGACAAGAAGAAACCGGTTTCGAAACCTACTTCGGCGCCTTCAGTGCCGAACGCTCAACCGAAACCGGCCGCCTACGCTTTATTGGTTCGGTGTTTCAAACCTTCGAATTTGAAACCTTCGACATTCTCGGCGCCTACTCGCTCGATGAACTTGAGCGCGACTTGGGCAGTGATACCTTTGGCGAAGTACTGTCAAACCGGGGTGTTGGGGCCTTCCTTGATCACG
Organism: Flavobacteriales bacterium; assembly: GCA_036835325.1. GTDB lineage: Bacteria > Bacteroidota > Bacteroidia > Flavobacteriales_D > Sanyastnellaceae > CAMCHP01. The sequence goes on from DAITMF010000046.1 coordinate 18,411, forward strand.
CCCGAAACGACCTAAACGCTTACGTCATCAATTTCACACACACCGGCGTGCAAACACTTGCCAACGAAACCCACACGCTTGAGTGGGGCGTGAATTTGCAGCAAGAGCGCATCCGCGACGTTTTGAGCGAATGGTCGTACCTTGATTCAGCGGGCTATGGCATTCCGCGGCAGCCTGATAGCATTGGTTTCACAGTGCCTGAACTTCAGCCCCAGCGCTTCATCACCTTTGACGATGTGGTGCGCGCCGACAACGATGTGAGTTCATCACGTATCAGCGGGTACGTGCAAGATACTTGGCGCATCGATACCGATAAAGGCGTTTGGGACTTCAACGCGGGGCTTCGTGGCAATTATTGGTCGTTCAACAACCAGTTTGTTGGCGGTCCAAGGGCAAACATGGCCTTTACTCCACGATGGTACGACAGAAAGAACTCCACCGAAGATACCTTGCGCAGACGCGACGTGGTGTTTACCTTGGCCGGAGGCTATTACTGGCAGCCCGCCTTCTACCGCGAAATGCGGAGGTTTGATGGTACGGTAAACGAAAACATCCGTGCGCAGCGATCAATTCATGCTGTAGCCGGCATGGATTATGTGTTTACCCAATGGGGGCGTCCGTTCAAATTCACGGCCGAGGTGTACTATAAAGACTTGGCCTCGCTCATCCCTTATGAAGTTGAGAATGTGCGACTTCGTTACTACGCCACCAACAGTGCACGTGGATTTGCCACCGGTGTTGACTTCATGCTCAACGGTGAATTCATCGAAGGTATTCAGAGTTGGATGCGCTTGTCGGTGCTGCGCACTGCCGAAGACATCGACAATGACCAGTTCTTCGAGTTCTACAACGATCAAGGCAACTTGATTGTTCCAGGTTTCACCCTCAATGATACGCCTGTTGACAGTGTACTTGTTGAGCCCGGCTTCATTCCACGTCCCACCGACCAACGGGTCAATGTTAGCCTGCTCTTTCAAGATGAGATGCCCAAATGGCCCGAGTACAAAGTGCTCTTGAGCGTGTTTTATGGTACAGGCCTACCTTTTGGACCGCCATCAACCGAGCGCTACCTTCAAACACTTCGCACCAGTGCTTACCGCCGCGTAGACATTGGTTTCTCGCGTGATCTCTTCCTAAAAGCAGCCACCGACCGCAAAGGCCTGCGCTGGGTGAAGTCAGGCTATGTGTCGCTCGAAATCTTCAACATCCTTGGCATCAACAACACCATTAACCACACGTGGATCAAAGACGTGAACGGCAGGGTGTATGCCATTCCGAATTTCTTGACCGGACGACGAATCAACCTGAAGTTCGCCATCAATTTTTAAGCGCACACAGGTGTTTGTTGAAATCTGGATGGATGAGCACGCGCGGCTCGTGTAAGATTTCCCGTCTTTTGAAGCATGAAAGAACGCCTAAGAAACTCACTGCGGAACAAGTACGTCTTGACCCCCATTGTGTTCTTGGTTTGGATGGCATTTTTCAACGATGTTGACCTTTTTTTCTTGTGGAAGTCGAAGCGCGAAGCCAAGGTCATGCGCGAAGAAATCGTGTACCTCGAACACGAAATCGAGCAAACCCGAGAGTCGCTGCACGACATTTCAACGAACTCTGAAACATTGGAGAAATTCGCGCGCGAAACCTACTTCATGAAAAAGCCCAATGAAGATATCTTCATTGTGCGCATCACGGAATAAGTTCCATCATTTGATCAGCAAAGTTGCGCCACACCGATGGTGCAACAACCGTAATAAACAGCAGACCAAACAAAGCGCCATAGATGTGCGCATCGTGGGCGATGCCCGTGCGGCCGCGCTTGTTCATGTAGCCCTCGTACACAAAAAAGAGGATGCCTGCTACAAAAGCCGGCATTGGAATCACGAAGAACAGCGCCAGTTGCGCCATTGGGAACATCAAAATGAATACAATCAAAATCGCTGACACGGCTCCTGAAGCTCCCAACGAGTTGTAGTCAGGATTGTCGCGCTGCTTGCGCAGCGATGGCAACGCCCCGGCCAAGATTGCACCGAAGTACAGCACGGCGAAGTAGATTCTACCGGTGGTTTCACCCCAAAAGGTCGCTGAGCCTGCGACTTGGCGAAAGACTGCCGGGTTGGTGAACACCAATTCAACCATTTCACCAAATTGGTAAAACACGAACATGTTGAAGAACAAGTGGATGTAATCGGCATGAATGAATCCGTGCGTTAGCAAACGGTTGTATTCACGGTAGTGCACTACCCTGTAAGGGTTCATCATCCATTTGCTGAGCCTCTCCGGATTTCCGAAGCCGTTTAGCGACACCAAAACCGTTACGGCGGCAATTGCCAGTGTGAGTGTAAATTCCATATTAGCTCGAATGGTCAGCGCGTATGAACCACTGGTTGTTTATGCGTTTCCAGACCAAAGAGTAATACCCCGATAGCGTATCGGAAGTTCTGAAGAGTTCCCACTTCCCCATCACGAATGCTGAGTTTTCGCCGGTTGGCTCAATGATTTCATTGGTGAATTGCAAGGTACCCATTGCCTCCCGGTTGGGATAGCCACGCTTGTAGTTGTCGAGGGTCGTTTGCCATCCAAATTTAGCACCGCTCTTCCCTACGAAAACCAAGCTGTCAGAACGCCAGTAGGCATCCATGAAACCTTCGAGGTCACCTCTGTTCCACGCCAACTGTTGGTTGTGCATTATGGAGTCGAGCACCACAGGGTTGAAAGGCTTTGCAATGCCTCGGCTGGTTTGATCGGTTGAACATCCGACCAGTGACCATCCGCCGAAGGCGAGAAAAAGAAGGGTGAACCGGTTAAACATTGAAGCGGAAGTGCATGATATCACCGTCTTGAACAACGTACTCCTTGCCCTCAACGCCCATCTTACCGGCCTCTTTTACAGCCTGTTCGCTGCCCAGACTTACAAAATCGTTGAACTTCATCACCTCGGCACGAATGAATCCTTTTTGGAAGTCGCTGTGAATCACTCCGGCCGCTTCAGGAGCCGTGAAGCCCTTGCGGATGGTCCATGCGCGTACTTCCTTTACCCCTGCCGTGAAGTAGGTTTGAAGGTTGAGCAAACGGTAGGCCGCTTTGATGAGCTTGGCTACCCCAGGCTCTTCGAGACCGAGGTCGCTGAGGAACATTGCGCGCTCTTCGGGGTCTTCAAGTTCGGCGATTTCGGCCTCAATGGCTGCGCCAATGACAATGATTTCGGCGTTCTCATTCGCAACGGCAGTGCGCACGCCCTCGACGTATGCATTGCCTGATTTCACAGAGCCCTCATCAACGTTGCACACGTACATTACGGGCTTCGAGGTGATGAGTTGGAGGTCTTTCATCAAGGGCTGCTCCTTCTCGTCGAGGTCAATTGTGCGAGCTGACAGGCCAGCTTCCAGCGTGGTTTTGATGCGTGTGTAGAACTCGAGCACCTTGGCAGCTTCTTTGTCGCCTGTGCGCGCCGCCTTGCCGATTTTTTCGATGCGGGCCTGCAGCGTCTCGAGGTCTTTCAATTGAAGCTCAATGTCGATGATTTCTTTGTCGCGGATGGGGTCAACGCTGCCATCAACGTGCACCACATTGCCATCGTCGAAGCAGCGTAAAACATGCAGAATGGCATCGGTTTCGCGAATGTTTGCAAGGAATTTGTTGCCAAGTCCTTCCCCTTTGCTGGCCCCTTTCACGAGGCCGGCTATATCGACAATTTCAACGCTTGTTGGCACAAGGTTCTGCGGCTTGACAATGTCGGCCAATAGGTTAAGGCGCTCGTCGGGCACCGTAATCATGCCCACATTGGGCTCAATGGTGCAGAACGGAAAGTTTGCACTTTGTGCTTTCGCATTTGACAGGCAGTTGAACAAGGTTGATTTACCTACGTTCGGAAGGCCTACGATACCGCATTTCAAACCCATAATGGCGCGTGTTTTTTTGAGGATGCGAATTTAATGATTTGGAAAGGATGAGCACTGCTTTATTCACACCGCCTTTTCATAACTCGAACGCAGAGGGTTGTTTTCACGCTCGTGGCCTTGGGATGGATGCAGTACTTTTGGGGCAGCTTAAGGCACTCATTCATGTCAACACACCACGACCTTCCTCGCATTGCTTCGCAAGTGAGACGTGACATCGTTCGGATGGTTCACGCAGTAAATTCCGGCCACCCAGGCGGCTCGCTTGGATGCACCGACTATTTTGTCACCCTATATTTTGACGTCATGAAGCTCAACGCTCCTGACTTCTCCATGGATGGGAGTGGCGAAGACCTTTTTTTCCTTTCGAACGGACACATTTCGCCGGTGTGGTACAGCGTGCTTGCACGCCGCGGGTACTTTGAGGTGAGTGAACTCGCGACCTTCCGTAAGATCAACAGCCGTTTGCAAGGCCACCCTGCAACCGAAGAAGGACTGCCCGGCATTCGTGTGGCTTCGGGCTCGCTCGGACAAGGGCTTTCAGTGGCCCTCGGCGCTGCCCAAGCCAAAAAATTGAACGGCGATGCAAGCTTGGTCTACAGTTTGCACGGCGATGGCGAAATGCAGGAAGGACAAATCTGGGAGGCGGCGATGTACGCTGCTCACCACAAGATTGACAACATTATCTCGACCATCGACTACAACGGCCAACAAATTGACGGCTCGCTCGAAGACGTAATGAGCTTGGGCGATTTGCGCGCCAAATGGGAAGCCTTCGGCTGGATGGTGATGGAGATGGACGGCCACGACTATACGTCGTTGCGCACTGTTCTTGCGGCAGCCAAAGCTGCAACCGGAAAAGGTAAACCGATCATGATTTTGATGCGCACCGGAATGGGCAAAGGCGTTGACTTCATGGAAGGCTCACACAAATGGCATGGCGTGGCTCCGAACGATGAGCAACTTGCCTCTGCCCTCGCTCAGCTTGAAGAAACACTTGGTGATTACTGAAAAACAGACCCGCTATGAAAACCTTTACCGTAACCGGAAAAAAAGATACCCGTTCGGGCTTTGGCGCAGGTCTGCTCGAACTTGGGAAAACCAACCCGAATGTGGTGGCGCTTTGCGCTGACCTCACCGGATCGTTGAAAATGGACGCGTTTCGCGATGCCTTTCCTGACCGTTTCTTTCAGGTAGGAATCGCAGAAGCGAACATGATTGGTCTTGCCGCTGGCATGACCATCGGCGGGAAAATTCCATTCACAGGCACCTTTGCCAACTTCTCTACAGGCCGGGTATACGATCAGATTCGTCAATCGGTGGCCTATTCAGGCAAGAACGTGAAGATTTGTGCATCGCATGCCGGCTTGACCCTTGGCGAAGACGGTGCCACGCACCAAATCTTGGAAGACATTGGTATGATGCAGATGCTCCCGCACATGGTGGTTATCAATCCATGTGATTACAACCAAACCAAAGCAGCAACCATTGCCATTGCCGATCATGAGGGCCCGGTTTACCTCCGTTTTGGTCGTCCAAGCGTGCCGATTTTCACCCCTGAAGACCAAAAATTTGAAATTGGCAAAGGAATTGTACTGAATGAAGGGACGGATGTGACCATTTTCGCCACAGGTCACCTCGTTTGGCGTGCCATTGAGGCCGGACAAGCGCTGCATGAAAAGGGCATTTCAGTTGAAATCATCAACATTCACACCATCAAACCGTTGGATGAGACACTCGTAGTCGCCTCTGCCAAGAAAACCGGTGCTGTGGTAACCGCCGAAGAGCACCAAATCATTGGTGGTTTAGGTAGCGTGGTTGCCCAAACGCTTTCGAAGCATGCCCCCACTCCGATCGAATTCGTTGGAGTGAACAACAGCTTTGGCGAAAGTGGAACACCCGATCAGCTTATGACCAAGTACGGTTTAGATGCCATTGACATTGTCAAAGCATGTGAGCGAGCCATTGCGCGAAAAGCATAAACGAAAAATACAGTGCAAAAAAAAACGGCTGCCCGAGGGTAGCCGTTTTTTTTGGTTGAAGCAAACTCAGTATGCACAGAAACCACCAAAAAGCGGCAGGAATATGAGCAAGTCCGATACGTTGATCACACCATTATTGTCTAAGTCGGCTGAACACGCAGTTGACTCAGGAAATACGCACAAGGCATTGTCGCATGTTGCGTTGGGGTCAAAATTGAGTGCATTCGAATCGGTACAGCCCGGGTATCCACAGCTTCCATCGTCAAGGAGTGCGAGTGGGTCGTAGTTGCATGAAAAACTGTATGTGCAGCCAGAAATGCATGAAGTGTAATTATCTAAACAGGGACCATCCCAACTGCTATTGACACAGAACGGGTCATTGGCAATCACATCAAAGGCGCAGCTCTGAGACGGCGCTTCAATGTATCCGAGGAATGGGCCGTCGCAGCTAACAATAGCAGGTGTACCGCCACCACTGCCTCCGAAAGGTATAACGGAAGCACCGCATGGGTCAGGAATGTAAATGGTAGGGTTCACGCAGCCATAGGCACATGTCGTGTACGCATTCTGACAAAAAGCATCCCAGTTAAGGAATA
>DAITMF010000047.1:0-23638 GCA_036835325.1 Flavobacteriales bacterium
GTAGGTAAGTCCCGTAGGGACGTAGGTTGATTCGCGACCGTTTCCTACGCCGCTACACGGCTTACGGGATGTTGTGGGCGCCCCTACATGGACGGGCCAGAGGCCCATCCCTACCCAACCTACGTCGCTCTGCGGCTGCGCGTGCGACCGGTGTGAAATGTCGTTTCCATTGAGCCGGGTTGTGACGGTAAGGGTGTTAAACATTTTTCAGTGTACCAAAAGGTTTACCGTCCCCAAAAAAAGAGCCGGCGCAAGCCGGCTCTCCACAGTCTAAAATCTAAAGTCCAGAATCTAAAGTCTAAAATCTAAAGTCTAAAATCTAAAGTCCAGAACAAATCAACGTGTAAACAACAACTCACGCAGCTTCGGCATCGGCCACAGTTCGTCGTCGACCAACATCTCCAGCTTGTCGCTGTGCTCGCGGATGGTCTCCATCAACGGCAATACCACCTTCACATACGCATCGGCCTTTTTCTCCACATCGGCCAGGGCGTCAATCTTGCGGCGCTGCTCCAACAAAGCGTCAACGTTGTCTTTCACGCCTTTCAAATTCGCTGAAATGTCAACAATCAACTTCATCTGTGTGCTGCTCGCATCGGCGAAATCTTTCGCAGGAAGGATGTCTTTCAACCCGCGGACGTTCTCAATCAAGCGATTCTGGTACTCTACAGCCGGCGGAATGACGTGGTTTTGGGCCAAATCGGCACATACACGCGCCTCAATCTGACGGCGCATGATGTAGGCCTCGAACTCAACCTCAGCGCGTGCTTCGATTTCTTCCGGACTCAACACGCCCATGTCGCTGAAGAGTTTTTGCACTTTCTTGTCTTTCCAAACGCGCAACGCTTCAGGCGTGTTCATGAGGTTCGACAATCCGCGCTTCTTCGCTTCTTTCTTCCACTCTTCGCCGTAGCCGTTGCCTTCAAAGCGCACGGCCTTCGACTCGCGGATGAGGTGCTGCAACTCGTGCAAAATGGCGTCGTCTTTCTTCAAGCCTTGGGCAATGCGGGCATCCACGCTCTTCTTGAACTCGATGAGCTGCTCGGCCACGATGGTGTTCAAGGCAATCATCGCGCTGGCACAGTTGGCCGATGAACCCACAGCGCGGAACTCAAACTTGTTGCCGGTGAAGGCAAACGGCGAGGTGCGGTTGCGGTCGGTGTTGTCGAGCAACACTTCAGGAATGCGACCAATCTCGAGCTTAATGGCGGTTTTGTCGGCCGGGGTCAACTGACCGGCTTTGATGTTCTTCTCCAAATCATCAAGAAGCTGCGACAACTGCGTACCGATGAAGGCTGAAATAATGGCCGGCGGTGCTTCGTTGGCGCCCAAACGGTGGTCGTTGCCGGCACCGGCGATGCTGGCGCGCAACACGTCTGAGTTCTTGCGCATCGCCATGATGGTGTTCACAAAGAAGGTCAAGAAGCGGAGGTTGCTCTTGGGGTTCTTGCCGGGCTTCAACAGGTTCACACCGGTGTCGGTGGCCAATGACCAGTTGTTGTGCTTGCCCGATCCGTTCAAACCGGCGAAGGGCTTCTCGTGCAACAACACGCGGAACTCGTGCTTCTTGGCGGTTTTGTCGAGCAAATCCATCAAAAGCTGGTTGTGGTCGTTGGCGAGGTTGCACTCTTCAAAAATCGGCGCCATCTCAAACTGGTTCGGGGCCACTTCATTGTGACGGGTGGTCACCGGAATGCCGAGCTTGTGGCACTCGCTCTCCAATTCTTTCATGAACGCCATCACACGATCGGGAATTGAACCGAAGTAGTGGTCATCAAGCTGCTGGCCTTTGGCCGGATTGTGTCCGAACAAGGCGCGGCCGGTCAAGGCGATGTCAGGACGAGCGTTGAATAGGGCTTTGTCAACCAGGAAGTACTCCTGCTCCCATCCGAGGGTGGTGATGACCTTCTTCACGTCGCGGTCGAAGTACTGGCACACGTCGGTCGCGGCTTTGTCGATGGCGGTCAAGGCCTTCAACAAGGGCACTTTGTAGTCAAGTGCGTAGCCGGTGTACGAAATGAAAATGGTAGGAATGCAAAGGGTGTTGCCGATCACGAAGGCGGGCGACGACGGATCCCAGATGGTGTAACCGCGGGCCTCAAAGGTGTTGCGGATACCGCCGTTGGGGAACGACGACGCGTCGGGCTCTTGCTGAACGAGCAATGAACCGTCAAACTTCTCAATGGCACGTCCGTCGCCGGTGGGCTGAATGAACGAGTCGTGCTTCTCAGCCGTAGCACCGGTCAATGGCTGAAACCAGTGGGTGTAGTGCGTGGCTCCGCGTGAAATTGCCCAATCTTTCATCGCCGTAGCGATTTGGTCGGCAATCGTGCGCTCGATGCGCGCACCTTGTGTAATGGCGGCCATCACGTTGAGGTAGGCCTCATCGGTGAGGTATTCGCGCATCACGTGCTGACTGAATACGTTAACGCCGTAGTACTCTGAAATACGTGCGGCGGGAGGCGTTTGATGGAGCGGCTTGCGCACCATTACTTCCTCAAGGGCTTTGCTGCGGATTGTTGACATGGCTTGACGGTGAAATATTAATTTTCACGGCAAAGGTACTTCAACCGAAGGGTCATGTCAATCATTTTTATCAAAATCTTTCCAACACCCCCTCCCATGAAGGGGGTAGTTCTCATTTTTTATCTTTTTTGGGTGGATGGACGTCGTTTTTACGCCCATCCACCCTCCATCCACCCAAAAAAAGAAGTGCCCCGGCCGCAAAAAGCAACCGGAGCACTCCAAAATCAACGAACAGGAATAAAAAATCTTCAGTTTACTTGACCCATCGCGTGGCCGAACGGATGCCGCGGTCGGTCACCACCACCTGGTAGATACCGGCGGGCAAATCGGCAGTGGGGACAAGGATGTCGTTGTACGCGCCCTGCACCACGCCCCTGCCCTGGCCTTCGCGCACGAGCTGTCCGCTCAGGTTGTACACCTGCCAGGTCATGGCGCTCGATGCATTGGCGACGCGCAAAATAAAGCGGTCATCGCCTGGATTCGGGAACACGGTCAGCGATGGCCCTGCGGGCTGCGCTTCTTCTTCAACCGAAACCACGTTGGTCTTCATGTAAAAGGTGTGCTCGATTTCTTTGCCGAAATCGGGATCGAACTGCACCAAGCTGCCGCCTACCCTGCGCAAGCGGGCGTTGCCATTGCCGTCGTTGTTGGCGAAAAAGGCCAGGCCGTTGTCGGCCGAATCGGTCAAGCGGTAGGTGTAGCAGCCTTGGTTGATGTTAAGTGTATCGCGGAAGTTCGTTTGCGCCACGTCGTAGGTGCGCTCCCATACCACGCTGCCGTTCATGGTTTCAATGGTTGAGGTGTTCTGCCATGGCACGCTGTTTGTGGTCACCCACACGATCACGCGGTTGTCGTCGAGGTTCGGATAGCTGTACACGGGCGGACGGTTGAACACCGATGTGCCGGTGTTGTTGAAGGCGTTTTCGTCGGCCGCTCCGTTGGGCGCTCCCACTTCGACCATGAAGAGGCCGGTTTCGCTCTCTTCCGAGAACCACAAATCGGCGTTGGAATAGGTCAGGGTGACGTCTTCGAATTCACCGAAGGCGAGGTTGCCGCTCCAAGCGAAGCTCTCCATGGCGCCTGCGAGGCCGAAGTTGATGGTGCAGCTGGTCAACGGCGCACTTCCGTTGTTGCGGATGCGCACCACGGGCTTGTTGCAAATGGGGTTCATGCGGCTGCGGATCTTCATGGTGCTCGGCGCCAAAATCTCCATCAGCTCAACGTCGTTGGTGAAGTTGTGTGCTCCGTAGGCGATGATTTGGCCTTCCATAATGTAGTTACCAAAAGGGTCGTAGGTGATGTCGTAATCAACGCTGAACGGCGCATTGTTTGATACCAATGGCGTCAATTCAAAGTCTTGGGTGGTTACCACATCGCCCGGACACCAACCGGCGCGGTCGTAGATCCAGGTTCCACCCTGCGGGTAGAGCGGATTGTCAGCGCACTCTTGCATGATTTCCCACGACCATTGCGGCGTGCCGTTCACTTCAACGGTGTGCGTGTTGAAGCAGAACTCGGCGCAGTTATTGCCCTGGCCAAACCCGTGGCCCGATGCACGGGTTTTCAGGCGGAAGGTTTCTTCGTCCGCCTCCGGTGTGAAGCTGTGCTCGGTTACGTTTTGGTCGAAGTTGCTGAGGTTGTAGCTGCCTTTCCAGAAGGCATCCACACGTTTCACTTCGCGTGGGGGTGTTCCTTCGATGAAGAGAAACTTCAAATCGAGGAGCTCTTGCCAGTTGCCGGCTTCCAACTCGACCATTCCTTGCAACAGTGGAGCGTAGTCGGTCACGTCGAAGACCCACGTCCATCCATCCGAATCCAAGCTCAAACCAATCCCATACGGCGTGATGTAGCGACCAATCTCGAAGCGGTTCACCACTTCAAACGGCACTCCGTAGTACTCCAAGGTGTTGTTGACGAGGTCAATGTAGCCGAGGTTGTTGGTATACGGCTCAATGAAGTTGCCTTCGGGGTCGTACACGCCATAGGTGTCGCTCTCAAGCCAGGCGGCAGTGACGTCAATCACTTCTACAAAGTTGCCGTTGATTTGGTGGGTCACAAGTGAAGAGGCGGGGGCCACCTCTAGTTCATCGTAGCTGTCATCAACCGTGATGGGGCTGAAATCACCCGTGCTCAAGGCAATCGACGGACGGAAATCAATCGTTTCGCCGCGCAAGAAGAGCGCATCGGCGGGGTGCAAAGGGCGGTCGGCCTGGCCCACCACGTAGCCGTGGAAGTCGTTGCCGCTGTGGTCGGTAACGAGCTCGCCGTTGCTATTATTAAAGGTATAGTACACACGCAGGTTGTCGAAGGCCGGGTGGCTCTCATCGATGCGTTGGGTCAGGTACGCTGCAATGGTTGCTTCATCAAGGGCTTCGGCAAAGACGGCAAACTCATCGATGTCGCCGTTGTAGAAGCTGCCGCCACCGGCCGAGCTGCCGATGCGGAAACGCACGATACCGTCCATCAAGCGGGTGCGATCAGCGCCCGTGTGCCAGAGTTCGCCGTTGAGGTAGATGTTCATCACCCCGGTGGCGGCGTCTTTGGTAAAGGCGTAGTGGTTCCACTGGCCTTCAAAAAGGTTCGGCGTAGCTGCTTTGTCAATGCGGTCGTAGCCGCCCGATTGACCGGCATCCCAGTACACGCGGCTGTTTTCCCACGGCAGGTGGGTGTTGAGCACGCGTTGTCCGTTGCTGTTGATGCCCTCAAAGCAGTACTGGCTGGCGGGCTGCACTGCGGCATCGCCGCGCACCCAGAACATCACGGTCACCTGGTCGGTGAGCGTGTTGACGGCCGCGGCGGGCACTTCAACGAAGGCATTGCCGTTGAAGCGGATGTAGCGGTCATCGGCTTCGCTGTCAATGGCCATGGAGGCCGCTGAGTGACCGAGAAATGCGGTGGGCGAACCCTGCACAGCTGCCGTGTAGTTCAGCTCAAAAACGAGGTTGCTTGTGCCATTGTAGGCAAACGGCGTATGGAAGTTCAGGAGGAGGTTTTCGCCTGCGGCGGGATTGAACACATCGGTGTACACCTCGGTCATGTTGCCGGCAAACCATGTGTTGGCAGGCGCACTTGTGGTCGCGGCCATGCGGAGGGTAAGCAAACCACCCCACCCTACTTCACTGCCGAAGGCCAGTTCGAGTTGACCAATATTGCCCGCGGTAACGCCAAGTGCTGCAAGTTCATCGGCCGTGTAAGTGAATTGGAGGCGGCTGCGGCGACGATCGGTGCGCAGGGCGCCGAGGTTGTTGACCGAGCTTGCCGATGCACTGCTGCTTACCACGTTGCTCGCACCGGCATCAATGACGGGCGTGTAGGTATGGCGAACAAGGTTGTAGGCCACTTGATCGCTCACCGAAGCCGTCTCAAAGCCTTGGTTGTTCAGCAAGTAGAACGGGTGCGTCAGGAAGGTTGAGTCGAGCTCGCCGGTGTGCTCGAAGAGGTAGTTGTAGGTGAGGTAGTCCCACTCCCCGCAGGGAAAGCCCAAACCGCCGGCGGTCATGCCGCCTTCGAAGCACTTAAGGGTGTGGTACATCAAGATTTTTTGGTAGCTCGTGCCGTCGTCTTCGGGGAACTGGAACCAGCGTCGTCCCGGACTTTTATACGCACCGGGCTGAGCGAGTTGCTCTTCCCATGTGAAGGTTTGCACAATGGTTGTATCGCCGGGATCGGCCGCTGCGCTAAGGCATCCGAACCACACAGCCGCAGCAAGGAACAGGTTTTTGGTCATGGCTGCAAGATAATCAACCGAGGCGAACGCATGGCACCCAAATTCAGCGGTTTGTGTGCACTCTGTTAGCAGAAGATTAAGCTTCGCTCCACAAAGTTTACCGCTGTGGTTTTTCGAATGGATGAAAAAGTATTTTCGCAGTAAACAACGCAATACCAAACAACGATGAACTACCTGTTTATCATGTATCCGTGGGACCGTGTAGCGCCTGAGAGCGACAGCACCTTGCGCCTGATTCACGAATGTGTTTCGCGCGGGTACAACGTAGCGATGACCACCGGAGCAAACCTCACCATCCGCGAGAGCTTGCCCATGGCCTTCGTAAAACTGTTCGACAAGAAGGTGAAGCCCTCATCGTCGATTTCGACCTTCTACAAGCAGGCGAAGTTCATCGAGAAAATGCTTCCACTCGCCGGTTTCGACGTGATTTTCATGCGGGCTAACCCGCCACTTGACAGCATCGTGCTCAACTTCCTCGATTCGGTGAAGAACGACGTGTTCATCATCAACAATGTTGAAGGCCTCCGCGAAGCGAACAACAAACTCTACACCGCGGCTTTCTACGACCCGAAGAATGAAATCATTCCGGTAACGCACGTCTCCAAAAACAAAGAGTACCTCAAAGGCATCATCAAGGAGAGCGAGTCGAAGAAAATGATCATGAAGCCGCTGAACGGCTTCGGCGGCAGCGGGGTCATCGTCCTCGAAAAATCGGCCAGCTCCAACATCAATTCACTGCTCGACTTCTACATCAGCGGCAAAGACGGCGAGTCGAACTACGTGATCATTCAAGAATACGTTGAGGGCGCCGAGAAGGGCGACATCCGTGTTTTAATGCTCAACGGCGAGCCCATTGGCGCCATGCGCCGCGTACCTGCACCCGACGACGCCCGCTCAAACGTGCACGCAGGGGGCAGCGTGCACAAGCACGTGCTCACCGCCGATGAAAAACGCCTCTGCAACATCGTTGGTCCGAAACTGGTGAAAGACGGCCTCTACTTCGTTGGCCTCGACCTCATTGGCGGCAAACTCATCGAAGTGAACGTACTTTCACCCGGAGGCATTGTTAACATCAACCGCCTCAACAGAGCGCGTTTGCAGAAACGAATCATCGATTTTTGCGACGATATGGTGAAGTACAAGGAGACCGCCAGCGGTCGCCGCAACGAACTCCGCAAGAGCGTTCTCGATGCATAAATTAACCTGCGACGAAATCATAGCCCGCATTCAGCAGGGCCGCACCTTTGAAGCCGAAAGCAGCGACGGCGGTTTCCGCATCGCCATTCGCGAATACGTGCCCTTTGTGTGCACTGCCATACACGATGGCAGCCAATTCCGCGACGAACTCAAGCTCAAATCGCTGTTGTCAGACTTTGACCGCTGGTACGAAGAAGACCCTCACACAGGAGCCTTCATCTCGTCGATGCCCATTACCTTGACAGGCCTTGACTCGCGCTTTGAATACGACCTCAACCGCAATCCTGAAACCTGCATCTACGATGAGGCCTGGGGCAAAAAGGTGTGGAAAAAACCCCTCACCAAGGCCGAACGGCAACGCAGCCTGCGAAAACACGCTGCCTACTACCGCGTAACCAATGCCCTCATCGCTGCCATTGAAGAACGCTTCGGTGGCTGTGTGGTGTACGACATGCACTCCTACAACTGGCAGCGGTGGGACCGCAAAGTGCCCGTGTTCAACATCGGCGCCGAACGCATTGACACCAAACGCTACGGCAAGTTCGTCGACAAATGGCGCGATGAACTTGCTTCCATCGAGCTGCCAAATGCCATTGAGGTGACCGCTGCTATCAACGACACCTTTTTCGGCCGCGGGTACAACCTTGAATACATCACGAGCAACTTCTCCAACACCTTGGTGCTGGCCACCGAAGTGTCGAAGATTTACTGCAACGAAACCACCGGTGAGCCCTACCCTGTGGTCATTCGCGCGTTGACGATGAAGCTCAAGAAGGCCTTCCTCAACCATGCCAACGCCTTTGCCAAGCAGTTCACCTCGTGGGAGCACACCAAAAAGGCGCGTTTGCTGCCCAAAGACCTCCAATCGACCATCCTTGAAGTCGATCGCGAACTGAACGAAGCCCTGAAAAACTTTGAACTCCTCGGCTACCTCACCCCGGTCAACATCGAGCAAGAGAAAAAACGCTTCTTCGAGTCGCGCGGTTCGGTGAACCCCGAGTTCGTGTACCGGCCCATTAGCATCGACCCGTCGGCCATCAAGCGCAAACTGCACCGACTGCCCATCGAACGCATTACCGATGTGCACATTCAGCGGCTTTACGAATCGGTCATCAATGCTTACAGCGACAAAATCGACATGCTCAC
This sequence comes from Flavobacteriales bacterium, assembly GCA_036835325.1. Classification (GTDB taxonomy): domain Bacteria; phylum Bacteroidota; class Bacteroidia; order Flavobacteriales_D; family Sanyastnellaceae; genus CAMCHP01. The sequence continues at coordinate 8,597 of DAITMF010000047.1, forward strand.
AAGCATCGGTACCGAACGCTTCCTCTACGCATCGCTGCGCTACTTTGGCGAACCCAGTGACGCCGATATGCGCAATGCACTTTGGTTGCAGCACCTGCCTGAAATGGAAAACTCGGTGAAAGAGCCCGTGCTCGGCACCGATGACGCCATCAAACTCTTTCAAGAAGGCTTCGACACCTACGGCTTCAAAGGCAAAATCGAAGTCACCAAGGCCCTCGTAGCCAGTGCGATGGTCGTAAACCACCAGCGCAAAGTGCTGCTCAAAAAAGGCGCCACCTTCTCACCACGCGAACTGCGCTTTCTCGTCCACCACGAAATTGGCGTGCACATGGTCACCACGATGAACGCTGCCATGCAGCCCTTGAAAATTTTCAGCTTGGGCCTTCCGGTCAACACCAAAACCCAAGAAGGTTTGGCCGTTCTCAGCGAGTACCTCAGCGGCAACATCACGGTGAAACGTCTGAAAGAACTCGGTTTGCGCGTTATCGCCACCAACCTCATGGTGCGCGGCGCCGACTTCAAAAAAACCTACCGCCGCATGGTCAACGACTACGGCATGGATGTCAACGAGGCCTTCTACCTCACCACGCGCATTCACCGCGGAGGCGGCTTCACCAAAGACCACCTCTACCTGCGCGGCCTGAAAGAGATTTACCGCTTTTGGAAAGACGGCAACGACCTTTCGCCCCTCTTGATTGGCAAAACCTCGCTCGATGCGTACGGCACCATCAAAGAGTTGCTCGATCGCGGCGTTTTGGTCAAACCCAAGTACATCACGCATGCGTTTGAGCACCCTGCGGTGGGGCAAGACCCTGTCTATGACTACATCATTCGCGGCATCCGGTAAAAATCGGCTAACGTAGCTTGAGCAGCGGCACGCGAACAATCGCACCGCATTCAACTACGGCCATGTAGCGGCCTGCTGCAAGCTCTGCAAGGCTAATCCGCGTTCCGCTGTGCTGCGCAACTTCTCGGCCCGTGAGGTCAAACACGGTCAAGGTGGGCGTGCTGTGCGCGCATCCGGAGACGGTGATGGCATCCACCACAGGATTCGGATAGAGCTGTAGGGTTTCGTTTTTCGCTTCGCGGATGCCGACGATGAGCGCTACTTCGAACTGTTCTTCGCCCCAACAACCGTTGGCATCGGTGACCGTTACCCAGTGGTCGCCGGGAGCAACATCAAACACAAAATCAGCGGTTGTTTCGCCCGTTGACCACTCGTAGGAGTATGGAGACGTGCCGCCCGAGGCATTGGCAACGGCATAACCGCCGCCAAGTTCGGTCGCATTCGAAACCAATACTTCAATGCCTAGCGGAGAAGGTTCATCAACGATGACCGGAAGGTTTATGCTGCACCCGAGCGCATCCGTTACCAAAACCGTGTGCAAACCTGCCACCAGCGCTTCCTGATCACTGCCCTGCCAATCGTAGGTGTACGGAGGAGTACCTCCAAAAGCCAACACACTTGCCGAACCGGAGGCCTCCCCATGGCACAGAACATCGCTAACCGAAACAAACGGCACGATGGGTTGGGCTTCAAGTACTTCAACGCTCTCTGAATACATGCACCCAACTACATCGGTGAACGTAAAGTGGTGAACACCGGGCAGCAAATTCTCTGAGAAGCCGGTGCTTTCAACGTCCTCCATCAGAAGCAGTCCTGACTCAGGACCAACAACAGTCACCTCGATGGAGGCATCGGCCTGGCCATGGCATTGCTGGTGAACCACCTCTGCAATGAACTGCGCCACCGGCGGATAGTACACCGTATACGGCTCGGAAGTGAAACTGTAGCCTGCATCAGTTGTAACGGTGACCGAATAGTCACCCGCCACGTCAACGGTGATGCTGGGTTCAGTCGATCCGTTTGACCAGAGGTAACCCGCAAACTCGCCCACGCTGAGCGTGACCGGTTCACCGTAACATACAGAAGGCGCTGAAGTCTCAATGACCATGTTGGCATACTGCGAATGGCCTTCGATGGCGTGTACGTGCATACCGGCATGAACATTGTAGTACACATCACGAATGCTGCTGTTCCATTCGATCACCAGTGAATCAGCGGCGATCGCGGCACCGATGCCAAAGAGAATTCGGTCGCCTTCTTGGGCGTTGAGGTTTTCGCCGCACAACTTTTGCTTGGTGAGGGTGAGGCCACCTGCGTGGCAACTCAACCATGCTCCAATGCCCTTTGCATTCGAAACCACGCCTTCGAGCACGACTGAAATCGAGTTTCCTGCTGCACCCACGTTTCTGAACAACCGGGGTGAGTGATCGCCGTCATTGTTGGTCATTAAGTCGTAGCGGCCGTCGTGGTCAAAGTCGGCCTTGGCGCACACGTAGGTTTCAAGCATGTTTCCGGTGCCCATCGCTGCACTCACGTTTAAGAATGCACCGCCGCCGGTGTTGCGGTAAAAGTGGTTACCGGTGAAATTGGTGACACCATTGTTGGTGAGCCCCATGAAAAGATCGTCCCAGCCGTTGTTGTCGTAATCGAGCCACACTGCTCCCCAACCCAGTTGGTGTGCATTCAAACCGTAATCGTCGGCTGCTTCGGTAAAGGTGCTATTGCCATTGTTGCGCATCAACTTCGAGCCAACGACATGGCTGTTTGAGATGAACACATCGAGGTCGCCGTCGTTGTCGAAGTCAGACACCGAGCCGGTCATGCTGCAAATCATGATGCCGGCTCCGCTTTGACTTGTGACATTGGTGAAACTGCCGTCTTGGTTATTGAGAAAGAGTGCGTTTTCAACGAAAATGCGATCGGTGATGAGGTAGAGGTCTTCCCAACCGTCGTGGTTGAAATCAAAAAAAATGGGCTGAAAGCACGGCCGTTGCCCTACCATCACGCCTGAAGTAGACGTAATGTCGGTGAAAGTACCATTGCCGTTGTTGCGGTAGAGTACATTGCGTTTGTTGTCAGCTACACCACTCGTTGGATGGTAAAACTTGGCCAAGTAAAGATCAAGATCGCCGTCATGGTCGAAGTCGGCAAATGCGGCTCCGTTGTACATCAAGCTGAACTGTTCAATGCCGACGATGGCGGCGACATTGGTAAAGTTAAATTGGCCGTCGTTTCTCCAAAGTTCAACCGGACCGTTTTCTTTGGTGATGAGCAAATCATTGTCGCCATCGTTGTCGTAATCGACCCACAGCACGGCATGGATTTGCCGCTGGTTGGTGTTGGGAATGGAAAACGATGCCGGTACCAGTTGACCATTGACATTCTCGTAAATGGCCAACGCTTGCGTGCCACGACCGAAGGTGAGATCGTCCCAACCGTCGTTGTTGAAGTCAGCAAAGCTGACTCCATTTCCATTGTAGCTTGTTGGAACCGGGGGCAAAACTCCCAATTGCGCACTGGCATTCTCAAACTGAGCCAGTGCGCAAGGGAATGTGCTTAAGGCAAAAAGCGCCACCAAAAAGGGGGAGATTTTTTGGCACAGCATAGCAGGGCCGGCAACGCCGACAGTTTTAATTAAGGTTTGGTAACATTAAGACGTTACTGACTTAATGTGGTTGCCTGCTTTGACCTCCAAAAGAAATGAACAATCACGGGAATGGCGTACGACGCAGCAATCAGTGCGAATTGCTCAGAAAAAAGACCACCATGGTAATGGGCATAACTCCAGAAAATGGTGAAACTCCATGCGAGCAATGCTGCGCGGTAACGTGTAAACACGGCCATTGCGAGCGGCACAATGGCATACCACGGATGAACCGTGGTTGCGCAGGCTAGGTAAAACAGCCACGAAAGAACCGCTGCCTCAGCAATCGAAGGATTGAAGCCGCGCATCCGCCGAAGGCGAAAACCAACAGCCACAGCCAAGATGCCCAAGAACGCCGCCAGGGCCATCAACGGGCCCACAGAGGCAATCGCATTGTAGCCGTAAATGCCTTCACCAAGCGCCCGAGCGATGTAGTACAGCGATGCATTGAACTCAAAACGCCTGAAGTACAAATCGAGGCTCGAACTGAAGTGATCAAGCACCTCCGGTGAAAGAAAAAACCACCACGCCACCACCTGAAGCACCGCCGTTGCGCCAAAAAATGCCCCCCACCGGCGCACCGGTACAGCAACAAGCAAAAGCGGCGCCAACAGCAAGGGCGTGAGTTTCATCAGCACCGCCAAACCGAAAAAAGCCCCTGACAGCCGCCAACGCCAAGCTTTCTCTTGGAGCGCTGCCCACAGCGCCATGGCTAAAAATCCAACCACCGCCACTTCAAAGTGGAGGTTGCCAACGCCCTCAACAACGACCAATGGATTCAACGCGTAAAGCGCCAAGGCGGGCGGACCGTGATTGAACCGCTTCAAAACGCGCACCAAGGCCAGCAAACCCAGTACCTCAACCGCCAGGAGAAGCAGGCGCATGGCGGTGATGGATTTCACAACCGAATTCGGCGACGCAGCCACTCCCGCAGCGAAAAAGGCTTGATGAAGCGGCGGATACACAGTGTAGTAATCTTTCGAGTTGAGCTGCATGAAGAGCGCGTGCGTTAAACCGGCTTCTTCGGCGTCGGGCAGGTCAATGGCGTCGGTTGGGAGGTACTCCATGGGATTGTGACCGGCCAAAATGAGTCGACCATCCCAAACGAAGCGGTAGGCGTCATCCGACAACACGGGCGGGGAGAACACCATGGCCAAGCGAACACCAACAGCAAGAAGCAGCACCTGCGATGCAGTAGCCTTCCGAGCCATGAAACACCATCCGCCGAAGGCGATAAACAGCACCGCGAAACCGAGCACAAGCAACGAAAAGTTCTCGCGCTCCATCACAAAACCAAAGCTGAAAAACAGTACCAACAACAGCACCGACACCGCTATGAACGGCGCGTTTTTCATCGCTTGAGCGCCGCGTGGCGGTACGATTGAATGCCGACGTACAAAAAGCCCACGGCGAGCATGAGGTGGAATGGCATCAAACCAAACTCAAGGTTGAGCGCTCCGTAAGCCACCGCAGCGAGGAAATAAAGTCCCAAAACCAATTCAAGCAAGGTGAGGCGGTCAACGCGCACAGCGCGGTAGCTCTTATCGGCAAAGCCCCCACCCTTGCCGTCAATGGCAAACTTCGGTGTGCGTACAAAGGCCGATTTGCGGCCGCTCCAGCCTTCAATAACTGCCAAGGCGTTGTGGAGCGACAAGCCCATGTACACCGACAAAAACAACGGGAAATCGCGCACAAAGCTTCCAAACCCTCGTCCGAACTGCTTCGATGCGGTGCGGTAAAACACCACAAGAATCACCAAACTCAGCAAAAACAGCGAGGCGAGGTTAAAGAGCAGATCGAAGCGGCTGTCGTGCACGCGCACCCACAACACCGGAACGCTCAGCACCGCAGCCATCAAGATGGCCACGAAAACGCTGCTGTTCATGAGGTGAAAAAAGGCATGAAGCCGCGTAGCAAAGGGCAAATCGCTGCGTTTGGCCAACCGAGGAAGGTGCTTCACGGCGCATTCGGCCGCGCCTTTGGTCCAGCGGAACTGTTGACTTTTAACAGCATTCATTTCGGCGGGCAGTTCAGCCGGAGATTCAAGAGCTTCGGTGTACACGAATTTCCACCCGTTCATTTGGGCGCGGTAGCTAAGGTCAAGGTCTTCGGTGAGGGTATCGGGTTGCCAGCCACCGGCATCAACGATGCAGGTTTTGCGCCAAACACCTCCGGTGCCATTGAAATTGATGAAGTGGTTCAAGGCGTTGCGGCCCACTTGCTCAACGGTGAAGTGCGCATTCAATCCAAAGGCCTGAAGGCGCGTGAGCAAGCTGTAATCTTCATTGAGGTGCCCCCAGCGCGTTTGCACCATGCCTATTCGGTCATTGGCAAAGAGCGGCAGCGTTTGCTTGAGGAAGTCAGCGGGTGGCACGAAATCGGCGTCAAATACGGCGATGAACGCTCCGGTAGCGCGTTCGGTGCCGTAGGCCAATGCCCCGGCCTTGTAACCGGTGCGCTCAGGTCTGCGAAGGTGTTGAATGTTCACTCCTTTGGCTTGCCAGTGGGCAATGCGTGCGGCGGCAAGCTCAACCGAGGCGTCGTTGCCGTCGTCCAACACCTGGATCTCCAAACGGTCAGCGGGGTAATCGAGTTGTGCTACGGCATCAATGAGCCGTTCAACCACGTAGCGTTCATTGTACACCGGAAGCTGAACCGTCACCGGTGGCCACGTGGCATGGCTCACCCGATCGGGCGCGACTGCCTTGCGGTGGCTTCGACGGTAGGCCAAAACGAGCGACAACTGCACGAGGCTGTAGCCGAAAATGAAAGCCAACAGAAGGCCATATATAATGAGCAGGGTTATCTCCACAAGGCGTAGCGAAAAATGGTCGTGATGATCTTGTAGCCAGCCAATATAGTACCTTTCAAGGTGCCCGAAACTTTGCTAACTCCTATGCGTCGACGGTAGTTAACAGCCACTTCGGTGACATTCAAACCGTGCTGAAGGGCTTTGATTTGCATCTCAACGGTCCAGCCGTAATTGCGGTCGCGCATGCCAATGCGGTTCAGGGCTTCGCGCTTGATGGCGCGGTACGGCCCCAAATCGGTGTAGCGAAAGCGGTAGATGATGCGAATGAGCCAGGTTGCAAGTGCGTTGCCAAAGACCTGCTGAGGCGTCATGCTGCCTTTTTCGCGTTGCCCGAGGGCGCGCGAACCGATGACCATGTCGTAGCCCTCGGTCAGTGGCGCGAGCAGCAGCGGCATTTCGTGAGCGTAATCGCTGTAATCGGCATCCATGAAAACGATGACATCGGCCGGTTGGGGGTCGCTGTTGGCGAGGGCAATGCCGGCGAGACAGGCGGCACCGTAGCCTTGCTCCTTCTCAGTGATGACGATTGCGCCTGCGGCGGATGCGACCTGAGCCGTACGATCACGCGAATTGTTGTCAACGACGATGACGCGGCGCACAAGCGTTCGGTCAATGTCGGAGACGACTTTGCCTATGCTGGGTTCTTCGTTCCAGGCGGGGATAATAACATCGATGATCACGGCGCGAAGATAAGGCGCAGGGTTTTGTGGGATGGATGTATATTTGCCGCAAAATTGTAGTATGCGCCTTGTCGCTGACCTCCCCCATCCGGTAATGAAGATCTCGGTGTTTAGCTGGAACGAGAAGTACCACCTCAAGTTCGAGGTGGGCCAGTTTGAGCAAACGTACAAGATCAAACAGCTTGATGTAGCGGGGCTTGACGAGGTGAAATCAATGGTCACCGACGACTTCTGCAACCGCATTTTGGAGCGGTTCGTGGCGATGCGCAGCGACTTCGCCGAAGCTTGGAAGGCCAACCAAAATTCCCCATCCTGATGCAAAAAGCAGCTCTTGGAGTGGCCCTGGTCGCCCTCATTGTTTCGGGCATTGCCCTTTTTCGCGGAGGCTCAGCCCCCTCATCCGCCGAAGGCGAACCCCAAGTGAGCACCCGCACGGGCATGCTCAGTGACACCTCATCGGCGCCTGCCATTCGTGTGGCGTTTGTGCGCGGCGACTCAATCAACCTCGGCTACCGCTTCATCAGCGACATGCAAGACGAGCTCATCACATCGAGCAAAAAAGCCGAAGGAAAGCTGCAACGCAGCCTCGAAAAGGCCGAAAAAGAGTATGCCGATTTGATGAAGTACGTCCAGAGCGGACAAGCAACGCAAGACGAAATGGCCATCGCTGAGCAACGCATTATGCAGCTGCAAATGGAGCTGCAGCAAATGGAACAAGCTGAGCAAGTGCTGCTTGCCCGCCAAGAGCAAGAGATGCAGGTGCAAATCAATGCCCGGCTCAACGATTTCTTGGCCGACTATGCTGAACGCAACAACATTCACCTCATTCTCAACCTCGGCGTAAGCGGCGAAGGTGTTCTCTACGGGGCCGAAGCTTTTGACGTAACAGCCGACGTGCTGCGCGAATTGAACGCAGCGTACGAACTCGAGAAAAATCCGATTGAGCAGCCCTAATGACCCTTGCCGGTAAGAAAAAAGCAGAGAACGTCATTGAGTACATTTTGTACCTCTGGCAAATGCAAGATTTGGTGCGTGCAGCCGGTTTTGACCTGGGCGCCGTGCGTCACTTCATGGGTGGAGGCAACGATGAGCTGAACATCGACGAAGAACTGGAGTGGTTCGCCGGCATCATCACGGCGATGAAAGCAAACGGCGTTGACAAAAAGGGCAACCTGCCTGAAATCGACGAACTTTTGATCGAGCTCAATTACCTGCACCACACCCTGATCGACCTTATCCGCGATGCGAAGTACATTGAGGTATGGACGATCGCCCAGCCGCTGCTCGATGAGTTCTTGCAGCGCTCGGGCAACCCGTCGATGAACCCCATTGAAGCCATGCTGACCTCATTGTACGGCTTGTTGGTTTTGCGCTTGCGCGGACAGGAGCCTACGGCCGCCACGTTAACGGCCATTGATGCGTTCAAGGTAGTTTTGGTCAAGCTCGGAGGGCATTACCACGACATGCGCCGAGGAAGCAACCATTTTTCAATGAATTGATGGGTTGCTTTTAGCTTCCCGCAACCATTTCTGCCGAGCAAACGCAGAGGTCGAGGGCCTCACCATTGGCGCTGAAAACGAAAACTTCGGCATGCAGCGCATCGTGCAGGGCGGCGAGCCCCAGCGGCGCAGAAAGCAAGCCTTTAGCACCTGTAAACAACCGCGCTGCGGGGGGCATTCCGAAGAAACGCAAGTGCTCAACACCTGAATGGGTGCCATCAACGCGCACTGCGTGCACATCGCCCGGCCGGGCCGAATGAAGTTTCATGAATTGGCTTACCGTATGGCTGAACGCCGACGATGATGGTACAGAATCAGACGTCGAGCGCGGCTCTTCGAGCACCATGCCAATTAACTCGCGAAGTTTTGAGGCCGACTGATCAATGTACTGCACCAAACGGCGGTTCTCGCCTGCAATATCTGACGATGCGAGCAGCACCTCCGAAAGGCCCACAATGCGGCTTACGGGTGCTTTCAGTGCGTGAACGAGGTTGGGTGAGTCGCCTGTATCGAGGCGATTGCACAGCAAACGCTCTCCGCGAAAGTCACCAGTGACAGCGGGTAGGCTTGCGAGTTGGCCGGCAAAGTGCTTTTCACCCACGGCAAAACCTTGCATGATGCTGATGGTCATTGCCGACGTGTTGAAGCACGACGCATAAAAGCCACCCAAGGCGCGCAGCGGAGAAAAGTTTGACTCGGAATAATTGAATACAGAAACCAGCGCAGGAGGCATAACCACGGCATGGTCAAGGACGTTAACCATCCATTTGCCATGGCGCTCTTCGGCGTGCCACCCCGTCTGCTGTTCATCGCTCATAGCGCCTCAGTTAATTGAGCGCAAGGTAAGAATGCCGAACGGTAATGCAAGCCGTTTGTATTGCTTTTAGCTTAGCAAACTTTGCCGCAGCATGAATTCGTACTGTTCATTCGATTGAATAAGCTCGGCAATCTTCTGGTCTTTGCGACGGTTGCGCATCCACACGAGCAAGGCATCGGCGAGAAAACCCGGGAACCGGCTCTCGAGCTCTTCTACCGGAATGAGACGCACAGCGCCAGCGCGATTGATGACACTCAATAGGTTGGCAACCGCTTGCCCCCTGTAGGCATGAATGTGCACAAAATCAGGCGAAAGCAACTGCAACGCTGAAAGTAAACCACAGAGCACCTCTTGATTGAGGCGATGATCGCTCACAAAACAGGCAATTTCATTCTGCTCGGCAAATTTCCACGCTTGTGGCGCATCCGAATAGGTCAGAAACTCGAAGCGTTCTAGCTCGTCGGTTGACAAGAAGGCCACGTAATCGACCGGAATCAGGCAAATGGGAAGGGCGGTTGTGCTCATGCCCATTTCTACGTGATTGGATACAAATGGTTGCAACGACTGCTTTGCTCACGTGGGGTTGTTAACAACTTCCGCGCTCACTGTTGATAACCCCATAAGATTGTCGGCAATTTGCTTCGGGAGAAACGAACGTTAAACAGACCTGTGTGAATACCCTAACTAGCGAAAAAACGGGCGCCGGATACCGTCCATTGGTCATCAATGCCGGCACAGAAGGGTCGGTGGATCTGCGCGATTTGATTAAAACGCACAAACCCACCGTAGTCGATACCATTGAAGAACAGCTCATGGAGTTGGTGAAGATGGAGCGACCCGACTACGTTTTTTCAGACGAAGAAGCGCGACTGGCTGCACGGGCGCGACTGGGAGAGAATCCAGAAAACTACGGGTGCTGGGTCTATTACCCGTGGAAAAACACCGTTGTACACCTGCTCGGCGAAGCCGAATTCGTGAAGGTGCGCACCAACCGCAATCAGTACAAAATCACACCGCAAGAGCAAGACCTTCTCGCGCGCAAACGCGTAGGTATCATTGGCCTTTCAGTAGGTTCGGGTGTTGCTTTGGCCATGGCCATGGAGCGCACAGCAGGCGAACTGCGCATTGCCGACTACGACACCCTCGACCTTTCCAACATGAACCGCTTGCGCACCAGCGTTACCAACCTCGGTGTGGCTAAGGCAGAGCTCGTGGCGCGTGAAATCGCCGAGATTGATCCGTTTTTGAAAGTTACCTTGTATTCATCAGGCATCACAGCCGAGAACATCGCTGAGTTTTTAGACGGCAACGACGCTCCCCTTGACCTTCTGGTGGAGGAATGCGACAGCCTACCCATCAAAATCCTTGCGCGCGTTGAGGCACGTCGTCGTGCCCTCCCCGTAATCATGGAAACGTCTGACCGTGGAATGGTCGACGTAGAACGCTTTGACATTGACCAGAATTTAGGCATACTGCACGGACGCATAACCGATGCCGAGTGCGAAGAACTTTTGACTACCGGGACTTGGACCCCCGAAGTGACCGCGAAGATCATGACCATGAAAGAAACATCCGACAGGATGCGACGATCGGTCATGGAACTGGGCAAAACCATAACGCGATGGCCGCAACTCGCCTCTGAGGTGACGGCCGGAGCCGGCGTGGTAACCCATTTATCACGTAAAATTTTGCTGGGTGATCATTTGATCCGCGGCCGCAAATTCCTCGACCCATATGAGCTCTTCGTGGACTGAACATCAGGTTTCCAAAACCCGAACAAGCAACATTACCAAGGTGCACATTCGCGCCTTTCGCGCCATTGATGACCTCAATGCCTGTGAAAAATTTGCCGATGGCCATGCTGAAGTGCTGAGCAACCACGGTATAAAAAAGGTGTCATCCGCCGATCGCGAATGGATGACAGACCCCAACGTGTATGTGATTTTGGCAACCTCACCCGGCGGACAAAAAGTCTACGGAGGTGCGCGCATTCACATCCGCGAAAGGCCAAAACTGCTGCCCCTTGAAGTACCGTTTGGAAAACACGACCCCAAGGTGCACGACATCCTCGATGAACTGAGCAAAGACAACTGTGCCGAACTCTGCGCCCTCTGGAACAGCGTTGAAGTTGCCGGCCTCGGCATCGGAAGCCGACTTATCATTCTCTGTGGGGTGGTGCTCACCGAAGAGCTCGGAATACGCCATTTGCTCGCCCTTTCATCGCCCGTTACCCGCAGATGGATTCCCGACTTTGGGTTCTACACCATCGAAAGCATCGGCAACAATGGCGGTATTCCCTACCCCAACGAACGGCTCATCGCTACGGTGGCTCACTTCATCAATCCCGATCGACTTCAATTCATGGCCCCGGCCCTCTATGCCCAAGTGGCACAGCTGCGCGCAAACCCCAAACTAAAAAGTCAGGCATCCGGCCCGAAAGGAAGCATAACATTGCATTACGATCTCAAAGTCAACACATGATACATTCGCGGATTTGGTTTTTGCTTCTTATCATCGGCTTCGCCGGAGGACTGAGCAGCTGCAACTCCGAAGCTTCACTCATTGACGCAACCACTGAACTCTTGGTTGACGATGACCGAAGCTACACCATCAGCAACGTCAAAGGGGGAAACTTCATTAAAAGTACCAGTGAGGCGCCTAACCTCGGAACACAATCAAATCCTGTGTGGGTGCGCTTTACAGTCGAACCGGGCGCAGGAGAACGGTGGCTCGACATACAATCGGCGAACATCGACACCCTCAACTACTACTACCTCGAAGGGAATCGCGTTGTAAGTGAGTACCTGGTTGGTGAAGCTTTTCCATTTGACGCCCGACCAATCAATGCGGCTTCGTTCGTGTTTCCCATCCCCGAATCGGTCACGGGAGGAGAAATCTACCTGCGCATCGTAAGCGGTAAACAAGTCTTGCTCCCCATGAAAATTGGCAGCCGAGATGAAATCACAACCGACCTCAACAACCGCAGCGTGTTTTTCGGCGTGTACACCGGTATTGTTCTGGTGATGCTGCTCTACAACCTTTTCATCTGGTTCTCGGTGCGCGACCGCAACTACCTGTACTACGTTTTGTTCATCGCATTTGTAGGGCTTACTCAATTGACCTTAAATGGTTATGGTAACCAATACTTCTGGCCAAACAACCAATGGCTCTCTTTGCGGAGCGCGCACTTCACCGGAGTGCTCTCAGGAGTCACCACCGTCATCTTCGCACAATCGTACCTGAGAATTCGGCAGTACAGCAAGTACCTCAACTACGTGCTGATGTTCTACCTCGGCGTGTATGTTCTCGCTGCCGTGTTGGCTGTGCAGGGAGCGTACATTGCGAGCTACAACGCCATCAATTTTTGTGCCGCTGCTTCACTCTTGCTTGTGTTCGCCGCATGGCGTTCATGGCGCAGAGGCTACCGACAGGCTTTGTTCTTTCTCATCGCTTGGTCGATCTTCTTGATTGGCGTCACAATTTATGTTTTGCGCGATGTAGGCGTGCTGCCATACAACCTCATGACCCAATACGCGCTGCCCATTGGGTCAGCACTCGAAATCGTCTTGCTTTCATTCGCCTTGGCCGATAGCATCAACCAACTTAAACGCGAAAAAGAAAAAGAACAGGAAGGAAAACTTAACGCTCTTCGCGAAAACGAACGCATCATCACTGAGCAAAACACCCTTCTCGAACGCAAAGTCGAAGAACGCACCCACGAACTGGCAAAGTCAAACCAAGAACTCAACACCACACTCACCACGTTGCGCTCGGCTCAAGCCCAACTTGTCGATGCCGAAAAAATGGCTTCGCTCGGTCAAATGACCGCCGGTATCGCCCACGAACTCAACAACCCCATCAACTTCGTATCATCGAACATTTCACCGCTGAGCCGCGACATCGATGAAGTGATGGAAGTGCTCGAACACTACAGCAAACTGGAGTCTGACGACCCTGAAATGCCCGTGAAACTCGAACGGGCCAAAGCACTTGCGAAGCAGTACGATACTGATTTCTTGAAAGTCGAAATCAAACAACTGCTTAAAGGCATTGGCGATGGCGCGCAACGCACTGCAGAAATTGTCAAAGGCCTGCGCATCTTCTCACGCCTCGATGAAGACACCCTAAAAAAAGCCGATGTGAACGAGTGCCTTCGCTCAACACTTGTGATCATCAAGAGCATGGTCAAAACCGAGTGCAAGGTGTACGACGACCTCAGTGCCGATTTGCCCGAAATCAATTGCTACCCGGGCAAACTCAACCAAGTCTTTCTCAACATCCTTGTCAACGCCATACAAGCCACAGCAGCCACCGGAAAACCGTACGAAGACCGTCGTGTTGACATAAGCACCCGCTTCAACAACGAAAGCGTGTTCGTAAGCATCAAAGACAATGGCACCGGCATGCCGCCCCATGTCAAAGCCAAAATTTTCGACCCCTTCTTCACCACCAAAGAAGTGGGGCAAGGCACCGGATTGGGCCTCAGCATCGTGCTTGGCATCATCAATGATCACAAAGGCAAAATCGACGTTCTGACCACTCAGGGCGAAGGCACCGAATTTCTTCTAACTTTGTCTCAGACCCTGTAGAAGAAAAACCCATGTCAACCGAGAAGATTAGAATTCTCTATCTCGATGACGAAGAGCACAACTTGACCTCGTTCAAGGCGGCCTTCCGACGCGATTTTGAGATATTCACAACAACGGAGGCCGGCGAAGCCGTGGCCATCCTCAATGAAAATGACATTCACATTGTCATTTCTGACCAAAAAATGCCCAACCTCAGCGGTGTTGAGTTCTTTGAACTCATCATCCCTGATTTCCCTGACCCCATCCGCATCCTCCTCACCGGGTATGCCGATATTGAAGCCGTCATCGACGCCATCAACAAAGGCCAGGTGTACCGGTACATCGCCAAACCGTGGGACGAACAAGACCTGCGCATGACCCTCATCAATGCGCACGAACTCTACGTCAACAAACACGCCCTGCGCAAGAAAAACGAAGAACTGTCAAAGGCCTACAATGAACTTGAAAAGTTCATCTACAGCGCTTCCCATGACCTCCGAGCTCCCTTGGTATCGATTCTTGGTATCCTCAAGCTAACACGCCTTGAAGACATTGATGAAAAATCGACCGAGTACTTCGGCATGATTGAACGCATGGTGAGCCGACTCGATGTCTTTGTACAAAACATCATCAGCTACTACCAAAACCTTAAACAAGGTGAGCTGATTACCGACATCAACTTCGACCTCCTCCTCGACGAACTCTTTGAACACTACCGCTTCTTTGAAGGCGCTGACAATGTGCGCTTCATCAAAAACGTGGCACAGCACCAAACCGTGCGGCTCGACGAACTGCGCTTGAAGATGATTTTGAACAACCTCATCTCAAACAGTATTAAGTACATGGATTCTACGAAGGTAGATTCCTACATGCGAGTGAGCGTAGAAACTGACAACCAAAAAACGGTTATCACCGTAGAAGACAACGGTATTGGCATAAAACGTGAAGATCAAAAACGAGTTTTTGATATGTTTTACCGAACTTCGGAGGTGACTATGGGTTCAGGATTGGGATTGTACATTGTGAAGGAAGCAACTGCGAACCTCGGCGGAAACGTCACCATGCAATCTGAACCCGGAATCGGCTCCACGTTTGTCGTTACAATTCCGAATAAACAGTGATTGAAGATAAAGACATAAACATCCTGCTGGTTGACGACAATGACATCGACATTG
>DAITMF010000048.1:0-22990 GCA_036835325.1 Flavobacteriales bacterium
GGTCAAAAGGTAAAGCGTGGTGAAATCATTGGATTGATTGGGAATACGGGCACCTCCGTTGGGCCTCACCTTCATTACGAAGTCATTCAAAACGGCACTAAGGTGAACCCTGCGTACTTCTACTTCAACGACCTTACGCCGGAGCAATTCGAGCGCTTGCTCGAGCAGTCATCGCGTTCGAACCAATCGTTTGACTAATTTGCAGCACCTATCTTCTGCAAATGCCTTGGCGCGATAAAGAAATCGAAAAACAGTACTACAGCATCTCCGAGGTGGCTGAGATGTTTGATGTGAATGCGTCACTCATTCGTTTTTGGGAGAAAGAATTCCCATCCCTCAATCCAAAAAAAGACCGCAAAGGTGCCCGGAAATTCACTCCGAAAGACATTGAAGTGATTCGCTCTGTGCACCATTTGGTCAAACGCAGGGGCTTCACCCTCGAAGGGGCGCGCAAGCACTTGGATACCAAGGGCGATGATGTCAACAACGAGGCAGAAATCGCCGAGCGGCTTGAGCGAATTCGGGCGTTTCTGCTTGAATTGAAGGCTGAGCTCTGAGGTATTAATAGTACTTCGAAGCGACCAAATAGTTCTTCACGTAATCAGCCACCCCATCTTCAAGTTTTGTAAATGGTTGTTCGAACCCTGCGTTGCGAAGCTTCTCCATGTTGGCCTCGGTGAAATATTGGTAGGTGGTGCGAATATCGGCCGGCGTATCAATGAAACTGATTTGCGGCTCACGGCCGAGTGAACGGAATACCGCATTGACGAGGTCAAGAAAACTGCGTGCCTTACCTGAACCGAGGTTGTAGATGCCTGAGTTTTTCCGCGACTCCATCAGGAAGAAGCACACATCAACCACATCCTTCACGTACACGAAATCGCGCATTTGTTCACCGTCGCGGTAATTGGGGTTGTGCGAACGAAAGAGCTTCATTGCGCCTGTTTGTGTGATTTGCCTAAATGCGTGCAGTACTACGCTCGCCATGCGGCCTTTGTGGTATTCGTTAGGACCGTAAACGTTGAAGAATTTCAATCCGGCCCAAAAAAACGGCGCCTTCTTTTGGGCGAGCACCCACTTGTCGAAATCGTTCTTGGAATCGCCGTAGGGATTGAGCGGGACAAGTTTCTCAACATCGTCATGACGGTCAACGTACCCGTGCTCTCCCAAGCCGTAGGTAGCCGCCGACGAAGCATACACCAGCGGAATGGCGTAGCGCGTGCAAATGTCCCACACACGTTTTGAATAGTCAAGGTTGAGTCTATCAAAAATTGAACGATCAAACTCTGTGGTATCTGTGCGTGCACCCAAGTGAAAAACAAACTGCACTTGATTCTCATTTGCTTCAAGCCAGTCGTGAAACGCATCGCGTTCAACAAGAGCGGTGTAGCGCTTCCCGAGGTAATTGGCCTGCTTCTCTTCGCGGCTGAAATCATCAACGAGGACGAGGTCATTGTAGCCGGCTTCGTTTAACTTTGCGGCCAGACAGCTGGCGATGAATCCGGCGGCTCCGGTGATTACAATCATGCTTTTTCAGGTATGTGCGAACAAAAATCACTGCAAAGGTATTGTAAATGCCCGAGCCCTTTCTGGCCGAATTGATTTGGAACCGATATGAAAACCGTTTACGTTACGCGCCGAGAGCGCTTCAATGCTGCCCACAAACTTTGGAACGACGACTGGAGCGCCGAGAAGAACCATGAAGTCTTCGGCAAGTGCGCCAACGTGAATTGGCACGGCCACAACTACGAGCTCCACGTCACGGTGAAAGGCGTGCCGCATCCGGATACCGGTTACTGCATGGACTTGAAGGTTCTCAGTGACATCTTGAAAGAGAAGGTGGTTGAGCCGCTTGATCACAAAAACCTCAACCTCGACGTACCTTTCATGAAAGGCAAAATGGCATCAACCGAGGTGTTGATCATTGCCATTTGGGACGAAGTCGAAGCAGCCATTAACACCACCGGTTGCAAGTTGCACCACATTCGTTTGTACGAAACCGAGAACAACTACGCCGACTATTACGGCGGCCAATAGCCAGCTTAGCTGCCGACCGTTTTCAGGTTAATTAAATTCTGTTAATGACGGTTTCTGCGCTGCGCGGACGTGTGGCTGCGTGAATGCTTTCCGTGTATCTTCGTTTAAAATTTGAATGAAGATTATGGAAGATCGTAGTTTGTTTGGACACCAAGGCGATGTGGTAGTAGATGCCTCAGCCATGCAGCGTTACGTTACGCACGTTTTTACTTGGATGGTTGCCGGTTTGGCAGTCACCGGAAGCATTGCTTGGTGGTTTGCAGATTCGGGCTTGATTTCGATGCTGTACACCGACACAGGCATGTCAATGCTCGGATGGGTGGTTACCCTTGCACCGCTCGGCTTTATTTTAGCAATGAACTTCGGCTTTGAGCGCTTCAGCGCAACCGGATTGTCGGCCGTTTTCCTGTTGTTTTCGGCCACCATGGGTATGAGCCTTAGCTACATCTTTGTGGTGTACAATTTGGGCAGCATCGCCACAGTGTTTGCCATCACGGCCGGCACTTTTGCCATCATGGCCGCGGTGGGCTACACGACAAAAACCGACCTCACACGGTTTGGTTCGCTGTTAATGATGGCGCTCATTGGAATCATTCTAGCCTCATTGGTGAATCTATGGATTGGCAGTGAACGGATGGATTACATCATCAGCATTTTAGGTGTACTCATCTTCACTGGATTGATCGCTTACGACACGCAAAAAATCAAGCAAATTGGTGCAACAGTGGGCCTCGAAAACGAACGAGGTAGAAAACTGGCACTCCTTGGAGCGACCAGTCTCTACCTCGATTTTATCAACCTCTTTTTGTTCTTGCTTCGCTTGCTCGGTCGTCGCGACTAATTTTAGCGCACGAGGAGTTTCTGCGAATGGCGCTCACCTTCGGTGGTTAACACAACCGAATAAACGCCAGAGGCCAGTTCACTTGCATCGAAAAACAGTTTTTGTTCGCCGGCCGGCAGTGCACCTTCAAAGAGGAGGTTTACTTGTCGGCCGGTTACGTCATACACGGCTGCATGAACCATGGCGCTTTTCACCAAGCTGATCGGAACCACCGTAATGGCTGCTGCGGGGTTTGGGTAAATCGTCATGAGCTGACTATTGCCGCCACGTTCGGCGATGCTTACTGAGCTATCAAACACGTCAAACTCCCAGTAGCCCTCGGGAGCAGGCATGGGTCGAACTTGTGTTTTACCGTCTTGCGATTCACCCCATACGTAGTAGTAAACCGTTGTTCCGGCGGGCTGAGCAGGAATAAGCGCCTGCCAATTGTTGTCGCCCAAAGCAGTCATTTGCACTTCGGTGTAGTTTCCTGTCAATGAGGTTTTGTAGAACAATTTGGCATCAACAACACCGTTGCGGTGGTTCATGTAGGCTACAACTTGGTAATCGTTGATGCTGTCTTCGGTGTCTTCGAGTGGAAGGTGACTGATCAAAAGAGGATTGTCAGCCCCTACTTCATGGGTAATGCAGTGAAGCGCTCCTGACAATGCGATAATGTCATTGGGCGATGTGTCGCAATCAATGCCCACGATGGTGTAACCGGGCAGGGCCTCTTCGTAGATGCGCAGTGCCGTTGTATCGTACTGGGTGTAGTAGGTAGGCACAAGCAGTGTTTTGTTTACGAACAAGGCGTTGGTATAGGTTCTGTACCAGCCACCCTCATCAGGGTAGAGGCCACTAGGTGATGGTGGCGACGGGATGCGCACTACTTTGAACGGCGTACCCCATTTGGTGGTGTAGTTGCTCAAGATGTACTCAAGGTTTGCGTTGATTTGTGGCCCGTCGGCTACACCTTCAGGGTACTCGGCCATGAGGAGTGTTTCTTCATCGAGCAGTTTCATGTGCATGTCGATGTGGTGAATACCATCGTAGGGCAAGGTGGGCATGAGCACGTATTCATCAATGCCCAAGAAGGTATTCATGACCGACAGCACACCCGATTCACCTTGGTCGGGAAAAGTTCCCCACCATGACTCGCCTCCACTGTTTTCTTCAATGATGAGTTCAGAAGAGAAGCCTGTACCGAAACCGTCTGACATAAAGTTGCCTCCGGTTCCCATCAGTTCATAGGGTGGATTTGTGGTGCCGTGTATCGGAATGTTCAGATGATCGGCTACAACATAAGGCGATGCATCATCGAGGGGTCGAGGACGGTTGTAGATCCAGTCGACCATAAACAGGTCGCCCACTTCTTCGGCGTACACTGACTTTGCAGCGTAGTCGCGCACCCAAATTGAGTTCAGTGGTGTATCGAGAACGGTTACATTGTCAAGGTTATTGAAGGCCCCGCCTCCACTGTTGCTGAGGAGGTATTGGGTGGTTCCTGCGACGTCATCGGTCATAATGATGACCTCGCATTCAAGTCGTGCTGCTGCAGTAATGCGCTTGAGGATGCTTGGGAAGCCTTCCCAGCCGATGACGAGTGCTTGCACTTCTTCCCATTCGGCCATTGAGCGGATATTATTGTAGCTGGGTGGTGCGCCGTCACCACGCGGTGCCGGGCGCGAATAACCGGCTGCGATGGCAGCTTGTACTTCTTTGGCAGTTAAGTGATGCGGAAGAATGTCAGAGGGCTCGTTCTGCGCAAAAAGGGTAACCGTCAGCAAGCTTGCTGCGGCCAAGGCGTAAAATTTTCTCATTGAACTCAGGTTTCAGATGCGGAAAATACCACAAAGCCACGTGGAAACCAACTTCAATTTGGTCTACTCTTGATGACTTAATCTTCAATTCCGAGCACCTTGCGCAAGGCGGGGAGGTGAAGATCGTGCTTGCCTTCAAAGTGATGCAGGCGAACTGCAGCGCCGGCGGTTTCGAGCTCCCGTTGCAATTGGTCGTACACGGTGGGTGGCACAATGTCGTCATTCACACCAATTACGAGGTCAATTTGTGACGATTCAAACCGCTTGCCGAATTCAGGAAGCCCAACATCAGGTGGAAAGCTACCCGCCCAAAGCACGAGCCGTTCAAAATGCACATTGCTGGCGCAGAAGAACCGCACAGCAGCAGCAGCCCCTTGTGAAAACCCCAATAAAACACGCTGTTCAGCGAACGCCATGGGCTCAGTAAGGTGCAATTGCTCGAGGTAGGCAATGTGGTCATCGATGTCGATCAGTCGGTCTTCTTTGGTCATCCAAGAAGCTCCAACACGGCCGGAGCTGCCGCTTACGTAGAACCGATGAAGGCCTTCGGGGGCTACAATTCCCCATCCATCCGAAACCAAATCTTCCACTTTTCGAATGAAAAAACCCGGATGCTGGGCATAGCCGTGCAGCATGGTTAAAAGGGGCTTCTGTGCTGAGATTTCACCCCGGGTGTAGTAGCGCAACGTGCGCGCAACCGTGATGTGGTGTTCGCCGGTCAATACTCTATTGTAAGTTCAGTGGTGTGAAATGCCGGGCAGAAGATGGAGTCAACCACCTCTGTGACTTCGCTGCGGTAAACGGTGTAGATGTAGCTCAGGTTGTGGTCACCGAAAAGGGTGCATGTGAAGCTGGTATCGACGGCGGCACCGTAGCAGTTGACGAAATCATTGTTGCAGCAGGCACACTCAAAGAACGCGTTTAGCTTTCTAAAGCGCATAAAATCGGCATCGCTTTCAGGATTGATATTGCGCAAATTCACTTGAATTTCAGCCTGCGGAATAATTGTGAGGTTTGTGCTGTAGGGAGTATCGGGATTTACATCATCGGGATTGATTTCAACCTCATCGCTGAAGTAGCCGCTTTTCGTAAGCCGGAGCCTGTACTTCAATGCATTCTTTCTGGGAAACTCAACTCTGAAATACCCATCGGCGTTGGTGGTTACGGAAGTAACGGTGCCGAACGCGCTTGTAAGTGTGCCTCCTTCGATGACTTGCTCATCGAGGCGCACGTTTACATCGCTGACGCCCCAATTGTTTCTGGAATCGACGATGTGGCCTTCGATGACCAGCGAAATTTCATTGTTTTTCAGGCATGAAGACGCCAGTAAAACAATCACCAAAAGCCACAGATGTGTTTTCATTCGTGTAGGGCCCTATACTCTGCAAATTTACGTTGAACATCCGAAACGTAGTTCACCGGATCGGCGCAACGGCAATAGCCATGTTTGACGCCCTCGAGGTGGTGGTACTCGGGTTCAGATTTAAGTAACAGACAATCGGCCACGTTGTTGTGCCATAGGTTGGGGGCTTTTCCGGTTTGGATTGCAATCGCACGTGCGTCTTGGACATGTCCGGGGCCCACATTGTACGAAGCGAGGATGAAGTTGACCCGCTCTTCGGGGTCATCGATGTGTTTTTTCCAGTACCGATCGAGGTAGCGCAGGTAGGCGACCCCCGCCTTGATGTTTGCTTCACGGGTTTGCGTTGTATCGATGCCAAAGCGCTCGGCGGTGGCAGGCATGAGTTGCATGAGACCAAAGGCACCTGCCCACGAGCGTGCTTCGGGATTGAACCTCGATTCTTCGTAAATCATGGCGGCGAGTAGGCGCCAATCCCATTGCAGACTTTGGCTGTGTTTACGAATGACCTCGTCGTATTCTGAAATGCGCTTTCCATCGAGCGAAGAGTAGGCACTTTGCACACGTGCCTGTTGCGACTTTACCGCTTCGAAGTATTTGTTGCGGGTAAACTTCAAGCGGCGTTGATTCTTGGGGTCTTCGAGCCAACGGTTCAAGTAAGTGAGCAGCGTATCGGCGTCTTTACGCACAGCCCAAGCGACGTCTTGTGCTTCGGTGATGGCAAATGAGACATCGAGATTGGGGTAGTAGGTTGCATTGAGCTGCGCGAGGTTTTCATCGGCAACAGTGTAGTCGATTTGTCCTTCAGCGACCAATCGAATGAGTTTTTCACTGGAGAGGTTGCCGCTTGGGTCGATTATTTCGAGCGCAACGTTTTGTTGGCGAGCAGCCGCTTCAAGGTTGGCAAAAGCGGTTGAAATGGTGTGCACGTAGACTTCTTTGCCATTGAGGTGACGCCACTGGCTGACGAAATTCAAGGAGTCGTTGGATTTGCGTTGCACCAGCACCTGCCGTGTGCTAAAGAGCGGTGTTGTAAACGAAGCCAGACTTTGGCGGTCGGGAGAAATGTTCAAGTTGCACGCGATCAAATCACCGTCGCCTTTGGCGAGTCGCTCAAACATGGCGTTGAGGTCATCGAGCACTTTCACCTCAAGGGTAAGGTCGTGGTCGTGTGCAAACTTTCGGATTAGCTCATAGTCGTAGCCCATTGCTTGACCTCGGTAGAGGTAAAACGAGACCGAGGTGTTTTCGGTAAGTACGATGAGCTTGCCTCGCTGCCGAATGGCGTCAAAGTCTTCGTTAAACGCCGGTATTGGCGTTTGCTCCTCCTTCTGTTCCCCGAGGGTGGAGGTACAGGACTGCTGGAATGCGGCAATGAACACTAAGGAGAAGAACAGTGTATGAACCTTCTTCTTCACATAGTGTACTACGTTGGAAAGGGTGCGGATGTTACCTGCGCTCAAATTTCTCGGTTAGAGAATCGAAGCTTATGTAATAGAAACCTTTTGGAAAAGTGCCCAAGTCGATGCCTGTTCCAAAGCCGCGGCGCACGATTTGACCGTACTCATTGTAGAGCTCGTAATTTGTGTCTTCGCTAAAGGTTAACTGACGTGTTTTCTTGTCGTACGAGAAGGTCACGGCAGATTTGGAAGCTAAATACTCGGTTGAAGGCGAGATGCGGTTTCCACCTTCTTGGCTTTTCTGGATGACGCGAAACTTATTCGTACCTGAAACGGGGGTAGTTTGAAACTGGTAGTTGTTTTTGGTCGATGTTCCTTTGCCCATGACTTCGCCGACATTCACCCATTTGTTCCATTTGTACTGTTGAATGACGTAGGGGAGTTTGCCTTGTTCGTTCAGAGTCTCCCACGAAAGCATGCCGCTATCATCGACTTTAATCGATGTTGTTTCAAAGCTCGGGCGTGGTTCAAGGGCACCGGGGTTAAGCACCCGGGGTTCACAGCCGTCTTTGTGCTTGATGACAATGACGAGGTCGTCGCCGAGTTTAAAGCCGTAGATGCTCAAGTCAACTTCAAATGCCTTTGAGTTGACTTCATCGGAGGTGACTTCACCGTTTACAGTAACTTCATATACGCAGAAACCCACGCCATCGGGCGCGATTGCATTCACTACGAAAATGTTTTTCTGCTGATATTTCCCTTCGAGAACAATGCTCCCGGCGGTAGCGGTCACCGCGCTGGTGAGCATTAGGAAAAGCATAAAAACTAGCCTCATCGTCCTGGTCTTAAATCACGGAAAGGTCAAATATAGTTGTTTTCATCAGCTAAGCGAGTGATAATCAGTCGGACCCCTTTCCGTGCTGCGCAAAGCTAATTATTTTCTCAGAACAGCGCCGTTGAAGCTCAGGAAAAATGAGATGAAAACCGCTGATGAAACGATGGGTTTCACCGGCAAAGACTTCTCTCACGCGTTCGAAGCCCACTGGCCGTCCTATTCTGCGCTCAAGGCGCAGCATGGCATTCTCGAGGCCATCGTAGGTGGCATAGCTTGTTAACCAATCATCGGCCCTCATCCGTTCAAAGAGAAATTGGCAGGCCGGAGGCATGTGCACTGTTCTGTCTGCGAGACGCATGTACGCTTCATGTGTGTAGTCAGAAAGTGTTCGTTCAAGGTACCGATCGAAATGGAATGCCAAAAGGTGATCAAACAGCATATCAAGCGCGACCGAAGCGTACTTTCCAACTGCAGGGTGCAGGTAAGTGCGTAGCTCAACGGAAATGGGGTGAACATCGGTTTCAAAGTCGATGAACCTATGGAGCAGTGCGCCCTGGCCTACTTTCTCGGGCAAATGTTTCCATTGGCTTCCCTTTACAAAATCGCCCATGAAGTTGCCCACGAGGATGTCATCGTCGTCGCCGGAAAGCACGATGTGCGCCAAGAAGTTCATTGTCTGCCTCGTGCGCCCATGCGTTGGCGCATCATGTCAAGATCGGCAGCTGCTTTCTTTGCCAATGCTTCATCGACCATAAAATTAGCAGAGTCAGGAGCGTAGAAGATGCGCATCATGGTTGTGTTTTCGAGGAATCGACTTACTTCTGGTGCGTCTTGCTCGAAAAGCTCTACATCGATTTCAATCAGGTAGCCATCAGTGCCCTCAGGCACATTCGAGCAATCAACCACCATTCGTTTGTTTATGGTGCCCGCAGCTTTGAAGTCGAAGGTGTAAACGTAGCCTCTGATAAGCTCAAGATCGAAGCTGCCTTGTGCGATTTCAGCACTTGCATAGCTTTGCACCCCACCTCGATTGGTACCCACTCCTACTTCTCCGCTCAGCAAATTCTCGTTTTCGTCGTACATGTAGCCATAGAGCCAAATGCGGTTGCTTTTCGCGGCCAAATCGCTCGCCGGACCTTCACCCACCCACGCTTCCGGTGGGATGCGTACGCAATCACGGCTGAAGTTCTGCGGGTCAAACGGTGGAGGCGGAGCCGTTTCGGTTGAAACCGCACGGTAATGCACCTCGCCATCGCGCAAGCGGTAACTGTAATCAACCGGAAGGCCCGGCATCCAAGGGAAATCAAACCACACGTTGGGCAAGTCTTCATCGATTACAAGCCATGTTGTGTCGGTTTCTTCCCGCACAAACGATGCATTGTACACCCTGCGGCCATCCAACTTGTACGACTTCTCATCGCGCGAAATGGAGGGCGAATCGAATCCATCCATCCAAAAATCAAAGACCTCCCCGGTGATGTCAGTACACGAGCAATAGCGACCATTGGTTTCGCGCACATACATCGCGGTGCCATCGAACCACGAAAACACCGAACCCATGCGCGAATTTCGCAAGCTGGTGAATCGCACAGTATCGTAAGCCGTGTAGCGAAAATCAGTGGCATAATAGGTCTCAACAAGGTCAAGTGCCGCTGAATCAGACGCTCTCACCTCGTACTTTACCGTTAGCGGGTATTGGATATTTTTTTTGGATGGATGACAGCCCACGAGCCACCCAGCAAGGATGAGCGCCAAAACTGCACTGCGTTGAGAGAAAATCTGTTTCATCCGATGCGGTTGAAGGGGTGAATGACAAAGATGCGAAATCGCTAACTTTCGCAACATGAGCCGTCGTACGATTTATCTGTTGATTTTGGTGGCGGTGATCTCGCTTGCCGGGGTGGTGGTGACCCAAATTTATTGGGTACGCCAAGCCTACAGTTTGCAGGAGCGCGAATTCAATGACCGGGTCGTTATTGCCATGTCGGCTGTGGTTGACCGCATTCAAGCGGCAAACCGCGACAGCGCACTTGTTGAACCGGTCAACCAAGTTTCATCGTCGTTTTTCGTAGCGAACATCAATGACACGCTCCATCCGTACTTCCTGGAAACCCTTCTGAAAGATGAATTCGAAAACCTCAACCTCAACGAGGAATTCGAGTATGCGATCTATGACTGCTTCAGTGACTCCATTGTTTATGGCGCACGGATTAACACGCAAAAAGGCCTGCGGAGCGACGCTGACGACCTTTCGAACCAGAAACGTTTTAACCGCGACGGACATTACTTCGGCATTTACTTCCCCAACCGCACGAGCCTCGTGATTCGGCAAATGAATGTATGGGTGGTGAGCTCGTTTCTCATATTGCTGGTCGTGGTGTTCTTTGCGTATGCCATTCTCATCATCCTCAGGCAAAAGCGCTTGTCAGAGGTCAAAACCGATTTCATCAACAATATGACGCACGAGCTCAAAACGCCAATTTCGACCATTGCCATCAGCAGTGACATGCTGATGCGCGATGAAATTGGTGCCGATCGTGAACGAAGGGAACAGTACGCCCGCATCATCCGCTCAGAAAACGAACGTTTGAAAAGCCAGGTTGAACGGGTTCTGCAGGTCGCTAAGCTCTCGCCTGATAAGCTGAAAATCACGTATGAACGCGTTGATTTGCATGCGCTGATTGAAGCCGCGTTAACCAGCGTGGAGGTGCAACTCACCGAGCATGGAGGCACCATCCATCCCGAAAAGGAAGCCCAAGAACATGTTGTCATGGGCGACCCGGTGCACCTGACCAACCTCATCCACAACCTGCTCGACAATGCCTTGAAATACGGCGGAGAAACGCCGCATACCACCGTGAAAACCTGGAACGACAGCGGCCTCTTCTGTTTCTCGGTGAGCGATTGTGGCATTGGCATTGCGCCTCGGCACCAGAAAATGATCTTCGATAAGTTCTTCCGTGTGCCTACCGGAAACGTGCACAATGTGAAAGGGTTCGGATTGGGCTTGTTCTACGTGAAAACGGTCGTCTCGGCCCACAAAGGCAAAGTGAGCGTTGAAAGCAGCGTAGGTGCCGGCAGCACATTTACCGTAAAACTCCCGTTGGCGAAATGAGTACAGATAGCACAGCTATGATTCTTCTTGTTGAAGACGACTTCAACCTGGGCCTCGTGATCCAAGATTTGCTTCGCTTGGATGGATTTAACGTCCACCTCGCGCGCGACGGCAAAGAAGGTCTGCAACGCTTCAATTCAACCCGTTATGACCTGTGTTTGCTCGATGTGATGCTGCCTCACAAAGACGGATTCACATTGGCCGAAGACATCCGCAAAGTGAATACCGAAGTACCGATTGTGTTTCTGACCGCGAAGGGAATGCCTGAAGATCGCGTGAAGGGCCTTCGAACCGGTGCCGACGACTACATCACCAAGCCCTTTGAGAACGAAGAGTTGCTGTTGCGCATTCGAGCCATCTTACGCCGTGCAGGCAGCGGTGCGCTCGATGCTTCTGCCCCTGACTACAGCATTGGCCGCTATACGCTCGACCCTGCTGCGTTTATGCTGTGCATTGACGACCAATGCCAAAAACTCACACGAAAAGAAGCCGACTTGCTTAAGCTGCTTTGCGAGCACAAGAACAAGGTTATCGAACGCGACCTTATCGCCAATATGATTTGGGGCGACGACAGCTACTTCGTCGGCCGCAGCATGGATGTGTTCATCACCCGACTGCGCAAACACCTGGTCGATGATCCCAACGTATCAATTGAAAATGTGCACGGCGTTGGCTTTTGCCTTCGCGCCTAGTGGCTCAGGTAGAGGTTACGTTCTGAATAAATCTTACGGAAGAACGGATCTTTCAGGTCTTTGATAAAGCGAATCGCTTCACCGGTCGACTTCATTTCGGGGCCGAGCTCTTTGTTTACGTTCGGGAACTTCTCGTACGAGAACACAGGAATCTTGACTGCGTAACCTTCGCGACGGGGGTTAAACGTGAAGTCTTTTACCTTTTTCTCGCCCAACATCACCTTGGTGGCGTAGTTCACGTAGGGCTCATTGTACGCTTTGGCGATGAAGGGCACTGTGCGCGATGCACGTGGGTTGGCCTCGATCACATACACCTTGTCGTCTTTGATGGCGAACTGGATGTTGATCAAGCCAACTGTTTGCAGCTTCACGGCAATCAAACGCGTGTGTTCTTCGATTTGCTGCATGACCAAGTCGCCGAGGTTGTAGGGAGGAAGCACCGCATAGCTGTCACCGCTGTGAATGCCCGCCGGCTCAATGTGCTGCATGATGCCGATGATGTACACATCTTCACCGTCGCAAATGGCGTCGGCTTCGGCTTCGATTGCCCCATCGAGAAAGTGGTCAAGGAGAATCTTGTTATCGGGCATATCGCGAAGAATGTCGACCACGGTTTTCTCAAGGTCGTCTTCATTGATCACGATTTTCATGCGCTGACCACCGAGTACGTACGACGGACGCACCAAAAGCGGGAAACCGAGCGTACGCGACAATTCAATGGCTTGCTCTGCGCTTTCGACCACGCCAAATTCAGGGAAGGGTATGTTCAGGTCGCGCAGAAGCGACGAGAAGCTGCCGCGGTCTTCGGCCAAATCAAGCGCTTCGTAGCTCGTGCCAATGATTTTTATGCCGTAACGACTGAGTTTCTCGGCAAGCTTAAGCGCTGTTTGACCGCCCAACTGTACGATTACGCCTTCTGGCTGTTCGTGGCGGATGATATCGAAAATGTGTTCCCAGAAAACCGGTTCGAAGTAGAGCTTATCTGCCGTATCGAAATCGGTGCTTACGGTTTCGGGGTTGCAGTTGATCATGATGGTTTCATAGCCGCATTCTTTGGCGGCAAGCACCCCGTGCACGCAACTGTAATCGAACTCAATGCCTTGTCCGATGCGGTTCGGTCCGGAGCCGAGCACCACAACCTTCTTCTTATCGCTCCGCACCGATTCGTTCTCATCTTCAAAAGTAGAGTAGTAGTACGGTGTCACTGCCGGGAACTCTGCCGCGCAGGTGTCAACGAGCTTGTACACCCGGTTGATGCCCATTTCTGAGCGTTTGCTGTACACCTCGCTTTCAAGGCAGCGCAGCACGTGAGCGACCTGACGATCGGCGTAGCCTTTTTGCTTGGCCTCAAAAAGCAGTTCGCGCGAAATGGTGTCGATGGTGTACTTCTCCATGCGGCGCTCAAGCTTGATCAGGTCTTCAATTTGGCGAAGGAACCAGATGTCGATGCGCGTTTTCTCTTGGATGGTTTTGAAGGGGATGCCCAACTTAATGGCATCGTAGATGTGAAACAGGCGGTTCCAGCTTGGGTGCTCCAGAGAGTGGAGGATTTTGTCTTGGTCACGCACTTCTTTCCCGTCGGCTCCCAAGCCATTTCGCTTGATTTCGAGCGATTGGCAGGCCTTTTGAAGCGCTTCTTGGAAGGAGCGTCCGATGCCCATAACCTCACCTACCGACTTCATTTGCAAACCGAGTTCGCGATCGGCTCCGGGGAACTTGTCGAAGTTCCAACGTGGAATTTTCACAATGACGTAGTCGAGCGTTGGCTCGAACATTGCCGAAGTGTTACCGGTGATTTGGTTGTTGAGCTCGTCGAGGTGGTATCCGATGGCCAGTTTGGCCGCGATCTTGGCAATCGGGTATCCGGTCGCCTTCGATGCCAGTGCAGAAGAGCGTGAAACACGCGGGTTGATCTCGATGGCGATGATGTCTTCACGTTCGTCAGGACTCACCGCAAACTGCACGTTGCACCCGCCGGCGAAGTCGCCAATGGATCGCATCATCAGAATGGCCATGTTGCGCATTCGCTGAAAGGTGGTATCAGACAGGGTCATGGCCGGCGCTACCGTAATGGAGTCGCCGGTATGAATGCCCATCGGATCAAAATTCTCGATGGAGCAGATAATCGTTACGTTGTCGTTGGAATCGCGCAGCAGCTCAAGCTCGAATTCTTTCCAGCCGAGCAAGGCTTTATCAATCATCACTTCGTGGATGGGAGAGATGTGGAGACCACGCGTAAGGAGTTTTTCAAACTCGTCTTTGTCGTGCACCACCGCGGCACCTGCACCACCCAAGGTATATGAAGCGCGGATGCAGAGCGGAAAGCCAAAGCGTTGAGCGACTTCTTTTCCTTCGAGAAACGACTTTGCAGTGGCTTGCGGCGCCATTGGGACGTCAATTTTCTCCATCAGCAAGCGGAAGGCCTCGCGGTTCTCGGTGATTTCGATGGCATCGATATCAACCCCTATTAGTCGCACACCGTATTCTTCCCACAGGCCCATTTCATCGCACTTAATGGCGAGGTTGAGGGCTGTTTGTCCGCCCATGGTAGGCAGCACTGCGTCGATGTTGTGCCGTTTGAGGATGTGCTCGATCGATTCGGGTTCGAGCGGCATGAGGTACACGTTGTCGGCCACGACCGGGTCGGTCATGATGGTGGCGGGGTTCGAGTTGATGAGGGTAACTTCGATGCCTTCTTCGCGGAGTGACCGAGCGGCTTGGCTGCCGGAGTAGTCAAATTCGCAGGCTTGACCGATAACGATGGGGCCGCTTCCGATGAGGAGTACCGACCGTATGCTCTTGTCTCTAGGCATTTTTTTTTTAGCCGACCCGCTCCGAAGTGCGGCGGCCTGACGACTCAGTGTGAGTGGCTCTTCCGAGGCGCGAAATTAGGCAAATGCGTGAAAGCAGCCGCATCAGGGTTATGCACAATCTATCCACGGCCGAAAAATGTATCTTTGCAGCGTCTCGAACAGGGGTGCCTGCCGGCGAAACGTCGCTGAATGGCTGAGATTACACCCTTTGAACCTGCCCGGGTAATGCCGGGAAGGAAGCGGGTTAATGTCATGGGTGGCCAAACCCCAAGGCCATCCTTTCGTTAAACACCATTAATTAATTAACCATGAGACATGTACTAATGAGCATCTTGCTCGCATGGTCTTCGATTGGCCTGATGGCCCAAACCTCCTCCCTAACGGGAAAAGTTACTTCACAAAACGGCACACCTTTGTCAGGCGCAGTCGTCGTGTTCGACCAAACCGAATTCGGCACCTTGACCAATGACGATGGCAGCTACCGAATCACCGAGTTCCCCTCCGGGAATTACACCGTAATCGTGTCGATTCCCGGCATGAACTCACTATCCAATACGCTGTACATCGACGGTGAACTGGAGTACAATCCAAAACTCCAACCCACCGATCCCGAGTTGCCGCAAACACCTCAGTCAGCAGTAGATGCCCTATTGCTGCTGCGCATACCCGAGGCAAGCGTTTACGGTGTGGGCAACGTGCCTGAAAACGGAGTATTCGCAAACTCACGCATTGAACGGGCCGATATGGTACCGCTCGATAACGGACAAGACCTTCCCTACCTGCTCCGGTTCACTCCGTCGCTCGTCACAACGTCTGACGCCGGCGCAGGTATTGGCTATACCGGCCTCCGCATCCGCGGTAGCGATCAAAGCCGAATCAACGTCACGATTAACGGAATCCCCTACAACGACCCCGAATCGCAGGGCGTGTTTTGGGTAAACCTCCCCGATTTTGCCGCCAGCGCTGACAACATCAGCATTCAGCGCGGCGTGGGCTCCTCGACCAATGGCGCAGGTGCATTCGGTGGAACCCTCGGCATCAACACCGCCAATGTAACCGATGAACCCTTCGCAGAAATCAGCAACACCGTGGGCTCGTTCAACACCTTCAGGCACCGCGTGGCCTTCGGCACCGGACTGATGGACAATGGCTTCGCCATCGAAGGCCGCCTTTCGCAAATCACCAGCGACGGCTACATTGACCGCGCCAGCAGCGAACTGCGCAGTTACTACCTCGGAGGCAGCTACCAAACCGAGCGCATTAAAATTGAAGGCCTCGTTTTCGGTGGCAAAGAACGCACCTACCAAGCCTGGTGGGGCGTGCCACAGGTGGCACTCAATGGCAGCAGTGCCGATGACATCACCGAATGGGGTGTCAACAACGGGTACAACGAACGCCAAATCAATGACCTGATCAACCTAGGTCGCCGGGCCAACTTCTATACCTACGACAACGAAGTTGACGACTACGCACAAGACCATTACCAACTGCACTTTACAGGCGACCTCGGCAAAGGATTCACGCTCAAAGCAGCCGGCCACTACACCTACGGCCGCGGTTTCTTTGAGCAGTACCGCGTTGACGACGATTTGGCCGACTACGGCTTCGACCCCATCGTGCTCGGCGTAACCCAGCAATTCAGCAATGCTGTTGACGCCAATGGCAATCCGTTCAACGCCGAATTTGAATCGCTGTACGGATGGGATGCTGTTGGCTTCACCCACACCCCTGTGCTTGACAACACCGCCAACCCCATCACCGATGGCAATGGCAACATACTCCTCAACTCGCAAGCGCGAGTTGCCTCTTCGGATGTCGTTCGCAGGCGCTGGCTTGAGAACGATTTCTACGGAACGACCTACGCGCTGAACTACGAGAAAACGCTGGGGAGTAACGCAGTGAGCGCAGTGCTTGGCGGCGCCTGGAACGCCTATGACGGCGACCACTTCGGCGAAATCATTTGGATGGAGCATGCCAACACCGTGCAGCACACCGATTTGTACTACTTCAACAACGGATTCAAAACCGACTTCAACAACTACCTGAAGGTGAACTACCTCATCAACGGAAAGTTGAGCGTATACGGCGATGTGCAATGGCGCCAAGTGACCTACGACGTGCAGGGCCTCGACCAAGACCGCATTCCCATCAACGTGCAAGACACCCTCACCTTCATCAATCCGAAAGCCGGATTTGCCCTCGACATCAGCGAACGGTCGCAGTTTTATGGTTCGTATGCCATTGGCAACCGTGAACCCGCGCGCAACGACTATGTCGACGCTCCATTCGGTACCGAACCCCGCCACGAAACCCTGCGCGACCTCGAACTTGGCTTCCGCCACCGCGGCAAGAACTACGGCCTAGGGGTGAACCTTTACAACATGGATTACACCGATCAGCTCGTGCTCACCGGTGCCATCAACGACGTGGGCACGCCCATCCGCACCAACGTTGCCCGCAGTTACCGCCGAGGCATTGAGCTCGAAGCCGGATGGGACCCCATCAAACGTGTGTCATTGAACGCCAACGCCACCTTTAGCCAAAACAAAATCGACAACTTCGTAGAAGAAGTGGCTGAATACGATGGCGATTTCAACTACCTCGGGCAGCGACTCACCGAACTTGGCGAAACCGACATCGCCTTTTCGCCCAACCTCATCGCAGCTGCCTTGTTGAGCTACCGCTTCATTGATACCGATAAGCACAAAGCCGAAATTGGCTGGCAAACGAAGTACGTATCGGAGCAATTCCTCGACAACACCTCGAATGCTGACCGCGTGCTGCCTGCCTACCTTGTTAACGACCTCCGCATTTCGTACTCGTTGCTCAACACCGGCATGAAGGCCCTCGATATCAATCTCTTGGTAAACAATATTTTGGCTGAAGATTACCTGAACAACGGCTACACCTATGCGTTTATCTTTGGCGATACGCGCATAGATGAGAACTTCTTCTACCCCTCGGCACTTCGCAACTACTTGCTGTCAGTAACCCTGCGTTTCTGAGGCAACCGCATCGGTGACGTGATCGGATGCGATGGGAGCAACCCCGTCGTATCCGATCATGAACACCTTCACCGAACGCGCTTGTCGTCCGGGCAAGGCGATGCGAAAACTTCTGCGCTCGCCCGGGTTAAGCACAAACGATTTGTGTACGTCAAATGCACCAATCACCGCTCCGTTTTCATCAAACGCCTTGGCGCGAAGGGTAAAATCTTCGTACGTATCGCTGCTGGCATTGTACAATTCGATGTACGCGACCGGACGTTCAACCAGGTTGTTCCACCACGTGTAATGCGTAACCACCTCGGGCTGAACAGCATGGTGCTGTGCGGGGTATACCCTGCAACCGGTAAGAAGTACGGCAAACGTTATGGCGATTATGGCACGCATACTTTACCAATGCAAAGACTGTACCACACTGCCGATTAAGCGGTAAGTTCGGCGATCAATTCAGGTGTATGTTCGAGTGCTGTGCCCACCACTACAAGATCTGCGCCCGCGTGTTGAGCCGCATGCAGTTGTTCGCGGCTTCGGATGCCCCCCCCCACAATGATGGGCAAATCAACGGCCTGTCGCACCGCGGCGATGGTTTCATGGGGCACCGGCAATGCCGCACCGCTTCCAGCGTCAAGATAAATGCAGTGCATGCCCAATTGCTCGCCGGCCATGGCCGTTGCGGCAGCGATTTCGGGTTTATCACGGGGAATGGGCGCAGTACCCGAAATGTAGCTCGCTGTTGTGGGTTTGCCACCATCGATGAGCAGGTAACCGGTCGCTACGGCTTCAAGTTGCAATTCGCGAATGCGCGGCGCAGCTACCACGTGCTGCCCAATGAGCAGTTCAGCGTTTCGTCCGCTCAAAAGTGACAACAACAAAACCGCATCCACCGAAGCTGTGAGTTGGGTCGGGCTGCCCGGAAATAAGACCAAAGGAAAATCGATCGCCTTACGCAGCGCCAGCATGCGCGATTCAAAGTCACCGGCGGTGATGAGGCTACCACCTACCAGCACGAGGTCAGGCGTGAACGCACGCAGGCGTTGGGCCAAAGCATCGGCTTGATCAACCGATGTTTTGTCGGGATCAATCAACACCGCGAATCCTTTTCGATTGCCGGCGCGCAGGTCGATAAGCCGTTGCCTGATGCTCATGCGGCAAAGATAGCAGTTCCCGTTAACGCACAGATTGGCTGAACGAAAGGCCCGTTTCACTAAATAGTATGCCGGCTCTATGCGCTATTCCTTACTTTCGGGTTTGCGATCATGACCAAGCACTTCGGCCCCTTTCTGCAGCTTATTTCTCTTCTTTTTTGGGGATGGATGCTCCCAGAAACCACCCTGTCGCAAGAGGTACTGGGCACGCGCTACGACATCAATTCCGGATTTCCATCGAACACCGTTTTCGACATTTGGGTTGACCGTGATGGCGTGCGTTGGTTTGGCACGGAAGAAGGATTGTTCCGCTTCAATGGCGTTGACTACGTTAAAATTCCGTTTGAAGGCAACTGGTCAAATAGCGTCAGCAACATCGCCGAAACACGGTCGGGTGAACTTTGGTGCCGCAACTTCTCGAACCAGGTTTTTCGCTTCGAGAACGGCGTTATGCGCGACCAAGCACAATTGCACAATGCAATAGGCAACAACGAACTTCGAAGCTTGGTAGCGGTTAACGACGACCTATTGATGGTGACCGAAGGAGGCGTTGTGCGCTACAATTCCGCTGAAGACCGCGCACACTTCGTGGTGACAACAACCAACGACCGGCTCATAGGTTTGGCCTACACTGGCGGATACATGGCCTTAACGACTATCGAAGGCAAGTACATGGTTTACCGCGACACTGTGCGTGTGCACGAACGCCAACTTTTGCTCGACCCGCGCAACCAACCACGCGTGATTGCATACGGCGACGGGTTTCTCATTGGGTGGACTGGTGTAGATTCTACCTACCTAACGCAGATTGATAAAACCGGTACCGTGCTTCGGGAATTCGGGCTGGCGGGCGTTCCTGTGACACTCGTAAACAACCTGAGCGGCAATGCGCAACAGGCTGCCCTACTCAATTCATCAGGGGCGGTGTTGATTGATGAAAACCTTGATTACCGCTGGTTGAACCTCGGCATGCGTTGCTCTGATTACGCCATCGGTCGTGACGGTCGATTTCTGATCTCAAGCCTCGATGGCGGCATTGTCACCTACGAAGCATCGCCGCCTGAACTGCTGCATCCTTCCCCACCCAATGCACAATACACGGCGTTAACACAAATGGGCGAAACCATAGTTGCCGGCACCAACCAAGGCGACGTGGTGCGCATCCATCCCGACCAAAAAAAAACCCCTGCGATTTCACAAGGCAATGGCATTGAAATTCAGTTCATTCGGAACGAACCTGTGCGCGACTGGTTGATTACGACCAAAGGCATCCTAACGCCCACCGAAGAACACATCCTGTACATCGGCAAAGACGGTTTGTTTCGCGGAAACACCCTGTACACCGGCACCTATCTCGGCCTTCAAAAGATTGAATTCAATGACCAAATATCCATCGCTGAAGCCTTTGATGGCTACAACGCGAATCCGTCGATGGCGACAGTTCGCAGCGGGCGTATTCGGGCAATGGAAACAGCCGATGACGATTACCTCTACGTCGCCTTTGCCGACTCATTGCTGTGCTATGCCCCCGGAAGCAACCGCGTCGCAGCGGCGCACCGCTACTACGGCACCGACCTCTGCCGAGGCGCCGGCAACCGCATGTGGGCCACCACCACCGACGGAAGAGTGCTTGCATTTGAAGAAGGTCAGCTTGTTTTTGAGGCTCAACCCGGCATACTGAACGGCCAAATCGGTAAGCACATTGCATACCGCAACGACCGGCTTTACGTTGTCACCGAGCGCGGCATCAACACCTTCGTCAGAAGTGGCGAAGAGTTTGAACTCGACGAATCGCAGTTTGTAGCGCTCAACCGCTTAACAATCAAAGGCTTTCTCGTTGAAAACGACGGTTTCCTGGTCAGCTCTGAACAGGGCATTTTGCGATTGCCCTTTGTTGAACGCGATTCACCGCCTTTTGTAGTGTTGCGCTTAAACGGCTTGCTTGTTGATGGCCAACCGGTGACCAACAGCTCCGTACCGCATTATGCAAACTCCGTTGAAATCTCTTGGGAAAGCATCGGCTATGACTTCGACAAGCTCGAATTGTACTACCGCCTTGAACCTGTTCAATCAAAAGCTACACGCTTCTCGCCATCGACCGGGAAGGCGTGGTTCAACGAACTGGCGGCCGGCGATTACAGGTTTCACCTTTTTGCCACCCACCGAGGCGAAGTTCTGCCATTTGGCAGTATGCAGTTCTCGGTTGCGCCACCGTTTTGGCTCACATGGTGGTTCATCGCTTTGGAAGTACTCGCAGGCTTGGTCATTGTTTGGGTGGTGGTGCGGCTTTCGCAGCGTTCGTTGCGGAAGAAGCAATTCTACCGTGAGCGTTTGATTCAGTCAAAACTCACAGCGCTGCGCAGTCAAATGAATCCGCACTTCCTTTACAATGCGCTCAATTCGCTGCAAGGCATGATTTACGGAGGCCAAATCAACCAAGCCGGGAACTACGTCAGCAAATTCTCTGACTACCTTCGAAACGTGCTCAAGTACAGCGACGTGCAACTGCTCACTGTGCATGAAGAAATCTCAGCCCTTCGCACCTATCTTGAAATTGAGCAGGAGCGATTCGGTGATGACTTCATTTTCGAGATCGATGTTGACCAAAACGTTGACCAAAACGTTGAACTTCCCACCATGATTATTCAGCCCTTCGTTGAAAACGCCATTAAGCACGGCCTGATGAACAAGCAAGGGGCCAAACGTTTGCATGTTCAGGTAAGCACCGGTGCGAAAGGCCTTGTGGTTAACATCATCGACAATGGCATTGGCCGTGATGCTGCTCAAGCCATCAACCGAAAACGGACCGACAAACCCAGCTCGTTTGCCACACGGGCCATCGACGAACGCATTCACCTGTTCAATCACCAAGGACTGCTATCTTTATCGTACACACTTGACGATGCTTACCCTGAATTGACCCTCAAAGGCACGCAAGTGCGCATCACCATCAATACCCCTTGAACATGGACGCATTGACTGTACTCATCGTTGACGACGAACCGCACGCACGCACCGCATTGAAAGGCATCTTGATGCAAAACTTTCCGCAAGTGCGCATTGCGGGTGAGGCTGCAAACGTCGATGACGCCGTAGCTGAAATTCGACGGGTTCGTCCGCAACTGGTCTTTCTCGACATCGAAATGCCCGGCCGCAGCGGTTTGGAGCTCCTCAGTGCCTTCGACCCCACTGAAATCGATTTCGCAGTGGTGTTTGTGACAGCCTACAACGAATATGCGCTGCGCGCGTTTGAACTCTCTGCCATCGACTACCTGCTAAAACCCACCCGCATCGAGCATGTGGGCAGGGCCATTGCAAAAGCCATGAAACTTGCCACACTGAACAAAGCCGCTTTGGGCGTGCTGCACGACCAGCTCAACCGACGCGAAACCGATCGCATCGTGTTGCAAGTTTCTGACGGCCTGCTCATCAAATCACTGAACGAACTCGCGTTTTTGAAGGCCGATAGCTGCTATACGCACATCCATTTCACCGATGGCAGCAAAGTCACCATCTCAAAAACCCTTCAAGAGTACAACGGCCTCGAAGAAACCGGGCAGTTTATGCGCGTTAACCGATCGTACATCATCAACCTGAACGAAATCGAGCGCATCTCAAAGCGCGACGGCGGTTTCATCGCCATGAAAAACGGCGAAGAAATCTCCATCTCCACCGACAAGCGCAATGCCTTGCAAGAGCGTTTCAAGGGCCAAATTTTCTGAGTTTTTTTTTCTTGTTCTGCTTCGCAGGATGCGTGGCTTGCTTGGGCTTGTCGAACTGCCTGTCAGCACCCCCCTTTTGCGACTATCAGGCGGTTTTTGAACGCCAATTGCTCATCCATCCAGACAAAAAAACCCGAATCGATGACGGCTTCACTTGCCAACACCGCCGATTGAATGAGTCAAACGGTTGATTCACTAGAAACACCCAGATGTTCACGTTCATCAT
>DAITMF010000049.1:0-22140 GCA_036835325.1 Flavobacteriales bacterium
CCGCCACATGGTAAACACAGCTCAACTCCAGAGCGGCGTTTACACCGTGCGCATCGCATCACTCAACCATGCTGACTTCAAGAAACTAGTAGTAACCAAGTAATCTTGAATCCATAATCTGCGAAAGCCCCGGGCCCTATGGTCCGGGGCTTTTTTTTGCGTGAATGTGCGGTATTCCCAATGCCCGTCGATTGCAGCATCAGTGATTGTCTATGCTTGAATGGGTTCAGTGTTGAAATGGTGCGATGGCAGCATGAAGCCAGATTGAGTCTTTGTCTATCCTTATGCATCCTTCAGCATCCACCTCCATGCAGACGCATCGAATGGTGAAGGCGCATCGAATCACGTGTGAAAGGTTTACGGGCGACGAAGCCCCGCATCCATCCCCAAGAGAAAAAAGAAAAAGCGGAGGTCACTAACGAACCTCTTCACACCGTTCAGCACCGCGGCGCTTGCTTAGCCTTTTTTCGATGCGCGAAAACGCTGGTACCACTTGATGGCCAGGGTGAGGAGGATGGCTACTCCGAGTATGCCTACAAGACCATTGAGCCATGAGAAGCTGTCTTTCTTCACAATGATGAACACCACGGCGATGAGCACCACGGTGGGGAATTCATTGAAGAAACGCAAACGCATTGAACTCATGGCGCCGGGACGGTCGCTCTGAAAGCGCTTGTAAACCGCATGGCTGATGAACTGGTACACCCATAGCAAGGTGACAAAACCGAGCTTGATGTGCATGTATCCGAGGTGGAGCAGCACCGGTTCGCGGTAGAGCATAAAGAGGCCGAAGACCGTGCAAAGCACCGCTGATGGCCACGTGATTGCAAACCACAACCGACGCTCCATGGTACGGAACTGATTGGTGAGAATGCCGCGCTCAGGCTCTTGTTTGTCAAGCGCTTCGCGGTGGTAAATAAACAAGCGCACGATGTAAAACAAACCGGCGAACCAGGTCACCATGAAAACGAGGTGCAGTGCTTTCAGCGTTGTGTATTCCATGCGGTAAAATTACACGCTCATCAACCGATTGCCCCCACAAAGGTTCGCTATCTTTGCAACGCCTGTTGTGAATGGCCCATCACCCTTCACCGGCACTCGAACTATGAAACCACGCACCGCATCCGAAACCTTTGCCAGCAGCTCGCGCATTGTACTTCCCAACGACACCAACACCTTGGGCAATTTGATGGGAGGGCAGTTATTGAACTGGATGGACATTAACGCAGCCATCTCTGCGCACCGCCATTGCCGCAGGGTAGTTGTAACTGCCGCAGTGAACAATGTGTCGTTTGACCATGCCATCAAGTTGGGCGATATCGTGAGCATCGAGTCAAAAGTGTCGCGTGCGTTTGGCTCGTCGATGGAGGTGTACCTCGATGTATTTGTCGAGAACCACATCACCGGTACCCGTAAAAAGTGCAACGAAGCCATCTATACTTTCGTGGCTGTTGATCAATTGGGCGCGCCAATTCAAGTACCCGAGTTGGTGCCAGAATCAGACTTGGAGCAACAACGCTTTGCAAGTGCGCTTCGACGTCGCCAACTTTCATTGATCCTAGCGGGAAGGATGAAGCCCGACGAAGCCACCGAGCTTCGGGCCTTGTTTATGCCTCAGGCGTAAGCACCCGCACCACATCAGCCGGGTCAACAGCATCGATGCAGCGATTGGCGTTTCCATATTTGCAACGATCGCCCAGTTTTGAGCACGGACGTTTGCTGCGATTCGAAGGCTGAATCACCACGCTTCCGTTTTCGGGCTGCCATGGCGACATCCCCAATTCAGGTGAGGTACAACCCCACACCGAAAGCACCCGTTTTTTCAGTGCGGCTGCAATGTGCATCAGTCCTGTGTCGCCGCTAATGACCTGCTGCGACCGACGAATCACCTCGGCTGAGCCGTGCAAACTCAGTTTGCCGGCAAGGTTGGTCACGTTTGGCAAATGCTCCAAGGCAGCACCGGTATCGGCATCTTCCTTTCCTCCGAGCAAAACGAAATGATGCTGTGCGGCCTCGACAACACTTTGAATAAACCCCGTGCTCATCCGTTTGCCGGCGTGTGTAGCACCCAATGCGATGGCCGTGTAATGTTCAGGTAAATGCGGAGCTACCGAGCGAACTTCCTCATCCGCCGAAGGCGAGATAAAAAAATCAAGTCCTTTCCCGTCATCTTCAACGCTGAAGAGCGCAACGGTTTCGAGGTTGCGATCAACGATGTGCCGGATTTTGCCTCGGAGCGCACCAAAGTTGACGAGCATCCACTTGCTGAAATTCTGCTTGTCGAGGGTGAAGGCAAGGGCGTTGAGCCGTTTTTTAACCATCCGTGAGCGGATGTTGCTGTGCAGGTCAATGATGTAATGGAACTCGAGCTCGCGCAATACCTCGGTGAGTTCAGCCGTGGTTTTGTCGATGGTGTGCACCGCATCGATGTACGGATTGTTGGCCACCACCGTCGCATAACTCTTTTTGGTGAGGAAGTGGATTTCAGGGGATGGAT
Source organism: Flavobacteriales bacterium (assembly GCA_036835325.1). Lineage (GTDB taxonomy): Bacteria > Bacteroidota > Bacteroidia > Flavobacteriales_D > Sanyastnellaceae > CAMCHP01. Next base: position 2,498 of record DAITMF010000049.1, read on the forward strand.
GGATTTGCTCGCGCAGGGCGCGGATGACCGGCGTTGTGAGCACGATGTCACCAATCGATGAAAAGCGTATGACAAGAAAGCGCGCGCGTTCAGACATGGCGCCAAAAGTAGCGAAAAGGGTGTTGTTTGGTTACTTTTGCACGCGATGTACATCGATACCCATACCCACCTGTATAGCGACCAGTTCGAAGGCGACCGCGATGCCATGATGCAACGCGCCATTGCTCAAGGCGTTGACCTTATGCTGCTGCCCAACATTGACGTAGCCAGCATTGGGCCGATGAAGTCGCTTGCCGGCAAGTGGCCCAACAATACCCGCATGATGATGGGCCTTCACCCGTGCCATGTGGATGCCAGTTTCGAGGACGAACTTCGCGTGATCAAAACCGAGCTTTTCAGCGGGAACTACTGCGCCGTGGGGGAGTTTGGCATTGATTTGTACTGGGACAAAAGCTTCCTCGCTGAGCAGCAAGCGGCGTTTCGCACGCAAGTGGAGTGGGCCAAAGAGCTCGATTTGCCGGTAGTGCTGCACGTGCGCGATGCCTTTCAGGAAGTGTTTGACTTGCTCGATGAACTGAACGATGAACGGCTTCGTGGCGTGTTTCATTGTTTTACAGGAGGGATGGATGAGCTGCGCAAAGTCGACGCCTACGGCGGGTTTTACTTCGGCATAGGTGGCGTATTGACCTACAAACGTTCAGGTTTAGATGCAGTGCTGCCCGAAATCCCCTTGGAGAAGATTATCTTGGAGACGGATAGCCCATACCTCGCGCCCATCCCGCACCGCGGAAAGCGCAACGAATCAGCGTATGTGCCGCATGTTGCAGAGCGCATGTCGGAAGTGCTGGGCATCTCGATCAAGGAAGTCGGAACTGTGACCACGGCCAATGCAAAACGGCTGTTTAGACTTGTATAAATAAGCGCATGGCACGATCGGTATTGCTGCTGTACACCGGAGGCACCATCGGAATGGTGGCTGACACCGAAGGAGGAGGCCTAAAACCCCTTGACTTCAATCACTTGCAAGGCCAAGTGCCCGAGTTGAACCGCTTGGAGCTCGACATTGCCTACGAAGCATTTGAGCCTCCTGTTGATTCATCGGATATGTCGACCGAGCATTGGCGACACATTGCCCGCCGCATTGAAGCGAACTACGATGATTTTGATGGCTTTGTTGTGCTTCACGGCACTGATACCATGGCGTACACAGCCTCTGCGCTGAGTTTTATGCTGCGCGGATTATCGAAGCCGGTAATCTTGACCGGTAGCCAACTGCCCATTGGTGTGTTGCGCACCGATGGGCGCGAGAACTTAATCACGGCCATTCAGTTGGCAGCATTGGAGAAGCGCGGTGCCGCATTTGTACAAGAGGTAGCGGTGTATTTTGGTTCATCGCTGTTCCGTGGAAACCGCACGCACAAGTACAGCGCCGAAGATTTCAACGCATTTCATTCACCCAATTTATCGCCTTTGGCGGAGGCCGGTATTCACCTTCAGTTTAGGAACGACCTGTTGATTCGGACGGATGCCAAGACCCGGCTTGCAGTGCATGACCGCATGGAAGAATCAGTGGCCGTGCTCACCCTTTTTCCGGGCATTGGCGAGCGCGTTGTTCGGCAGATTTGCCGCACTCCGGGCTTGCGCGGACTGGTGCTTCACACCTTCGGTTCGGGCAACGGACCAACCGCCGCGTGGTTCATCGACGCATTGCGCGAAGCCCGTGAAGCCGGCGTCGAAATTGTAAATGTGACCCAGTGCTCATCGGGCTTTGTTGAGCAAGGAAGGTACGCAACAAGCTCGGCCTTTGCCGATTTGGGCATTGTACCTGCCGGCGACATGACTTTGGAAGCAGCGGTTACGAAGCTCATGCATGTGCTAGCGTATGCCGCTGATCCACAGGAAGTCGCACGCACAATGATGCATTCATTGAGCGGAGAGCTCACCACCTACTCTTCACTTGTATAAAACGTGCATCTTTGCGGCCGAAACGCATTGTCGTTCTCTTTGATTTTTTCGTAATTTGGCGCCCAACCAAGCGAGGGAAGTACCGTTCTGTAAAGTTGCGGGGCCGAGCCTATTACGAAGTTGGAAACTACGGAGAGGTGGCCGAGTGGCTTAAGGCGCACGCCTGGAAAGCGTGTTTCCCGCAAGGGATCCCGGGTTCGAATCCCGGTCTCTCCGCTTGATTGTAAACACGGATTAACCGCCACTAGGCGTCAATTATTACTTACGTATAATACAAAACCAAGGTTTGTCAAATTACAATTTGAGCATCATGAGAAAACTGCTTGCTATCCTGGCCATCGCCGGACTCGGAATTTTCGGTCAGGTCAACGTGACTTTCGCGCAGGACAATGAAAACACGGAGACGGTTGACGCCGCGACCGATTCAACCGCGGCGATGGAAGCCGATGCGCCTGCTGAAACCGAATCGGCCCCTGCCGATACCGTTGAAGCCGCTCCTGCTGAAACAGCCGAGCGCGAAGTGTTAAGCTTCCACCAAACTGTTAAGCGCTACTTCATTGAAGGTGGTGCAGGCTTCATGGCCTTCGTTCTCGTGTGTCTCATCTTCGGTCTTGCACTCGCCATCGAGCGCATCATTTACCTGAACATGGCAACCACCAATTCTACGAAACTCCTCAACAATGTTGAAGAGGCCCTCCAGAGAGGTGGTGTTGATGCAGCGAAAGAAGTATGCCGCAACACCCGCGGACCTGTAGCCAGCATTTTCTACCAAGGCCTCGACCGCTCAACCGGTGAGTTCAGCGACGTTGCCAAGGCCATTGAAGACTACGGTAGCGTAGAAATGAGCAAACTCGAGCGAGGCCTTTCGTGGATTTCGCTCTTCATCGCTCTCGCGCCAATGCTCGGGTTCATGGGTACGGTAATCGGTATGATTTCAGCCTTCGACAAGATTGCTGAAGCAAACACCATCAACGCGTCAATCGTGGCAGGCGGTATCAAGGTGGCACTTATTACCACGGTATCGGGTCTTATCGTAGCGATCATCCTCCAAATCTTCTACAACTACATCTTGTCGAAGATTGATGGCATTGTACTCGATATGGAAGAAGCGTCAATGGACCTCGTTGACATGCTCTACAAGCGCAAAATTCAGGCCTAATCCCAACGCCTTATGAACGATAAATCACTTCGTCTCGGACTCGGCATTCTTCGTTCGGTGATCATTGTACTTGGAGCGGTGCTTCTGGTAATGATTGCTTCGCGCAGTGTGACCGATGAGACTTACAATGAGGGGATGGATGCCTACGGCAGCCTCCTCGATAACGTATACACACTTACCTTAGTAGCACTGGTCATTTGCACCGCTGCTGCCCTGCTCTTCGGATTGTTCTTCTTCGTTACCAACATCAAGAAACGCCTCGCCACCCTTGGCGGCGTGGTAGGTTTTGTGCTGATTGGCCTCGTGAGCTTCTACGCCCTCGCTGATAAAACTGTTCTTCGTGCCTACGAAAGCAGCGGAATAGAGGTCACCGAACAAGAATCGCAATTTGCCGGTGGCGGTATGTACATGGTGTACCTTTTGGGAGCCATTGCAATCATTGCCATAATTTGGACGGAAGTCAGCCGTTTATTTAAATAAACCACTTGAACCATGGCGAGAAGACCACTACAGGAAATCAATGCCGGGTCGATGGCCGACATCGCCTTCCTCCTCCTGATATTTTGGCTGGTGACTACCACCATTGACTCAGACGAAGGTATCAAGCGACAGCTGCCACCGCCCATCCCGCCTGATGTGACTGTTCCACCGGTGAAAGAGCGCAACGTGTTTGTGGTGTTGGTTAACGCCAATGACGATTTGCTCGTTGAGGGTGAAGAGATCAAAATCGGCAAACTCAAAGAGAAAGCGAAAGAGTTCCTCATTGCTGATGGTGACGGGCTTCTTTACGGTGAAAAACCCGAAGATCCCAACTTGCCTGTGCGCCTTTGGGAACGCAGGGCTGACGTTGAAGCCAACATTGCAACCTACGATGCACTCGTGAAGCAAACGGCCGACGCTGACAAAAAGGCGTCGTACCAGAAGGTTCTCGACGACTGGCGCGATAAAAAAGAGTTCATGACCCTTCTAGGGGGAGAGTACAAAAAACTCCCAGGCTCGGCAATCATCTCGATGCGAAACGACAAGAACACGAGTTACGACACCTACATTCAGGTGCAAAACGAACTCGAAGCCGCTGTCAATGAGCTGCGCGATGAATTGGCCCTTGCCAAGTTTGGTGAAACCTACGCCGCACTCGAAGAACGTCTGGAACGCTCAGCTACTGAAGAACTTCGCCTAAAGGTGTTCGCAGTGCGAGAAGTGTACCCGCAACGGATATCCGAAGCCGAACCAATTGATGCCGGTAACGTCTACTAACACCACACACAATGGGTAAATTCAACAAAGGAAAAAAACGCGAAATGGCAGCCATCTCAACTGCCTCGCTGCCTGACATTGTGTTCATGCTCCTGTTTTTCTTCATGGTGGCTACCGTCCTCCGTACCGAAGAAGAACTCGTGAAGGTGGTACGTCCGCAAGCGTCAGAACTCTACAAAATCGAGAAGAAGCACCTCATTCGCTACATCAACATTGGTCCGCCGCAAGATGCTCGCCGCGGTACCGAACCCGTTGTACAGCTAAATGACCAGTTCGCTTCTCCCGAACGTGTACGTGAATGGGTCGACAATGAACGAAGCACCATCATCGATGCCGAACAAAGCAAGATGTGGGTGTCGCTCAAAGTCGACAAAGAAACCAAAATGGGCATCGTAACTGATGTGAAGCAAGAGCTTCGCAAGGCCTCTGCCCTAAAGGTGCTCTACTCAACCGGCTCGCGCGCGCGCACCGGAACAGTTGAGTAATCACTGCAATAGATTGTCTAAAAGGAGGCTTCGGCCTCCTTTTTTTATGCGCTTTTTTGTGCGCTTTTTTGCGGTCTTTTTGTTGGGATGGATGCGAGCCTTAGCCGAACAAAGCTTCCAGTTTGTCGGCAAGTACGCTGCTCAACTTCACGTAACTCTCGTGCGTCCAACCGGCGATGTGCGGCGAAAGGATGACCCGGTCGCTTTGAATGAGGTAGCGAAAGGCATCCGGCAAGGCATCGGCCGATAGGCCCTCAAACGAGCGCTTCTCAAACTCCAATACGTCGAGGCAGGCACCGCTAACAGCACCGCTTTCCAATCCGCGTACCAATGCCGCTGTGTCAACGTTCATGCCGCGTGCTGTGTTGATCAGTACAAACGACTTGCTGCAGGCTGCAATGAAGGCGTCGTTCACAAAGTGATGGGTTTCGTCTGTTTCAGGAAGGTGTAAGCTGATGACATCCGACGCGCGTTGGAGGGTTGTTAAATCAACCTGTTCGGCAAAATCACCGGCAGTCAATGTCCGGTACTTGTCGTACGCGATGACCCTACATCCAAATCCGCTTAGTTTTTGGGCAAAGGCGCTGCCCATTTGGCCATAGCCAATGATGCCGATGGTGCGAGTGGCGATTTCGGTGCCGCGGTTTTCGGCGCGGTGCCAAATGCCCTGGCGGACTTCCGCATCGGCGCGTTTCAAGTGGTTCAGCAGCATCAGCAGCATGCCAATGGCCTGTTCTCCAACGGCGTCGCGGTTGCCTTCGGGTGAGCTGACCACTTCAACGCCGTGCACCGCTGCGGCTTCCAAATCGATGTTTTCCAAACCGGCTCCGCTGCGCGCAATGAACTTGAGTCGCGTGCCGGATTTAATCAATGCTGCATCCATCGGAATACGGCTCCGAATCACAAGGCCGTCGTAGTCTGCAATCCGTTCCCGTATTACGTCATAGGTACTTGTGTAGTCATGGTCGCACGTCCACCCCAAACCCAGCAAACGCTGCGCCAGAACCTCATGCACACTATCGAGAAAGAGAACGCGCATCAGAGGTAACTGCTGATGAGTGAGCCGATTGAGAAGTAAATCAGCAACCCCAAAATGTCGTTCGAGGTAGTGATAAACGGACCCGTGGCCAAGGCAGGGTCGATCTTGTATTTGTTGAGGATGAGTGGCACAAAGGTGCCGAAAAGTGCGGCAAAGACGATTACGCAGAGAAGCGCTAAGCTCACGGTGACACTGATTTGCAGGCCGAAATTCAGCATGCTGCTAGCAAGGAGGATGACCACGGCGCAAATCAGCCCGTTGAGCAAACCTACCCCGAACTCTTTGAGCAAACGCGAAGCCAAATCAGCCGTTTCAATTGACTTGTTGGCGAGGCCCTGTACAACGATCGCTGCCGATTGAACGCCTACGTTGCCGCCCATCGCTGCAATTAGCGGAATGAACATCGCCATTGACGGGTTGGCTTGAATGTCGTACAAACCGATGATGTGCGCCCCCGCCAAACCTCCGGCCATGCCGATGAGCAGCCACGGCAAACGGGCACGGGTCAATGTGAAAATGTTGTCGCTCGATTCAACGTCTTCCGAGATACCCGAGGCGAGCTGGTAGTCTTTGCCCGATTCTTCGCGGAGGACGTCCATAGCGTCGTCGAAGGTGATGCGTCCGAGCAGTTGTCCGGCGTCGTTCACCACCGGCGCTGCGGCGAGGTCGTACTTTTCCATCACGCGCACCACCTGTTCAACGTCGTCGTTGGGGTTTACGGTTTTGAGTTCCTTGGGGTTGTACAAGTCGCGGATGACCGTGCGCGTTGAGCTCGAGCTGAAGAGCAATTTTTTCAGCGAAAGTGTGCCGAGCAATTTGTTTTGGTCATCGACCACGTAAATGCTGTACACGTTTTCGAGGTCTTCGGCTTGCCGCCGCATTTCTCGGATGCACTGTGTGATGTTCCAATTCTGGTTCACCTTCACAAGCTCTTTCGCCATAAGTGCGCCAGCGGTGCCGTCTTCGTAGTTGAGTAGGTCAATGAGGTCGCTGGCCTGCTCTTGGTCTTCGATGTGGGCGATGATCTCTTCGATCTTTTCGTCGGGAAGTTCAGAGATCATGTCGGCGGCATCGTCAGAATCGATGCGGTCGAGGACTTCCTGCGCGATTTCGCGGCTGGTGAGCGAAGCGAGGAGCTTTTCACGCACGTACTCATCCAACTCCACCAATACATCGGCCGCCAAGTCTTTGTCGAGCAAGCGGTACACGTAAGCGGTATCGGTCGAGCGGAGTTCGCCAAACACCTCGGCAATGTCGGCCGGGTGCAAGTCAGCAAACACCTGCCGAATCTCAGAGTCACGTCCGGCGTGGATGTGCTCTTTCAGCGCTTCGATGTATTCTTTGGTGATGTCGAGCATGGCAGTAAAAATCTCGCATTTCAAAGGTACGACAAAGTTTGCGGGTGGAAATTGCCGTGGTGAAAACGCAATGAATCGCTAATTTCAGCGCATGAAAAAAGCACCCGACGCCCTGGTCATCGTTTCGGCCATTTTGGTACTCGTTGCCGCACTGACTTGGATTGTTCCGTCAGGCAGCTACGAACGCACACTCAAAACCGTTGGCTCGCGCGAGGTGGAGGTCGTTGTGCCCGGCACCTACGCGCATACCGAGGCAGCGCCACAGGGCTTCATGGAGGTGTTTACGGCTCCGCTTCGCGGGATGGAGTCAGCGGCCGACATCATCGCCTTCGTGCTTTTGGTCGGCGGCGCGTTTGGAATGCTCATGAAAACAGGCGCCATCGATGCGGGTTTGTTTCGCATTCTGCGGATGGCCGAGCGCAACCAACGCCGCAAGATTTGGGTGATTCCGGTGCTGATGTTCGTGTTTTCACTCGGGGGCTACTCCTTCGGCATGAGTGAAGAAACCTTGGTGTTTGTGCTTATCACCTTGCCGCTGGCGCGCTCGCTCGGCTACGACAACTTTGTGGGGGTGGCCATCCCGTTTGTGGGTGCCGGTGTGGGCTTTTCAGGCGCTGCGTTCAATCCGTTCACTGTAGGCATCGCACAAGGCATTGCCGACTTGCCGATTTTCGGAGGTGCAGCCTACCGTACCTTGATTTGCGTGGTCATGACAGCCTTGGCCGCTGCCTACGTGATGCGTTATGCGCGGCGCATTGAGCGCAAACCCGAACTCCGTTTTTTGCCCGCGGCCGATGAAGGCGGCGAATTGCAAGAAGTGGCGCTCAACCGGTCGCGCAGCGCGGTATTGCTGATTTTTGCCGCTGCACTCGTACTTGTGATTTTGGGGGCAGTGCAATGGGGCTGGTACATTGCTGAAATCAGCGGTTTGTTTGTGCTCATGGGCATTGCCGCAGCGCTCACTGTACGCATGGATGTACAAACCACCATGCGGGCATTCTACAGCGGTGCGCGCGATTTGATGCCAGCCGCGCTCATCATCGGCCTTTCGAAAGCCGTGCTGCTGCTCGCCACCGATGGCCGAATCATCGATACGGTGCTGTACAGCTTGGCCGGACTAACCGATGGCATGCCGCGTGCAGTGGCCGTGCAGCTAATGTTTGCGGTGCAAGGCGCGATCAACTTTTTCATCCCCAGCGGTTCAGGTCAGGCGGCGATCACAATCCCCATCATGGCGCCACTGGCCGATTTGCTGGGCGTATCGCGCGACACGGCTGTGCTGGCCTTCCAGTTTGGCGACGGCCTGTTCAATTTGATCATCCCCACAAGCGGCGTTACCATGGGCATTTTGTCGATTGCGCGCATACCCTTCGGCCGCTGGCTGCGCTGGGTGGGAGGCCTGATGGTGGTGCTGATTCTTGCGGCTATGGTTTTTCTCGGCTTCGCCGGATGAGCGGGCGATTTGACGGTGCGCGCACGCATTCGGAAGAAGGGTGATTATTGCCGAAGTCTTGTGTGTGCGGCTTGCTGGAATCTTGCTACATTTCTTTAAAACGTGCCGATCGATGAAGAAGCTCCTCTACCTGGGCATGGCCCTTTGCTTGTTTGCTTGCGCTGAGCCTGAGCATGTGAACACACTACTGAACCCTGTCATCGGCAATCAATCGTTGGCTGAGTTGGATGCGGAGGAGCTGGCTCACATGGACGACACCCAAAAAGTCAAAGCCCATTTGAGCCACGTGCACGACCGGCTGCTGGAGGCCAGCGCCCACTACCCCGAAGAGGTGCAAGACAAGCGACGTGCCCTGTTGGCTAAGTTCGCGGCGTACATTGCCGCTGAGCGCTACCCGGTGAACGAGCGTTATGCCGGACGCCGTCCGTGCTTCATCGATGCGCAGGGCACCTACTGTGCAGTGGGGCATTTGGTGAAGGAAACGGCAGGGGAGGCCCTTGCCGAAGCCATCAATGCCCAACACCAGTACGATTACATCGCCGATATGTCGCTCCCCGCACTGCGCGAATGGATTGCCGAGAGCGGTTTTTCGCTTCATGAAATCGCCATGATTCAGCCCACCTACGACTTCAATCCCGTGAAGATGTACCACGCGGTTTCTGCCACGAGCGATGTCCGCAACGGAAACACTCCCGGCTACGGATTCAGCTACCAGTACATGCGGTACCAGAAGATAGGCGCCCGAGGAGGCGGCAATTTCATGCTCACCCGTGGGGCTGCGGTGAGTTTCTTAGGCGATGGCAACTGGTCGGCCGGTTACGAGCAGGAGGTGAGCGTGTACTCGATCAAGAACATTGGTGTATCGTTGAACTCGGGTTTGGGCGCGCGTTACCTCAACTACGACGGCGGTTCATTTTTGCAGGGGGTTCCATCGGCGGCGCTCAATTGGGTGGTGCTGCGCCAATGGCGCTTGCTGCTTGATGCCGGTGCGGTGTACCAGTACGGCATTCCACTTGTGAACCAAACCGCCATCGACCTCAACCGCCACGCCTTTGTTTTCAGGTTGAGGATGGGGTATACGAGGGGGTGAGGGGATTCCTCAGAGGTGTAAAGTGTTTTAAACCATGTGTTGCGCCAGAACCTTGTATGCTGTAGCTACAAGCATAGCTGAACCAAAGCTCAACAGTGTACCGATAAGTACGTATTCAGTAAGTTTACGCTCAGTGCTACTTCTTAAGTCGCCGAATCGAAAGATTGATTTTGCTGCGAGTAGGAAGCCGATTACTTCCCAATGTCCGGCGACTGTGAAAGCGAAAACGAACAGACGTTCTATGATACCTATGTAGAGTCCGGCACTTTGAAGCGAGTCAGCGATTGCTTTTTTATTATTGTCTTTTTGTGAAGTTGGTGTCCAAGTTGAGATTATGGTTTTGATTGTTACGGAAGCTGGCAGGGTAAGAAGAACGATGCAGGTGAGCTGGAGTATACGCAAATCAGAGCTTAGCCAAGAAAGGTCAATTGGTCTGTTTTTGTGCAACAGTGTGATGTAAATGATGGCCAGTGAGAGTAGGTGCAGGAGTTGGTCAATGAAAAACAGCAATCGCTTATTCTTCTTGTTTTGAAGGAGAATCTTACCGGTGTCAATGACTAGGTGCGTGACGAACAACATGCCAATTACCGCCCATGTTGACTCGCGCCTCAATAGGAGTGCTGTGAGCAAAGCATGAATAAGAACATGGGAATAGAGTTGCCACGCTCTTAGTTTCTTGGCTTCTTTGGCCTGCACCCACGAGTTTGGCTGAAGGATGAAATCGCCAATTAGATGAGCAAGAAATAGCTTAACAAGAACAATCATTGGATGCTCAGTTTGATGCGCTCCATCAATGTTCGCATGTACTCTTTGATTTCGTGGTAGTGCGCTCGTTGCAATGCTTGACTTACAGCTGCTTGAGAAACATTGAGCTTTCGAGCAAGTTCTGTCTGTGCAATGTTCGGATTGTAGATTTGTTCAGCGACAACCTTCGCTGTGGCAGGGCTCCAATTGTCCATTAAAATAACAGCGAGTTCAAGCGATGCTTTGAGCTCATCATTTAGGTCTTGTGAATCGGTTTTCAGACCGAAGGATTTTCTCTCTGCAACAATACGTTCGAAAGCACTGCCTGAATTGGCGAAAGCACTCCCATTTGATTCCGTCACCTTGTTGCTCCGGTGAGTGATTGTTCCGATTCCTATGGCAAGCCTTACGTCGATCACGCTTATGCTTCGCATCGTCGATTTCAGGTGAAGTGCAGCATCGATTGACTGTTCGACATTCACCAAGAGCTGGAAACTGTCGCCACGGTAAATTTCCCAATCTACGGGCTGAAGACCATATACGCTTAAGCATGCTTTGAGCGGTTCCAGCCAAGTGGAAGTGCTTTCAATTGCTCGGGAATTGATAACGTCGCCGGTAATAACGCCAACCATGCTAGGTATAATCTAAATCGCTTATATGAGCCAAATATAAGCGAAATAAATTATACTTTCGATTTATAACTGAATAAGATTATAGTTTTGGTTTCCGAAGGAGACCGTTTACTGGTACTTGCCGAATTCCAAGCGACGGTTCTAAAATTTTTATAAGCAGCGGCGCATCAAGGTTTCAACAGCTCGACAGGGTGTAGACATGAAGCTAAAGATGTTCGAACCGTGCTCAATGCACATGCTCTGCACGGTGTTGTGCCCGGAGTGGGACTAATTCCGATAGCTATCGGAACCCACACGGCCATTGCTAAAAGCAAAGACCCCGCATTCACGAGGTCTTTTGGTACCCGGAGTGGGACTTGAACCCACACGGCCATTGCTGGCCAAAGGATTTTACTTACACACTACAGCTTTCGCTGCCACCTGTACTCCTCGGTGTTTGTGGTCTGGACTTTACCTTCACCCTATCTTTTCAGACGTAGGTGTCCGCCATCAAGTCTCTACACCTTCCCCGCAAGCGGAGCTTGGCTCGGTATTGGCACTTGTGTCACCACAAAAGCGTTCACCGAATTTGACGGATTCTACTCCGGCAGTTTCCTGCCGGGCAACCCTAGTGTTCGCTGAATCAATCAAGCGAACGGCTGTTTGCAGATAGCAGCTTGGTGCTAGAAACATAGTGTAACATGCAACCGGAGTAGCAAACAGCCTATTGAGTCCTTCGTGTCTACCGATTCCACCATCCGGGCAGATTGCCTGCGTTCAGGCACGGTACAATCATAAACAAAAAAAGCTGTCGAAACGACAGCTCTTTGAGCGAGAAACGAGACTCGAACTCGCGACCCCAACCTTGGCAAGGTTGTGCTCTACCAACTGAGCTATTCTCGCATATCCCATTCCTTCGATTGGGGAGGCAAAAATACAAGGTTCTGAGAATATGTCAAGGGGTTGACTGAAAAAAAATGAAGTGAGCGAAATTATCCGTTGATCCACAGGTGAATAGCCTGCTTCAGTTGTGGCGAAACCGTCTCCCAATGCAAGTGTGCCTTGTTGCTCATGCGTAAAATTCTTCGAAGTACGTACGCTCCTCAGCAGTTCCATACTGTGCGACTCGCTGTAGCACTGCCTTGCGCTGACGCTGCCAATCGATTCGCTCAATCGCAGTGTCCCAAAAAAGAGCTCGCCTAAAGCGAGAACTGTCAGGACGCTTTTCTGAAAACGAAGGGGCTTTTTCTTTGGTGATGTGCAGCTCGTGCAAACCTTGCAGCAAGTACAAAAATCCTTCCTCAAGTTGAAGTTCCCGCTCGATGCGCAACGACAATTCCGGGCTGAGCCGCCTGCGGCCGGCAACAATGGCGTTCAATTGCTGCGGATGGATTCCTAATGTATGCGCAAAAGCATTCTGACGAATCCTTCGCTTCGCCAATTCATGTCCAATTATCTTCCCCGGGTGTGTGCCCTTGAGTGCAGCCAACAACGTCATCATTCTTCAAAAATAAACAAATTCGTTTATTTTTTCAAGAGTCACAGGTGCATTCACGTTGTAAATAGCGGCCGTGTTTGCCGTCACTTCGTCAACCGCTTGAAAACGTCTTCCAGTTTCTGTTCGTCTTCCCTGAGGGTGTACAGCAATCGTCCGTTTTCCTGGGCCCAGGTGGCCACGGCACGGCGCAAATCTACCGCGACGTCGCCTTCCAGTCGCCATCCGGCGCCAGCCGAAACCGCCTCAACAACACCTTCAATGGCCAACAACTGCGCTGCGGTGACCTCGCTGTCAAACTCGGCGTACACGGCTTTGCGGGCATCCGTGCGGAAGCGCGAAAGCTGCGAAACGGCATCGTCAGCCACCACTTCGCCGCGGTTGATGATGATGACGCGGCTGCAAATGGCCTCTACCTCTTGCATGATGTGGGTTGACAGCATCACCGTTTTTTCGCGTCCGATGGCGCGAATCAATTCGCGAATCTCCACCAACTGGTTCGGGTCAAGTCCTGAGGTGGGCTCGTCCAAAATCAGCACCTCGGGGTCGTGAATCATGGCCTGGGCCAAACCCACACGCTGGCGGTAGCCTTTCGACAAAGCGCCAATCGGCTTGTGCTGCTCACGTCCCAATCCCACCAAATCAATCATCTCTTTCACCCGCGCAGTTGTATTCGGCAACTTGTGAATGCCGGCCACAAACGCGAGGAACTCTTTCACGTACATGTCGAGGTAGAGCGGATTGTGTTCGGGCAGGTAACCCACGCGCTTGCGCACCTCCATGGGGTCGTCCATCACATTGAAACCGCACACCTTCGCCTCACCCGAACTGGGCGGGATGTAGCAGGTGAGCATCTTCATCGTGGTAGATTTGCCGGCGCCGTTCGGACCGAGAAAGCCGACCACTTCGCCCGTTTTGATCGAGAACGAAATGCCGTTGACTGCGCGTTGCTCGCCGTACAGCTTGGTGATGTTGCTGAGTTCGATAGACATGCTTCAAAGGTACGAAAGCCGATGGCGTTCTTGCGCACGCGAGTGAATGAGTGGCTTGCTGTGCATTCATTACCTTTGCGGCATCCATCCTCCAACCCAAAAAAGAGACCAACGTGCCTGAATTCACTGCCGAATTTTTTGATAGTTACCTTGTACGCATCGTTGAAACCGTGGTGGTGATCGCCATCTACATCGGTGCGCGGAATTTCGCTTACCGCCTCATCAACAAGCACCATGCCACACGGCTACTGAACGATACCCGTGGTTTGGCCATAAAAAAAGTCATTCACACGGCGCTGTTGTTCATCAGCTTTATGCTAATCGCCCTCATCTGGGGGGTGAAGCAGTCAGATTTGGCCGTGTTCATCGGATCCTTGCTCACTATCGTTGGCGTTGCCTTCTTTGCGCAATGGTCGCTGCTGTCGAACTTTACAGCAGCTGTGATCATATTTTTTAACCACCCAATCAAAATCAACGATTCGATCATCATCCTTGAAGCAAAAGACTACACCATTGAAGGCAAAGTGCTTGACATCGGCCTCATCTTTATTACATTGGAGACGCCTGACGGACAGTCGATTACCCTACCCAACAACATCTTCATCCAAAAAAGCATCAAGAAGATCATACGCGCCAGCGTTGAAGAAGGTGTAGCGTTGAAAACCGAAGATTGAGTTTAGGGCAGGGGGACGTAACTCGTGTCGCCGGGTATTCTTGGGAATCGGTCGGCTTCCCAGTCGCTTTTGGCTTTTTCAATCGCTTCGCGGGATGAGCCAACGAAGTTCCAGTAGATGTGCCGTTCTTCAGGCAACGGTTCGCCACCGAACAGCAGGAGGTGGGTTCCGGCTTCGGCAGTGATGCGGCAGGTGTCTTCAGATTTCGCCACGAGCATGTTCCCTTCGGGGATGCGCTCTTCGCACGCATGGATGGCGCCGCGCACAACGGTGATGCCCACTTCGCCGGGCAGCTTTCCGCCAAAATCAAGAACGGTTTCGTTGGGTGTCGTGACCTCTAGCATGAACAGCAGACTGTAAGTGATAACGGGCGAAATGCGGTCAAAAGCCTTACCGGCGATGAGTTTGAAGTGCGCGCCGTTGTCGGTCCACGCCGGCAGCTCATCGGCCCCCACGTGCTGGAAGAGCGGTGCCGTAGATTCATGGCTTTTTGGAAGGGCAATCCAGATTTGGTAGCCGTTGAGGGTGTGGGTGCGTCCGTCGCGCCATTCCTCGGGTGTGCGTTCGGTGTGGGTAACGCCGCTTCCGGCGACCATGAGGTTCACCGAGCCGGGGGTGATGAGCTGTTCGGTGCCCAAGCTGTCGCGGTGCATGATTCCGCCCTCGAGCAAGAAGGTCAGCGTGCACAGGCCGATGTGCGGATGCCGATCAACATCGATGTACTTGCCGTTGCCGACGGTTTCCGGACCCATGTGGTCGATAAAAATGAACGGACCCACCATGCGTTTCTTGCGAAAGGGCAGGAGGCGTCCGACGAGAAAGTCGCCTATATCGCGGCTACGTTCTTCAATGATCAGGGCGGTGTTTGACATCGACGTAAGGTACAAAACGTGGCTGTAGTAGGGACGCCCTACAGGGCGTCTTCACAAGGGTATTAATACACCTTTTATGAATGAATAATCATTTGTAAAACGCATTCACGCCTAATAACGTCGCGTATACCATTCACAAAGCGATTGAATCAAAATAATTCGTACATTCGTATGATACATCATGCATTAATGGTATGTATTCGCACGTATGAGTGGTAAATCAGTCATGGAATTGGTTTCAATGAGCGATAAGGCGCTGGAGAAGTTCATTGGAGACTTCATCCGGCACCACCGCATGGAGCAAAACAGAACCCAGGAAGAACTGGCCAAAGCCGCCGGCATCAGCCGCTCAACGCTCAGTTTGCTTGAGCGCGGTGAAACGGTGACCGTCGCCACCTTGATCCACGTGCTGCGTGTGTTGGATCAGCTGCGCGTGCTCAGTCAATTTGAAGTGCGTGAAACAATCAGTCCGCTGGCGCTCGCCAAGCTGCAGAAGAAAAAGCGTCAACGCGCCCGTCGTGCGCCTGAGGCCGACAAGGGCAATCAAGGATCAACGTGGTAGGTCATGCGGGTAGCTGAGGTAAAGATCTGGGGGCGCCTCGTGGGCGCCGTCGCATGGGACGACCAAACCGGTTACGCCACATTTGAGTACGATGCCGGTTTTAAGCAGTTGGGGTGGGACTTGTCGCCACTCAAAATGCCGGTATCCGATCAACGCAGGCTATTCGCGTTTCCTGAACTGCGTGCCACCGAGCCACCGGCCTTGGATACCTTCAAGGGGCTGCCCGGCTTGCTCGCCGATGCCTTGCCCGACAGCTACGGAAACCAGTTGATCAACCTGTGGTTGGCCCGGCAGGGTCGTCCGCAAAACAGCATGAATCCGATTGAGATGCTGTGCTTCATCGGCACGCGCGGCATGGGTGCGCTTGAGTTTGAACCGGTGGTTTTGAAAGAGAGCAAGCGCAGCTTTTCTGTTGAGATCGATGACCTGGTGGCTACCGCCAAGCGGATGCTCGACCAACGCGAGGCTTTCACGGCGAATTTCAACGACGACGACCAACAAGCGGTATCTGACATTTTGAAGATCGGTACTTCGGCCGGTGGGGCGCGACCCAAAGCCCTCATTGCATGGAATGCCAAAACCGGTGAAGTAAAATCAGGACAAACCAAAGCGCCCAAGGGCTTTGAACAATGGCTCATCAAGCTTGACGGAGTCAGTGACACGCAATTGGGAAGCAGCCACGGGTACGGACGCGTCGAAATGGCCTACTTCAACATGGCACGAGCCTGTGGCATCGACATGATGCCTTCGCGTTTGCTCGAAGAAAACGGCAGGGCCCACTTCATGACCAAGCGTTTTGATCGCGAAGGTGGCGACGTCAAGCACCACGTGCAAACCTTCTGCGCCATGAAGCACTTTGACTACAATCAGGTCACCGGTTTCAGCTACGAACAGCTCTTTCAGTGCATGCGCGAGCTCAAATTGAGCTACGCCGATGCCGAGCAAATGTTCCGCAGAATGGTGTTCAACGTGGTCGCCCGCAACTGCGACGACCACACCAAGAACTTCGCATTTCTACTCAAACAAGGCGGCCAATGGGAGCTGGCGCCGGCCTACGATGTGTGCCATGCCTACAGGCCCGACAGCGTATGGGTAAGTCAGCACGCGCTTAGCGTCAATGGCAAACGCACCAACATCACCAAGGCCGATGTGCTCACAATCGCCGACTCCATCGGCTGCAAACGCGCCGGCGAAATCATTGAGGTCATTTCCAACACGGTCAGCCAATGGGAGGTCTTTGCCGATGAGGTTCAGGTGCACCCGCGTTTGAGCGATGACATCAACAGCATGCTGCTACGTCTCTCTTGAGGCGTATCAAGGCACCTGGTTGTTCGAATACCGAGGGCATGGCTTTTGTTTATTTGGCGATTTGGGGTCCGCCGGGGCGGATGAGCATCGGCAGCGGCTCAAACGCTTTTTGTACTTTGCTGCGCACCTTTACAATCTAACGAGGGAAGTTATGTCGGCAAAAAATGAATGGATCACCAAGGCACGCTTTAAACCCCAATTCGAAAAAGCATGAAACAGCTTGCATTCGCACTGCTCACCTGCAGTTTGGTGGCCTGCTCCGTACAAAGCGGAGAGCACAGCTCCAAGCGTGAACCCGATCCGGTCTCAGCCGATACCTTGCACCCGGTGAAGACCACCTTTCCGCAAGTCCACACCAACCTGGGCGGCCGCGTGCGGGAGTTCGTCCGCACGATCCACCACGACACCCGCGGCCACTATTGGTTTGGGACGAACGGCAGCGGACTTATCCGCTACGACGGACACGTACTTGAGACCCTTGCCCTGCCGTTTGGAACAGCGTTCGTCGCCGTACGCGGCATTGCTGAAGCACCAAACGGCCACCTGTGGTTTGCCACCTCTGAAGGCGTTTTGCGCTACGACGGTGAGGATTTTACCGCGTTCTCCCTGCGCGACGGCCTGCCCGACACCGAAGTGTGGAGCATCAGAGCAACCGCTGACGGTTCGGTGTGGATCGGTACATTGAGCGGCACCTGTCGCTTCAGCGACGGGAAGTTCACCACCTTTCAGCTGCCCAACGAATTGGTTGACGATCGTGACGCCATGCTCAGTTACGATTTGGCCGGCGGATTTCTTGAAGACACCCAAGGGAACATCTGGATCAACCACGACGGCAACGGCATTTTTCGTTACCGCGACGGCGCGTTCATCCATCTTACCGCCGAGAACGGGTTGACCGATAACTTCTCAGGCGCCGCGCTGCTTGACCGCAGCGGTCGGATTTGGCTGAGCTCGTTTTATGGCGGCGTGAGCATGTACGACGGCGCTGACTTCACCCACTTCACCCGTGACGGAGCAGTGAAGGGCGAAGAGGTGGGCGGTTTTTGCGAAGACCGGAACGGTCACATTTGGTTCACCGCCGAAGGGTACGGCGTTTACCGTTACGACGGCGACGGATTTACGCTTTACACCGCCGCTGACGGTTTGGCATCGGACCTTGTTTTGGGCATTTTTTGCGACCGCAACGGCCTGCTGTGGTTTTCGACCTGGCAGGGGCTATCGGTGTATGATGGTGTTCGCTTCGCGGATGCAGCCGAACTCGTGCCGTGGTTGGGGGAGTAGGGGCGCGTTGTAGAGACGCCCTATAGGGTGTCCCTACCGGTGTTGAAAAACCGCGAGCGGAGCGAGCAAGAATCTCCATAATCTCCATAATCGGCGGCGAAGCCGACCAAAAAACAGTATTGAGCAAGAGTAATGAGCAAGAGGAACTCCAACCTACTCTGGGTACTCCAAAAACTCTGTGTCAAAAAACCGCGGGTCTGGTAAACCATTTTCATGCAACAAAAAGTGTTTACCGGTCCACCGTACACCGCAACCCATGAACGCATTGCAACCGACACACCGTGCGGCGCACACGGGTAGCTCCGTAGGAGCGCAGGTTTTGTAGGGATGGGCGAAGCCCGTCCACAAGCGGCGCACCACCGGTACGTAAGTCCTGTAGGGACGCAGGTTGATGGGGTTGTGATTGGTTTTCCTACGCCGCTACGCGGCTTACGGGACGGACCGGGCGCCCCTCGACGGACGGGCCAGAGGCCCATCCCTACAAAACCTACGCCACTACGTGGCTGCGCGAGGCCGACGAAAAACGTTTCGGTTGCTGCGGCGGGCGTGAGGGGGCGCGCAATTGGGTTCCGCATTTTTCAAAAAATTGTTTTTTGTGGAACCGGATGCAATGCGGCGATTGAGGTGTCGCCCCTACGGGGCTTACGGGACGCAAACCCGCCGCTTCGTCCATGGGATGAATCCCATGGCTACATAGGTGCCGCCGCTCTGCGGCTGTGCTTGGCCGATGAAAAGCGTTTCGGTTGCAAGGTGAAGTGCAGTGCGAACGGTTTCGTGCATTTCGATCTTTCAGTATGATTAGCACAGCACGATAAGCCGGTCCTATAAGTTTCGTGCCTTTTGTGCTTTTCGTTGTGAAAAGAACAGCACGAATGCAATCACGCTAAGCCATCCCGATAGGTTTCGTGCATTTCGTGATTTTCGTTGTAAAAAAAAGCATCCCGCATGTAGCCCGGTAAGAATCCCCATAATCCCCATAATCGTCGGCGAAGCCGACCCAAGAGAGCATACAGTTTGAGTATTGAGCAAGAGGGAAACTCCAACCTACTCTGTGTACTCCTAAAACTCTGTGTCAAAAAAACCGAGCGAAGCGAGCGTGCAGCCCAATGGCTTTGGTTCCTTTCCTTGTAAAAGAAACAACACGCAAAGTTTTGTCCAACAACCGTAAAGAACCCAGCGCAAAAGTTGACCTGAATTTTGGGAGGACGTAGATTTGCCACGTCAGGGGAGGTGGGCTATGTATACCCTACAAAATCCGGCCGAAAAACCCAAATCAACCGTAAAAAACACAGCCACGA
>DAITMF010000050.1:0-21021 GCA_036835325.1 Flavobacteriales bacterium
CCTTCGCAGCGCATGGATTCACTCTCACAGGCCGTTCTTGGTGCTGCTACCTTCGGGGCAGTGATGGAACGGCAGATTGGTAAAAAGGCCCTCCTCATTGGCGCGGCGGCGGGTACACTGCCCGATTTGGACGTGGTCGCACGGGCGTTTATGGATGAACTCGACTTCATGAGCGTGCACCGCGGTATTTCGCACTCGTTCTTGCTGACGGTGCTGATCAGTCCGCTGCTGGGCTACCTCTTCCACCGGTGGTTCAAGGAAAAGTACGCACTGAAGAAGTGGATCTTCGCGTTCTTTCTGGCCATCATCACGCACATCTTGCTCGACTGCTGCACCACCTACGGCACCAAGGTGTGGATGCCGTTTAGCGATGCCTTGGTGGCGTGGAACACCGTGTTCGTAATCGACCCGGCCTACACCCTGCCCCTGCTCATCGCGTGCCTGATCGTTGCCTTCAGAAAACGGTTTGCTGATGGGAATGTTAGAATTCTGAATTGGGGACTGGTCCTGACAACCCTCTACCTTGTTTGGGGCGGTGTTGCCCAGACCATCGCACGGTCTGAATTCGAGGCATCGCTCGTCGAGGAAGGCCTCGCGTACAATGAAATTATGGTCACCCCTACGCCATTCAATACCCTCTTGTGGACGGGCACTGCCAAAACCGACGATGGGTACTATGTAGGTTCGTATTCCCTCCTCGACGATCGCGAGAAGGTCGCTTTTTCGTTTGTACCTGCCCGGATGGAGCTTATCACGGGCTACGAAGACAATGAACGGGTGAAGAAAATGCTGCATTTCGCCAACGGATATGCCATCGCCCGTCAGGAAAACCCTGAAACGATCAAGGTGTACTCGATCAAGTTTGGTCCAATGAATGCCGACAAGGAGCCGCGCTACTTCTTTCCCATGGTAATTCAAACCCAGGCCGGCAGTGAACCGCTTATCTACGTTGATGAGTCACGCGATGGCATGGAGCCCGAGAAGGCCTTCCAACTGTTGATCGAACGGCTGAAGGGTATTTGAGTGGGTGTTTTGCGAGAACTTAACCCCGCCCGAACCTCCAAAACCCCAGCGCACCTATCCCGTAGGCCACGGCATCAAACACGTCGCCGGTGGCGGTGGGTTTAATCATGGGAAGCAACACTTCAAAGGTGAGTGAGGTGTACATCCATCCGAAAACCACCATCCAACCCGTAAGCCGAAAAGCGGGGTCGCGCTTGATCGTCGCCAACAGGGCCTCGCACCATGGAAGTATGACCGGCAAAGCGAGTACATCGGCCAGGTAGCCATCCACCAAAAAATGAATCGGACGTCCCGATGAAAGCGCGTGGGCCTTGTACACGAGGTACACGGCAAAAGCGCCGTTGAACAACCAGCCGTCGATGCTGCGCGGCGTCATCCCGGTCCGGCGGCAATGGCCCAAAACACAAACGACATGATCACCCAGTACACAAACCACACGGCGCTCAAGAGCAAATACAACGCCTTGATGAAGGGATTGCGGCTGGCTTTGAAGCGGTCAACAAAGGCATCCAAGCGGCCGCGCGGCACACTCAACCTGCGCTCTTCGCGTTGCTTGGCCTCCGTTTCAATCCGCAGATGTGGATCAAGCACGGCGCCGCAGCTCACGCAATGCGCTTCTCCGGAGGTGTTCCACGTGCCGCACGCAGGACATTTACGCTCGATTTGGTGACCGGCCACTGAATTTAATGAGGTTCAAGAACTCGCGGGGGACCGGAGTCTTAATCGTGATTAGCTTGTCTGAAGAAGGCGACTCGGGCAACTCAACACTGAAAAAGTGAAAGCCCAAACGGTCGAGCGGATTCGCCGCCTTGCCCCTGCGCGCAAATCCGGGAACTGAATTCCCCTTCGCTTCGAGCAGTGAAAACAGCTCTGAAAACGCTTCGTTTTTCATCTCAACCCTGAGCAAGGCGTACTGCGCCCCCTGCATCATGCGGCGGTACGGGAATACAAAGCCCTCGGCCTGCCCTTTCGCATTCTTGGTTTGCTTGCCAATCACTCCATCTTCCGGGAACTCGCCCTTCGCCACCACGTAGTAGCGCTTCGTGTACGAGTTCCAATGTTTCTGCAAACGGGTGCGTGTAACAGCATCGCGGGCAATGAGCACCAATCCGCTCGCTTCTTTTGGCAGCTTATTTACAAAGTACACCTCGTCGAGCTTGGGGTCGCGGGCAAACAACCAATCGCGAACAATGTTAAAGGCTGTGCGGCGCTTCACATCGGGCGAGGCACTCACAACACCGGCCGGCTTATCAAAAGCAAACAGCTCAGGGTCGTCGTGGTGGATGTCGTACGGCAACTGCTTCAATGTTATGCGGGCCGTACGCTGCGGCTTCTCAAAAACGGCCACCGTGGCGCCCGCCGGCAGGTCTTGCGCAGGAAAGGTAACTACCTTGCCATTGACTTTCACAAAGCCTTCTTTGATGACTTTTCGGCCACGCGTGGTTGATGCGTAGCCCTTCATCTTCATGATGACGTCGAGCAAACGCGTCGCTTCTTCGGTTTTGTACTGTTGTGCCATTCGAGCGCAAAGGTAATCAAACAGGCCGCTCGCTTACCATTCGTGCGCTGCGTCGTCCATCCACTTGCCCTGTACCTTCATCGTCTGCTCCAAAATATCGCGTACGCAGCCTTTTCCGCCGGCATACTGCGACACGTAGGCCGAAATTTCTTTGATCTCGGGGGCGGCATCGGCCGGACAAACCGCCAGACCTACCATCTGCATTACCCTGAAATCGGGAATGTCATCGCCCATGTAGCACACTTCTTCAGATTTCAGGCCGTTCTCTTCGAGGTAAGAGTTCAGCACATCCGTCTTCCGGCTTGAGCCGAGAAACACATCGGTAACGCCGAGGCCTTCAAAGCGCTTGCGCACGGCCTCGCTCTTTCCTCCCGTGATGATGGCGATGCGGTAACCCTTCTTCACTGCCAGTTGCACGGCGTAGCCATCGCGCACGTTGGCGGTGCGCAATTGCTCGCCATCGGGCATCAGGTGCACGATGCCGTCGGTGAACACGCCATCCACATCAAAACAAAAGGTCGTAATGCGCTTCAGTGCGCTCTTGTAATTCTCAGCCATGGTAGCTTCGGGTTATTGCGTCGCTCATGCGTCGGTAAAGGTCTTGAAGTTCGGGATCTTGTGAAAGCGCTTCGAGGTGCGCTGAAATGGTTTGCTGGTCGTTGCGGCGCGCCGGTCCCGTTTGTGCGGATTGCGGACCCAAATCAACCGCTTTGGCCACCGTTTCGCGCATCAATGGATGAAGGATGTCTAACGACAATCCGTTGTTTTCCAAGTAGTTCTCCGATGCGCGGTAGAGGTGGTTTACGAAGTTGTTGACGACCACGGCCGCCAGGTGCAGCTTGCGCCGCTTGTCTGACGAAATTACCTCTACCCGCTCGCCGAGGGTTGTTGCCACCGCGGTCAAATCGGCCAGTAGGGCTTCGGTTGGGGCT
Source organism: Flavobacteriales bacterium (assembly GCA_036835325.1). Classification (GTDB taxonomy): domain Bacteria; phylum Bacteroidota; class Bacteroidia; order Flavobacteriales_D; family Sanyastnellaceae; genus CAMCHP01. The sequence continues at coordinate 3,475 of DAITMF010000050.1, forward strand.
TCAATGCAGATGGGGACATCCGTCCAATCCACTGCCCTACCCTTGGTAAAGCTCTGCAGCGGGTACAGCACACCGCGCTTCTCCGATGCAATGGCCTCCATCGGCACGCTGCCCGAGGTGTGCAGGGTGAAACGGTGGATGAACGCCTGCGAAACCGCCGCAATTTGGTCGTCGCTGATGGCCAAAACAAGCGGCAGGTCGTTAGTGACTGCTGCCAGTTCTTCGAGTGTTTTGAGTTCTGCGCCTACGGCGGATGCGAGGGCGCGTGCTTTTTCAGCCGAGCGTGCTGCGAGAAAACGGATACTTCCGCCGCGTTGCACAAAGCGCTCAGCCAGATGGGTAGCTACGTTGCCACAGCCAACAAGGTCGATGATGCGCCCATCAGGCTGCATCTTTCTTCGCTTTTTGGGCCAGTTTGTAGCGGTGTCGGATGGACAGTGTTGTGCCGATGACCATGATGATGCAGCCCAACCACAGGATGTTGATCTGCGGAAAGATCACGGCCTGCATCACAATGAAATCGCGGCGAATCGATTCGTGCTCCCAAATCGTCAAATTGATGGTTTGGGTGGTCGGCTCGAAGCGGTTCACGAGGAATTTCAAGCCCCAATCGGCTACTTCGTTCATGTCGGGCACAATCAGCGAGTCGCGCACAATCCAAAGCGGTTCAATCGGTTTGGTGATGCCGCGTTCGCGCAAGGTCATGTGCACGCGAATGGCAATATCAGAATCTAGCAAGCTGTACGACGCTTTGTCTTCGTTAGCCACAGCCGACAGTGAATCAACGCTCACAAGGATGTTGCTCACCAAGATGCTGTCACCGATGTGGACGTCGTGCGCGCGTCCGCCCAAGTATCCGTCTTCATCGGTCTCCGGAGGCGTCAAACGCGCCCATTTGAGGTGGGTGTAGAGGTCGCGGTTCCAGTAGTGGCGGGTGTCGGGCTCAGGGGCATTGCCCATTTGCTCGTTCAACTGAATGCGCGGCTCAAGGGTAAACATGAACGGCCCCGGATTGCCGCTCACCCACAGCTGCGCCTCACGTGCATGGCGCTCATTTGGGATGGGGATGAAGAGCCAGTGGGTATCCATGTGTTCGCTGAAGTTGCGGCCGGCGGTGTGGGCTTCCTTGCACTCGAAGAACATGTTGTTGAAGAACACCACATCGCCTTCAGCGTAGGCTTTCGGCACTTTCTGGTAGTAATCGACCTCAAACTTCACGTGGATGCCTTCGGTGTAGCGGTCGCGGTAGGTGACGAAGTAATCGCCCATCGGCAGGGTGTCGCCCTGCATCAGGAGCATGTCTTCACGGTTGTTGAGCTCTTCGTTCAACGCCCGGATGTCGCCGATTTGGTTGCGTGAAATAACGTCTTTCTGAGAGGTGCTGATAACGGCACCGAAGATGAGCAAGGCAAAGCCAATGTGCGCGATGCTCGCACCGCTTTTGTCCCACTTTCCTTTCGCCATTTGAATGAGGTAGTCAGCATTCGCTGTAACCGCGAATAGCGTCGCAAAAAGCAGGGCCACCCGCGGGAATTCGTGCGCCGCAAAGTCAAACGACAACAGCAACAGCACCAGTAAGACAGCAGCCGCTAAAAACGAACGCGAAATCTTCGCGATGAAGGCTTTGAAGTTGGTGTCTTTGTACTTGAGGTACTGGGTGGTGGCTATCAGGGTAATGAAAATGAAGGCCAAGGGAATCTGCCACAGGTGGTAGGCCTGGTCAATGTCTTTCGAAGGCGCAAAGCTGTGTTCGCTTAGAGCCTTGAAAAACTCCATATTGGTGCTGGTGTGCAGACTGGCAAACATGCCTGAGAACGGCTCCAGCAGCTTGTTGAATACCGCAATCGAGGTTTGCGCGGTGATTTGAATCGCCGAAACAAGTAGCACCAAGCTACCGATGAACATCCAAAATTCGCGGCTCCACAGCGCTTCTTCTTTGGTTTGTTTGGGGATGTACGTCCGGTATCCGCGAATCATCAACCAAAGGACGACGACACAGAACAGGATAATCATTTCCAAGGGTGCGGCAATGACACCAATGAAGAACATCGCCAAAAACAAGCCGGTGAACATCCACCGTTCCTTTGTGTTGCCGATGAGCATCAGCGCACCGAGGGCGGCAAAGGTCAAGAGGTACACCAAGAGCTGTGGAAGAATGCCGCTGTCGACAAACGAGTGCACAGAGGTATCGCCCAAGATTCCGCTTTTGGTCAAGAAGGTCGAGTACACCACCATGATGAAGGTGCCCATGATGAGCAAGAAGGTGGTAAAGAGCGAGGTCATGCGCACGCGGTTCACCATCAGCAGGTGGGCACCGCCGACGAGCATGATCCACGGCACCAACGACGAGTTCTCAACGGGGTCCCACGCCCAGAAACCGCCAAACGAAAGGGCTTCGTAGGCCCACGCACCGCCCATCAGAATGCCCGTACCTAGGATCATGATCGAAAAGAACGACCATGGGGTCGCAGGACGCATCCATTCGATGTAGTCTTTCTTCCACAACCCGGCAACGGCGAAGGCAAAAGGCACAAGCGTAGAAGCAAAGCCGAGGAACAGGGTCGGCGGGTGAATCACCATCCAGTAGTTCTGAAGGAGCGGATTGAGGCCTTGACCGTCGGTAAACTGCGGCAAGCTCAGGTAGTCAGGGTTGCGTGTCCACGGCAAGGTGATGTTGGTGGTTGACTCCCGCATTAGCAAAAACGGATCGAGGCCAAACTGGTAATCACCGAAGTAAATGCCCAGAAGCATGGATGCCAAGAAGGCCTGCACAGCAGTAATCACGGTAAGAACGGGGCCTTCCCATCTTCCGGAAGTACGTACAAGCACGAGCGCAAGCACGATATGCCAGAACATCCAGAGCAAGAAGCCGCCTTCTTGACCGCCCCAGAACGACGATACTTGAAAGCTCAGCGGCATCGTGTTGTTCAGGTGTTTCCACACGTACTGGAATTCGTAGCGGTGGTTGAGAATCAGCACATAAATCAAAACGATGACGGCGAGAAACGAGAACGCATGGGTGAGAAAGGCCATCCGTCCGATCCGCATCCATCCCTTATCCCCGTTCCCCAAGCTGCCTTTGAGGTAGCCAAAGAATCCGAGAAGGGCGGCTGCGAAGCCAAGTGCGACAAGTACACGACCGAGCGTTGCCGCCCAGTACCACTCACCAGAGTATACGATTTGATCCATTAGGGTGTGCCGGCTTCAGCAGTTTCAAGAGAATGGTTGTGTTCGTTGTATTTCGACGGACACTTCATAAGGATATCGGATGCGTGAAATTCGCCATCAACGACGGTACCATACAGGTCAATGGTCTCCGACTGCTCGAGGCCGGTAGGTTTGGCCTTGCGCAGCTTCACTTCACGGATTTGGTTGTTTTTGTCGACCATGTGGAAGATGGTCATTTCAGAATCGGTCAATGGGTCATACACGACCGGTTGGCTGCGGTCAAGGGTGCCTGACACCTTGAATTCACGTCCGGGATTCTCAAACGCTTCATCAAACCCCACGGATGTACTCATGCCCGTAACTTGCGAGATGATAAGTCCGACAACGAGGGCAACAACGACAATGAGAACGACTTGTGTTTTGCTCATGACTGCTTCAAACGTTGGTCCATTTCTTCCTCGAGGTGGCTCACCGCCCGGTCAACACGCACGAGGTATGCAAAGATACCTACCAAAATGACCGCTGCTACGGCAACCACGACCCAGATTTTCCCGCTGTTGTACATGGTTTGTTCGAGCGGACTGATGGGCGTAGCTGCGTCTTGTGCTGTTAATGAGGCACTTAAGAACACGGCAAAGGCAGCGATCTGCCATTTGAGCGACGTTTTCGTCTGCATCGGCTTAACCATTTTTTTCATTTCTGAGGAAAATCTCCGGTTCATTGTAGTACAAAGCGGCCTTAATCCGGTTCATGCGCAGGCGCAAGTGATACATCCAATAGCCTAGAAGCATCCATCCGAGCACGGCAGGGTAAAACACCATGCGCAGACTGCTGTCGAGGTCGTAGCTATTAAAGCCGGGGTTTCCTCCTTTTCCGGGATGGAGACCTTCGGTAAACCGCGGAAGGATCATCAACAAGATGAAGAGAATCACGTACGCGAAGATGTTGAATACGGCGGCTACGCGGGCCTGCTTTTTATCGTCTTCAATGCCGGCCCGAAGCACAAGGTATCCTGCATAAATCAAGAAGGTCACCAAGGCACCGTTAAGCTGCGGATCATTGACCCACCAAGCGCCCCAGGTGAAGCGTGCCCAAACCGACCCGGTTACCAAACCGAGTACTGCGAAGACCATGCCTACCCGAACAGCGGTGTCTGCGCGCAGATCATACTCCGTTTTGGGGTTCATCAAATACTTGATTGACGCGACAAAACTGATAAGCATGATCAAAAACATGGTAAACCACATCGGGACGTGGAACATCAAGTTGCGAATGCTTTCGAAGATGATGGGTTGGAAAGGAAAACCGAACACCGTGTGTTGGTTTTCGTTCACCACCGGTTTGCACCCTGCATACACGGCTTGTCCTGAAACGGTTGCATCGGATACGGTGAATGCGTTCTCAAGCAGCGAAGTGCCGTCGTTGTCGTTGTTGGCAAACACATTGAAAAAGCGCATCCGCAGGGTGTCGGGCACTTCAACGGTGAATTTTACCCGATCAGGGGCAAGCACTTCAAGGTTTTCTGTACAGAGGTAAACGCCTTCATGCTCCAAGAATATTTGAAGCTTGGCATCGGCATCGTCGAAGGTGGTGTTGTAACCCACCAGAATGCGTTCGTTGCTTCCGACCGACAGCGTGGTTTGGTCAACCCCAATCAGTCCTGGTGCCATAGGGGCACTAAAACTGAAAACGACGACGTACAGTAAGAGAAGGGCGCTTAAAATTTTCCACCAATGCTTCCTCATCAGGAGCTCAAATTAGTCACGCCAAAGGTAGGGAAATAAGAGGTAGCTCAGGAGGAACATGACCATTGTCAAAAGCAGGAGAAACACCAAATTGATGCTGTTTTCAGGCCATGGCACTCCTTCGAGGACTTGCACCGTGTAAGTATTGAGGATGAGTATCAGCGGAATCACCACGGGTAGGCCGAGAACAGCCGTAAGCCCAACGCCGTTGCTGCTTTGTCCACCAATGGCTGAAATCAGGGTTAACAATCCGGCGAAGCCGAGATTCCCCACCATCAGTCCGAGCAGGTAGTGTCCCCACATTTGGCCTGACAGTCCCCCATCCCCCAGAAAAATAAAAAAGAGTAGAAAAGTCAGCAATCCCAAGGCCAGCATGAGTGCCATGTTGTAGGCGATGCGCGCGGCGATGAACGCTTTTGGCGAAACGTTCCAATACAGATACAGGCGCTGGCCGCGCGACTGCTGCTGAAAGCCCTTGCCGATGGCGTTGAAGGCTGTGAAGAGAATGATCAACCACAGCAAGGCGTTCCAGGGTGCCGGGTCGTCAATGCGCTGGAAGGCCTGATAGCACAAGTACACCGAGGCCAAGGCAAAGAGCGCCAAACCGGCCAGGGTGTGTTTTTGCCTAAACTCGAGGCGGAATTCCAAACGTATGAGGTTCCAGACCGTTTTGATCATGCTGCGAACTTACTCATTCTGGGCTGAAGCTCCGAGCAAGAGTTCGCGCAAACGCTCAACCGATTGGGTGAATTGTTCGCCGTGAATGACGCGGTCGATGGCTGCTTTCTCGCGTTCGGTGAGGTGCCAACTGAGCGATACGTTGCTGGCGTCGTCGGTTTTTAACTGGAAGTTGACAATGTCAATGTCGTTTTCAAACCATGCCGAAAGGTAGCGCGCCATTTGGTCGTTGTTGTAGTCTTGCATGCGCGTGAAGTTGCCGTACACCGAGCCGAGCGGCGCCATCATTCGGTTTAATACGTTGCGCCGCAAATCGGGAAAGTCTTTATCGCGCTCAACGTCGCGAATTTGAATGATGACCACACCCGAGGTGTTGGTGTTGATCCAGTTTCTGAAGGTGTACAAGAACTGCAAGGTGGTTTTGGTACCGAAATTGTCACGCAAGCCGGCGTCCATGACCTCCACGGGGGGTGTCGAAGGCAAGGTCACAATCGGCATTACGTAGGGGAAGGTCGCGTTCATACGCAGCGCCGAAGTGAAGCGCAAATTGTACGCGTTTTGACCCTGAAACAATCGGGTAAATTCAACATCTTCACCAACAAGGTTCTGATCGGCAAACCCCTCTCCACGTGAATCGCAAAGGTATGACACGGGGGTAGAACTCACAAGCAGGCGTCGGCCGTCATTTACAATGGTGGGCGCCATAATAAGCATGGGAACCAATGCCTTTTGTTCGGGTGCTTTGTAATCGCCCAAGCGCTTGTCAAGTGCAAAGGCCGTATTGGTGTTGAGCTGCTTTTCGAATGCCCAAGCGCGGTCTTTGGTGTAGACCTGATCGCCGTCTTTCACCGTTTGGTAGCGGATGAAAAAATCGTTGGTGGCGATGCTGAAAATGACCGGGTTGAGCAGGTCACGCGCCATGTTCTCTCGGTACGCCGGGTTGTAGAGGTTCTCGGTTTCACCCATTTGGTACTTGAGGTACAACTCGCGCAAATAGGCCGCACCAATCATGCCGCCCGACGAACCTGAAATCAGGGCTGTTGAGCGCAGCAATTTACCCTGGAGCACACTGTCGGCATAGCTCAAGCTGGTGAGGGTCCACACTGCCGAGCGTGAACCTCCCCCACTGGTGTTGATGATGACCATTTTGGGCTTGCGGTTGAGCCGTGTAGCATCGACGCTGTTTTTCAAACGCCAGCGGTCGAGAATTCCGACCGTGTTCAAGAAATCGCTCTTGATTTGCTCATCGTTGGTATTGAGCTCGCGAATCACCTGAGGTGAATAACTGCTGCGTTCGCCGTCGTATGTGAGGCCGTATGCGTGGTTGTCGAGACTGAGCAAGTTCCAGCGCGGAACCGAATAGTTAATGGTGAAAAACACCAGCAGAAAAACGAAGAGCGTCCAACCGCGAATCCAGGTGTACAAAATCGACACCAGCATCAGCATGATGGTGAAGAAGAGCATGACACTCGCAGCTGCCGGAAGCACGAAGTATGGATTTTCCCTAAACGACCCAATCACAATAAAGGTCACAATCAGCAAAAGCTCAAACAGCGATGCATTGAAGTGGTTCTGGGCAAAAACTTTCTCGAGCACTTCAGGCTTGTAGTGCTTGGCTGAACGCGCAATGCCCACCTTTACAAACGAAGCGAGGTAGGTTTCGATGCGCCAATCACGGTCGAAGGAATTGATGGCATCAACCCGGTACTTGCGGTGCAAATTGGTGCGCACCATCTCGTTGTTGTCGTGCGGTTGGACATCCGGTTCATCGCCACTGGCGTAGCTCAAAACGTTTTTGTTGGTCAGTTGAAAATACCCTAGCGATGCAATGAGAAATACGCCCATCCCTCCCACAAAACCGAGAATGTTGAGGGCGATTTGCGGAAAATCGAGCAGGGCGTATTGACGCTGAAAAACGGCACTGGCCGAAATCCAAGTCAAGACAAAGCTCAGCGGGATAATAAAGTTGTTGATACTGAACTTCAGAAAGGGCCTGTTCAGCGTTGCAATAAACGGAAACCGAAATCCGTGCAGTACATAGGTGTAAAGGTTGAAGGCTAGGATGAATCCTCCCAAGGCAAAACCGACCATGGCAAAGGCCATGGGGCTGTTCGCACCAATGTACTGTGGGTACAAGAATTGGTAGGCCACGCCGTAACGTTCGGCGAAGTAGTTCAGCGAATAACCAAACAGGAGCACCCAAAAGAACAGCAAGAAGAGGTTCTTTTTAAAGTGCAGCAAAAGCAGGCGCAACGGGAAAAAGTAAATGACCCGTTCAATGCGTTGGCGTGCAGATATGGTGGCGGCGGCGTTCAATTCCTAACCTATACGTAACATTGACGTCGTGGTTATGGGCCGGCTCCTCGTTTAGGAGTCCGTCCTACACAACAGTGATCGCCTTTGGTTTCAATACATTCGGCGGAGGCGCTACCCTACCGCCCCGCTCAGCCTTTGAGCAATGCGGCGACCTTTTCCCTGACCCGTTTTTCAGCAGCCTCTGCGGCCGCTTCAAGTTCTTCAACGCGTGCGGTGACCTTGCTTGCGAAATCGCGGTCTTCAAGGTCAACGGTGTTGATGCGCACGTTCATGGCAGCGCCGAGAACGGCAGTGCGGATGCAGAGTGCGCCAACGCCGGCGTCGGTAACACTGTTGGGATTGCCTTCGGTCGCCATGGCTTCAACGACTTCCATGCACTCCATGGCGGTTTCAGCAACGCTGAGTGGGATCTCGATGGCGTAGCGCGTAGCCGCTTGGATCGCTGCTTTGCGCGCTCGCTTCTCTTCGTCGTTGCCTTTGGGCAATCCGTAGGCCTCCATAATGCGGTTGAAGGCAGCGGTATCTTCATCAACCAAGTACAACAAGCGCTGCTGCAAGGCCATTCCGCGTTCGGCGAAGCTTGAAAAATGCGCCCAGCGATCGTCCCAACCGCGTTTATGGGCACTGAGGTTGGCCACCATTGTCCCCAGCGAAATGCCCAAGGCACCCACGTAGGCCGAAATCGAACCACCGCCTGGGGCAGGTGATTCGCTTGCAGTTTCTTCAGCAAACTTGCGCAAGTTCATTCTCACCAGTCGGGCTGCTGATTGGTCTTCAATGAGGTACTCAATGACCTTCTCTTCGGCCTTGAACGGCGCGAGGTCATCGAGACCAAGCGACTTCACGGCTATTTTCACCTTTTCGGCTTCGGAGATGCCCAATGAGCGCTCTTGCTTCTTGAGAAAGTGGTCAGCCGCTTCAATGAGTACCCGTTTGGGAATCAGTCCAACAACCTCACTTCCCGTTACACGAATGCCGCGTTCGGCAGCCTTGGCGCAGGCCTCCTCGAAAGCGATGTGCACGGGTGTTACGTTGATGTTGGTAAGGTTCAGCGACAATTGCGCGATGCCGTACTCTTCGATGTACCAGCCAATGCCTTTGACAGCCTTCAAACTTCCGGGAATGCGCACGGGGTTGCCGTCGGCGTCGTTGACCACTTTGCCGGTGAGCGGGTCTCCTTCGCGTTTTATTCTTCCCGCTTCGCGGATGTCAAACGCGATGGCATTCGCTCGACGCACCGAGGTTGAATTGAGGTTAATGTTGTAGGCAACGAGGAAATCGCGTGCGCCAATGGCGGTTGCTCCGGTTTTGCGGACGGATGCCGAGAACTCAGCCGGACCAAAATCGGGTTTCGATTCGGGCTTGGCCAGCTTGTCGAGCCCTTCGTACTCGCCGCTGCGGCAATGCGCCAAGTTGCTGCGCTTTTCAGTTGTGGCCGCGCTTTCGTAGTAGTATCCCGGGATGCCCAATTCACGTCCTACGCGCTCGCCAAGGGCGCGAGCAATTGCAACGCATTCGTCCATGGTGACGTTGGCCACGGGCACGAACGGACACACATCGGTGGCGCCCATGCGCGGATGCTCGCCGGTATGCTTGCTCATGTCGATCAATTCTGCAGCCTTCTTAATCAAGCGAAATGCGGCCTCTCCAACCGATTCAGGAGTACCAACAAAGGTGATGACGGTGCGGTTGGTTGACTTGCCGGGGTCAACATCGAGCAAGCGAACGCCTTCAACCGTTTCGACCACATCGGCAATGGCTTTGATCTTTGCCGCATCACGGCCTTCGGAGATGTTGGGGACGCATTCAACAAGTTTCTGCATGGCTGACGAATTAATTTCGCCGCGAAGTTAGCCGAAATCAGAAAGGAGAAATTTTTTTAAGCTTTTCGTTTTCGGCAATGCACTCTTGAAAAAAGAAGTATTTTCGAGCCATGAAACGCCTAACCTCATACCTCTTCATTGGTGCGGCATTTGCAGTGCTGATGGCTTCGTGTTCTCCGCGCAACAAGCAAAAATGCGACGCGTACAGCAAGGTCGAGCTTGAGTCAACTCCTGCGAACGCTCAACAGCGTTAATCAATCAAGAGCGACGCTCTCTACCACCCGTTCAAACAAATCAGCCAGCTTTACTTCGGCCTTCCCTGCGATGGCGATGATTTCAGCAATATCAACCGGCTTCAGGTTGTCGGGGTCGCATTCATCGGTTAAAACGCTTACGGCTGCACAGGGCAAGCCCATGTGGTTGCACGCAATGACTTCAGGCACTGTGCTCATGCCTACCGCATCGGCTCCGATGGTGCGCAAGTAGCGGTATTCGGCGCGGGTTTCAAGGTTTGGCCCCATGACCGAAGCGTACACGCCTGTGTGCATGGTCAGTGCTTGCGCCTCGGCCGTGTTGGTCAAGGCGTGGTTCAATCGTACGTCATACGGTTGGCTCATGTCAGGAAAGCGAACGCCCAGTTCATCGTCGTTGGCCCCGCGCAGTGGGTTGTCAGGTTGAAGATTGATGTGGTCATCGATGAGCATCAATTCCCCTTTTTTATAGTGGGGATGGATGGCGCCGGCTGCGTTCGACAACAGCACATACTTTACCCCAAGCAGCTTCATCACCCTAACAGGGTGCACGATTTGCTCCATCGAATAGCCTTCGTAGTAATGGTAACGTCCTTGCAAAGCAATGACTTTCTTCCCTCCAAGGATGCCGAACACCAAACGCCCTTTGTGAAATTCAACAGTCGCCATCGGGAAATGCGGGATGTCAGCGTAGTTGACCGCTTCGATTACCTCAATGCGCGTGGCCAAATTGGCCAACCCGGTGCCCAAAACGATGCCTACTTCAGCTGCATCAATGCCCAGGCCGCGAAGGAAGTCGGCGCTTTCGCGCAGGCGTATTCGTGTACTCATTGCTCGGATGGATATTCAGGAAAATGGATGGATGCTTGCAGGTCGGCAAGGTAATCAATGTCGTGCAGTTCATCGACCAAGGCGACCCGCTTTCCCTTTTGTTGGAGGATGTCAATCGTAGTTGCACATACCGTTTCGGTGCTCCAAGCAATGCCTGTGAACACCTCCGGCTCAGGAGCGCTCAAACCAATGAGGTAATAGCCACCGTCTATTGCCGGACCCAAAACGGCATCGTGTGTGTTCAATGCATTGAAGGCAGCTTCGACGATGCCGGCTGTTAAATCAGGCACATCCGTACCAACGAGCACGAGCTTTGCTTTGGGGTTCGCTTCCCACACGGTTGTGAACGCATGGTGCATTCGCTGGCCAATGTCTCCGTCGCTCTGTTCGGCAATGTGGCATCCCAACGATTGGAAGTACAAACGGGTTTGGGGGGCATCCGTCCCCGTAAAAAAGATGTACTTCTTCGCCTGTAGATTTGCCAGCACTGCAGCGCAGCGATCGAGCAGGGTTAGGTAGACTTTCAGTGCCGCTTCGCTGCCAATGACGTTTGCCAGTCGGCTCTTCACTTCACCCAAAACCGGATACCTCGCCGTAACGATCAGTACACGGTCAGTCATGCACCTTCTCCCCTTTCAGCAGCCACTTCGACCACTTTTCGTTGTAGGTGTGCACGCGTTTGGTAGGCCCCTTGGCATCAACCACTTGGTTGTCTTCATTGACCCAATGGAAAATGCCTCCGTAGAGGTTGGTGACGTTGGTAAAGCCTGCCTTTTGGAGTTTGCGCGCGATGCGCTCGCTGCGGTAACCGACAGAACAGTACACAACAATTTCTGCGTCTTTGTCAAACGTGTTGGTACGAGCCAAGTCGAAGTCATCGTAACCCACCCAAACAGCGCCGGGAATGTGCGAAACAGTGAACTCTTCGCGTTCACGGGCATCTAAGAATACCGGTTGAGCTGACGGAAGACTGTCAGGGTACACCAGCTCAACGTCGCCATCAATGAGGCCCCTGACCATGGCGTCGAAGTCTGACGGCTGTGCACATCCTGCCGAAGGCAAAAACCCCATAAGCATGAATTTGAGGTAGATTGGGAACTGTCGAAAACTCATTTTCCGTTCAATTTCCAGTCGTAGGGAATGTACTTAAGCTTAACCGATTCAGGAATCTCGCGGCCGCGGTACTTGGCAATGAAAGCGCGTACACCGCCTTCAGCGTCGAAGTCAGTCGCGTACCACTCGAAGATCTGCGACACATTGGCGAGCGGACCGGAGATTTGGTTGCGGTTGATGTCGTTGAGGAAGTTCTGAGTCAGTAGGGTAAGTTTCTCGTCAAGTCCATCTGCTCTAAAAGCTGCATTGTGCAACACCGGACAGCTAAAGCTGGCGCAGTTGAGTGCGAAGTGAATGCGCGGATCGGTGAAGTTCTTGCGCAGAATCTCGTGTTCAATTTGGTCAAGCGAGTAGGTCGCGTCGCCAATCGCGATGAAGGGCTTTTTCCACGGCTCGTTGATGTCTTTGATGGATGCAATGGGCATGTTATCAACGATGAGCTTAACGGTGAAGGCGTTGTAGAGGTTGATCCAGTGGGACTTTGCAGCGTTTTTCTCCCACTTGTCGGTAGGTGCTTCGCTTGCCAAGAGCTCGATGGCCTTTTTGAAATCTTTGTTTTCAGCGATGCCTTTGTAATTAACGACTCCTCCCGGCGTGACGTTGGCTTTGAGGATGGCATCCCAGAGGTCGGTGCCTTTGCTGATTTTGCTGCTTTGCGCTTGCACGATGCCGGCACACGCGATGAAGAGTGAGAGAATGAAGTAACGCATATACAAAAGTATGAGTGTAAAGGTACGCAAACGAAACGGAGCGCGATTCAGTAGGTCGTCGCGCTTGTAACGCTTACTTTTACAACGGCAAAAAGTTTGCCAAATCCGATAAAAAATCTCAAAGCATTGAAAATGATTCAGGTAGGGGTTGCAGGAGCAGGCGCTATGGGCATTGGAATCGCTCAAATTGCGGCACAAAACGGCCATTCGGTGGTTCTGTCAGACACATCAGAAGCTGCGCTCGAGCGCGGCAGGTCGGCGCTGCACAAGGTGTTTGACCGCATGGTTGAAAAAGGCAAGATTGAGCAATCGGAAGCCGACTCGGTTTTGGGACGCATACATTACACGACTTCTGTCATTGACTTTCAGAAGTGCGGATTGGTGATTGAAGCGATTGTAGAACGGCTTGACCTTAAGCAGAGCCTCTTTCGGGAGATTGAAGCCATGGTCAGCGACGATTGCATTTTGGCTACGAATACCTCTTCCCTTTCGGTCACGGCGATTGCAGCAGCTGTGCAAAAACCTGAGCGTGTAGTAGGCATTCATTTTTTCAATCCTGCGCCGCTGATGCCGCTGGTTGAAATCATACCCGCCGTGCAAACGGCTCCGGGCCTTGTTGAAACTACCAAAGCATTGATCGATGGCTGGGGCAAATCGACCGTCATCGCCAAAGACACGCCCGGCTTCATTGTAAACCGCGTGGCTCGTCCGTTCTACGGTGAAGCCTTGCGCATTGTTGAAGAAGGCTTGGCCGATTTCGCCACGGTTGATTGGGCCATGAAAGACCTCGCTGGTTTCAGAATGGGGCCTTTTGAGCTGATGGATTTGATCGGCAACGACATCAACTACGCCGTAACCGAGAGCGTGTTTGCCGCCTTTTACTACGATGCCCGTTACAAGCCCTCGTTCATTCAAAAGCGACAGGTAGAAGCCGGTTGGTTGGGCCGCAAATCGGGACGTGGCTACTACAACTACGCAGAAGGCGCCGAGCAACCGCAGCCGAAGCGCGACCGCGTACTGGGCGAACAAATCGTTTGGCGCATTTTGGTGATGCTTATCAACGAGGCAGCCGACGCCTTGCATTTGGGCATATCAAACCGCGAAGGCATCGACACAGCCATGACCAAAGGCGTGAACTACCCCAAAGGTTTGCTGAAGTGGGCCGATGAACGCGGCATCAACACTTGTGTTGAAACCTTGACCGGCTTGCAGTCAGAGTACGGTGAAGACCGCTACCGCTGCAGCGTGTTGTTGCGCCGCATGGCCCGAGAAGGCCTTACCTTTTATTGATTTTTCGCTGCAAGCGGATGAGGATCATTGTGAGCACTGCGGCGTAAGCGTACAAAGCACCAGCGTAATCGAGCTCGCCGTAGAGCAACTTGCCTGTTGCGAAAAGTACGGCATAGACCAGCATCACCGCGATGACCATCGAAAGCACGTTTCGTCCAAGTGACGTATCGTTCGATGATTCAGCAAGCTCACCGAAGCGGCGTTGCCATGCGCTTCCGAAAGGCCGGATTTTCGCGTAGAAGTTTCGGAGGGTGGCTTCATCTGTTTCGGGTGTCAGGAACATCACAGCCATCCAACAGAGTGTAGTAAAGGCCACACCGCCGATGAGCACCCAGTGGTCGGGCCATCCATCCTTGAAAAAAAGCATTGTTACAGCATAGGCAAATGAGGCTACCATGGCCGCAATTTCGGCGTAGGCATTGACGCGCATCCAGAACCAGCGCAAGATGAAGAGCAAGCCCGTGCCGGCTCCAATTTGCAGCAGCACCTGAAAGCCCTCTTTGGCATTTCCAATGAAGCGCGAAAGCACCACTGCACCAATCATCAGCACCACCGTTGACAAGCGGCCCACCCATACCTGTTGCTTGTCTGACGCTGCCGGATTGACAAAACGCAGGTACACATCGTTGACCACGTAGCTAGACCCCCAGTTGAGGTGGGTTGAGATGGTACTCATGAAGGCCGCCATGAGCGAAGCAACAACCAGACCGAGCAATCCGGCGGGCAAGTAGCTCAACATTGCCGGGTAGGCCAAATCATGACCGATGCTACCCTCCTCCACATTTGGGAAGGCGGCTTTCAACGATTCCAAATCCGGGAAGATGACCAACGACGCCAGGGCCACCACAATCCACGGCCACGGACGAAGCGCATAGTGGGCCACGTTGAAGAACAAGGTTGCTGCGATGGCGTGTTTTTCGTTTTTGGCCGAGAGCATACGTTGGGCGATGTAACCGCCTCCGCCCGGTTCGGCGCCCGGGTACCAAACGCTCCACCATTGAACCGCCAGCGGGATGATGAACACCGACCAAAGCAAATCATTGTTGGAGAAATCGGGGATGAAATTGAGTTTGTCGTTCAGTTCAGGGCGCGAAACGAGGGCCTCCATCCCTCCGACTTCCGGGAGATTGACCACGACAACAGCGGCTGCTATGGCGCCACCCATTGCGAAGACAAACTGGACGAAGTCAGTGAGCACCACGCCCCTAAATCCGCCGAAGGCGCTGTACAAAACCGTAATAACGGAAGCCAGCAGCAGGGTTTTCCACGGCGGCAACCCGAGTAGGATCTCCCCTATTTTCACGGCCGCCAGGCATACCGTCGCCATGATTACCGTGTTGAAGAACACGCCGAGGTACACCGCGCGGAAGCCCCTCAGAAAGGCCGCCTCTTTGCCGCTGTAGCGCAGTTCGTAAAATTCGAGGTCGGTAGTAACGCCTGAGCGCCTCCACAGGCGGGCGTAAACGAATACCGTGAGCATGCCCGTGAGCAGGAAGGCCCACCAGACCCAGTTTCCGGCGACACCGTTTTGGCGGACGATATCGGCGACCAGGTTGGGCGTATCGGCCGAAAAGGTGGTGGCCACCATTGACACCCCGAGCAGCCACCACGGCATTGAACGTCCGGAAAGGAAGAATTCAGACGCACTACCACCGCTGCGTTTCGCCGCGAGCATACCCATTAATAAGGTAACGGCAAAAAACAGGCCGATGATGGTCCAGTCGATGGTTTGAAGTTGCATGGGGCAGAAATCGTTCGGGTGCGGTGAAGGTATTTAATTTGGAGGTCGGATGAGGCTGTTTGCCTCTTTGGCGCGCTTAGCGGTTGACCAGTCGTCGAATGGCGCGCAGATCGTGGGTGTAGGTTTTTCGATCGACGCGGTAGATACCTTGGTGATCAAGCACATCGATGCGAACTTCTCCCGAGGCATGCAGAATGTTCCATTCACCATCGTTCTGTGATTTTTCGCTTGCGCGGATGAGGATACCGACGTGGGTGATTCGATCGGGTTCGGGACCAAAGAACGCCAGGTCGCCTTCGTGGGCCAGTTGAATAAAGTCAACCGGCGCACCGCTGTAGATTTGCTGGCTGGCATCGCGTGGGATGGGTATTCCGTTGACTGCGAAGACCAATTGGGTAAAACCCGAGCAATCGATGCCAAGGATTGACTTGCCCCCCCACAGGTAGGGAGCGCCGAGGAAGTGCATGGCATAGGCCACGATTTCAGAGGGCTTCGCTTGTTTTGGCGACGGATCGGAACTTGAGATGACGCGTGAACCGGCGGGAAGCAGGCGGAGGCCTTCCGGTGTTTCCCACCAGCTTACCGGCTCACGGAGGAGATCATCGCTCCAAATGCGATCAGGATCGTCGGGACTGAGCAGTTTTTCATCGACAAAGCCCTCGTAGCCATCGATAAGGGACCTGCAGGCACGCCATTGGTTCTTCTCGTAGATCACCTCAACCGGTTCGCCGTAGAGGAATTGGGTGACCTGCTCGGAGGTATCGGTAGGTTGAAGGCGTACCGGAGCGATTGGGACAGAAATGCGGAAATGCTTCATAACAAGTTGGATAAATCCGACGAACGGCGCCTTAAAACCGATACACTTAATTTATTTGTCGATTAATTTGGATTATTCTTCGACAAAATGATACCTTTGCATCGGTCAAGGAGGTTCATACGGCTCGAAGATGTCTAAAAGTGCACGACTGACCAAGGTTTAAACTGTAAATTTTTTTTTACTATGTTACATTTCAACTATTCCACCGTTCGCGGCGTTTTAGCAGACGTCGGAAAAACTGCAAAATCGAGCATTAAGCTTGTTTCTGCGGTTTTGATGCTCGCGTTTTTCTCTCTCACAGCGCATGCACAGGCTGAACCGCCGAAAGCATCGTTGAGCCAAGCGGGTATTTTGCAGCTTCCTGCAGATGCCCCCTTGAGCAGCACCTACCTTGTTGATTTGTCGAATTTCAACTTTTCTTCGGAGCAAGAGATGGTCTCTTTCTTTGCTGGAAAGGCGAATGACCACTTCGCTATGCGTGCTATTCCGCACTTGAACCAGGCCATTGTTTACCTCCAGGTAAAGAAGAATGCCAATTGGTCAGTGACGCAGTGGAATGCATTCTTGTCGCAGGAAACGAACCAACGACCAATTAAGCAATAACCTAACACCTTAATCCTAGCATAATGAATCGTTTCTATAGTTTTTCAATTAAGTTGTTGACGGTATGTCTTGTGCTGTTCTCGGTTCGTGCCGAAGCACAATTGGCAGTTACTCCATCCAACAACGCTGTGGATCTGGCCAACCAAATTGTTGGTGCCGGTGTCACAATTTCAAATGCGCAGTTGAACTGCGGTGAAGACGGTAGCGGAATCTTTAGCAATGGCGGTAGCACCAACATTGGTATCCAAGACGGTATTCTTCTCACCACCGGTTTGGCGGCTGACGCAATCGGTCCGAACGACGATGGTGATTTGGGCACAATCACCTTTAACGGTGGTGATCCAGATTTGCAAGCGTTGATTCCACAAACAATCAATGACGCATGCGTTCTAAATTTCGACTTTATAGCCGAAAGCAACGTGCTCTCAGTTCAGTATGTTTTTGGTTCAGAAGAATACCAC
>DAITMF010000051.1:0-20618 GCA_036835325.1 Flavobacteriales bacterium
CTCCCAACGCTGCTTTGCGACCGGTGTACCAAGAATTCATCCTCCCCAACCTTGCCTATGTGGGCGGCCCCGGCGAGATGAGTTATTGGCTTCAGCTCAAGGCGGCCTTTGAGGCGTTCAATGTTGACTATCCCATCCTCATCCCAAGAAATAGCGTCACCGTGATTGGCAGCAAGGAATCAGAATGGATGCACGACTTGGGGTTGACTGAGCTCGATTTGCTCGAACCGCTCGGCGACCTTACTCGGCGCCTGGTATTGGGCGATGGCACAGAAGACCCTGTTATTTCAGCTTCACGAACTGTGCTCGACCGCACATTCGCCGAACTGGCTGCCTACATGAAATCGGTAGACGCGACGCTTGAAGCAAAAGCCGCTGCCACAGCAGCGCGTTTGTCAAACGAGCTTGACGGCCTGGAAAAGGCCATTGTGAAAGCCAAGAAACAGAAAGACGAAACGCGCGTTCGACGCCTTGAACGAATCTACAATCAAGCATTTCCGTCAGGACCTCAAGAGCGCAAGATCAATTTCTTTGCGCTTTCGGTATTGGCCGATGAAGACCTCATTGACCGCATAATCACCGATTTTCGGCCTGAACACGGTGAGTGGTTGGTGTACCTGAATCAGTGATTTTGGGCGAGCCAACGCTGCAGAATCACCGCGGCAGAGACCTTATCGAGGTTTTTCTTCTCTCTTCGTTGCGATTTTTTCATGCCCCCTGCTACCATTGCACTCATTGCTTCACGGCTTGAAAAGGCTTCATCGACCCGGTGGTGGTTAATCTGTGGGTAGCGCTTTTTAAGCTCATTGCAGAATTTCTGGATGGATGCGCTGCTATCGCTTGTACCTCCAAACGCATCGGGGTCGCCAACTACAATGTCAGTTATTCCTTCGCGCTTGATGAGTTCATCGATGCGTTGGTACACCTGTGGCGTATCGATTGCTTCAAGCGGTGAAGCAATGATTTGAAGGTCATCGGTGATTGCGAAGCCGGTTCGTTTGAGGCCGTAGTCAATGCCAAGCGCTTTTCCCATGTGGCAAAGGTAGGTTCAGCCGATGAAAGTTGCACATCCCGCCAGGGCATAAAAGAAGAAAGTCCCGATCGTTACCGAGACTTTCCACCTTAACCAAATTAACTTAAATACTTAACTACTACTAAACCTTTCTCCCATGAGGGAATGTAGAGATTTGAAGCGTTAGCTTTCAGTACAAATAAACGGTGGTTTCAATGTTAAGTTTGTAAGAACGACCGAAGATGCGTGTGTAGGATTTTTCCTACCCAATCAACACGCTGTCGGCACCCAACCGGTTTGGTTTTTCGCTAAGTTTGCACCCACAATCATTGCCCCATGAAATTCTTTATCGATACAGCCAACCTCGACCAAATCAGAGAAGCACAAGACCTTGGCGTTCTTGACGGAGTGACCACCAATCCTTCATTGATGGCCAAAGAAGGAATCTCAGGTGATGTGGCCGTGATGAACCACTACAAGGCCATTTGCGAGATTGTTGACGGCGATGTTAGTGCTGAAGTGATTGCTACCGATTTTGAAGGCATGGTGCGCGAAGGCGAAGCATTGGCGGCCCTGCATCCGAACATTGTGGTGAAAGTTCCGATGATCAAAGACGGCGTAAAAGCATTGCGCTACTTCAGCGATAAAGGCATCAAAACCAACTGCACACTTGTTTTCTCACCGGGTCAAGCACTGCTTGCGGCCAAGGCAGGTGCCACCTACGTGTCACCATTCATTGGGCGTTTGGATGACATCAGCACTGACGGTCTTGATTTGATTGAGAAAATCCGTTTGATTTACGACAATTACGGCTACGAGACTCAAATCTTGGCAGCTTCGGTGCGTCACACCATGCACATCATTGCATGTGCTGAAATTGGCGCCGACGTTATGACCGGTCCGTTGTCGGTCATTGTAGGTTTGCTCAAGCACCCATTGACCGATTCAGGATTGGCGCAGTTCTTAGCCGATCACCGCAAAGCCACCGAGGCGGCGCGATAAAAAGCCTACCTTTGGGGCATGCTTGTCCACATCCATCCGGAGAATCCTGACCCACGCAAAGTGAGGCAAGTCGTTGAGTGTTTGTTCGACGGCGGCGTCATCGTGTATCCTACCGATTCGGTTTACAGCATCGGCTGCGACTTGAGCCAGCACAAAGCCATTGAAAGGGTTGCCAAGGTGCGGGGCATCGCCTTGAAAGATGCAAACTTCTCCATTGTTTGCCGCGATTTAAGTCATCTTTCGGAGTACACGAAACCTGTCGAGAACAACATTTACAAGCTGATGCGGCGGGCGTTGCCGGGGCCGTACACCTTTATTCTGAACGCCAACAACAGCGTGCCCAAGATCTTCCAAAACAAGAAGAAAACCATCGGTATTCGCGTGCCCGATCACCCTGTAGCATTGGCATTGGTGACGGCGTTGGGCAATCCACTTGTCTCGACTTCGGTGCATGACGACGACGAAATTCTGGAGTACACCACCGACCCGGAGTTGATTCACGAGCGTTATGCCGACAAGGTTGATATGGTTGTGCACGGCGGCCTCGGGAATTTGGAAGCCTCAACCGTGTTTGATTGCACCTCAGGCTTCCCTGAATTGGTGCGCGAAGGCCGTGGCCCAATTGAGGGATTGATTTAAAGCGCGTCTTTAAGGGTTTTCCACGCTTGTGGAATACGATTGATGAGCTCACCGGCTGTTAATCCCATCCGTCCGAATTCCGATTCGAAACATTCGCCGGCGGTTCCGTGCAAGGCAACACCAAGCAGCACTGCATCTTCACGGATGTAGCCTGACGCCCACAAACCGGCAATTAAACCGGTCAATGCATCGCCGCTTCCTCCCACGGCCATGGCGGCGCTTCCTGTGGTGTGGTAAATGGTTTTTCCGTCGGGGGTGACCGTAACTGAATAGGCTCCTTTCAAATGAATCACCGCATTGAGGTCGGTCGCTTGACGTTTTGCGGTACTTAACCGCTGGAGGTGGCCCTCATGCCTGCCAAACAAACGATCAAACTCAGCGGGGTGTGGGGTGAGCACGCTGTTTCGGTGGCTTTTTATTTTCTGAAGGATGAGCGGATGGATGCTCGCCAAATTCAATGCGTCGGCATCGAGCACCAAGGGTCGTGGGTCATCGAGTAAGGCCAGCAAAAAGGAACGCTGTTCATCGCCTATTCCAATGCCCGGACCGCATGCCATGGCCGTCACTTTTTCGGGGATGGATGGATGCGAGAGGGCGCTTGGATGCGCATCGGCTGCTGCCATCGCTTCGGGTGCCGACTGCTGCACCATTTGGCGCACAGACGCCGGCACGTGTGCGAAAACCAATCCGCACCCTGAATGCAAGGCTGCGTTGACCGAGAGGATGGCCGCCCCCGGCATGGCCCCGCTTCCGGCGGCGATGAAGGCGGCTCCAAAACTGCCTTTGTGTGAGAAGCGGTTTCGGTTGCTTATGCGTACGGCGGCATCGTTGCGATCAAAGGTGAAGGTGGTGCAATCGACAGAAGCACGAAATTCATCCAGCAAACCAATGTCAAGCACATGAACACGGCGATCGCGTTTCAGATTGGCCATCGGTTTTGGGTAAAAGAACCCTTCTTTCCACTGCTGAAACGTCAATGTATGGTCAGCATCCACGATTGAAACCGGTTCAAATGCAGCGGGATTTCCCGGCAAACCTGAAGGGACATCAATGCTGACGATGGTACACGACTTTGCGTTGATGGATTGAATTGCGGCTTGAAAGCCACCTTCGGGTTTACGGTCGAGGCCTGTACCGAACAGCGCATCAATGCAAACGTCGATGGTTTGCACTGCGGTGAAGTCTGTCACCAAAGCCACCTCATTGTGGAGTTTGTTCAAGCGGAGCAAGTTCTCGGTGAAATCGGCACTGGCGCGTTGTATGTCGCCTACAATGACCACCGCTTGAACCTTGCACGAGGCACGTGCGAGCAAGCGGGCAATGGCGAGACCGTCTCCCCCATTGTTTCCAACGCCGCACACGACGGTAAACGACCGGTGCGCGAAGCCATTTCGGAAGAGCCACACGACGCAGGCTTTGGCAGCACGCTCCATAAGGTCGATGGAATCTATGGGCTCACCGCTGACTGTTGCAGCATCCCATTGACGCACTTGATCGACGCTCAAGAGTTTTTTCATCAGCGCGAACGGTCAGCTAGCATCGGCACGAAGCTGAAGGTGCCGTGCTCGTGGCGCGTAAATTCGTTATCGGCCACCCGTGTAATTTCGTACATGATTTGGGTTTCTCCTTCACCAACCGGAATCACCATTGTGCCGCCAATGCGCAATTGCTTGAGCAGTTCGGTGGGCACCGTTGGCGCTCCGCAAGTGACCAATATCTTGTCAAAGGGTGCAAATGCCGGTTTGCCTTTGTAGCCATCGCCGAAGTAGAGGTTTGGACGGTAACCGAGTTGAAAGATCAGTGGCCCGGCGGCTTCGCAGAGTTCTTTCTGGCGTTCGATGCTCCAAACTTTGGCGCCCATTTCACAGAGCACGCAGGTTTGATAGCCTGATCCGGTTCCGATTTCGAGCACTTTATCACCCCGTTCAAGCTTGAGTAACTCGGTTTGTCGGGCAACAGTGCTTGGGTGCGAAATGGTTTGCCCTGCGCCAATCGCGAAGGCTCTGTTCTCGTAAGCGAATTCAAGAAAGGCTGACGACAGAAAAAAGTGGCGAGGTACCCTATCGATGGCATCGAGCACCCGTTCGTCGTGAATTCCTTTGGTACGCAGTTGATCAATGAGCTTACGCCTCAATCCTTTGTGCCGGTATGTATCTGTCAACTCCATATACCAAATCTAAGGTGAAACACCATACCCGTGGTTCTGTTAATAAGTAAGAATTGCACGCTAGGGTGTCGATAATCGAGCCTGTAACTTTGCGAGCAAGAGCGAAGGCATATGAAGTTGAAAATCGGTGTACTGGGCGCGGGCCATTTGGGCAAAATTCACATGAATTGCCTTTTGCAATTGCCTGATGATTATGACGTCGTTGGTTTTTTCGATCCTTCTCCGGAGAAGTCGAAAGAAGCGCATGAGCGTTTCGGATTGCCTTTCTTCGAGAGCATAGAAGCCTTGATTGAGGCCTGCGAAGTGATTGACATTGTAACGCCAACCTTGTCGCATTTTGACTGTGCCACGGCTGCGCTGCGTTCGTTTCGTCACGTTTTCATTGAAAAGCCGATCACCAATACGCTTGATGAAGCGCGTGTGTTGATGAGCATGGCTGAAGAAGCCAGCGTAAAAGTTCAAGTGGGGCACGTTGAGCGGTTCAATCCGGCGTTTCGTGCAGCGCGACATCGGCTGGCAAAGCCCTTGTTCATCGAGGCACACCGGTTGGCAGAGTTTAATCCGCGAGGTACAGATGTATCGGTTGTGCTCGATTTGATGATTCATGACATCGACATTCTGTTGAGTGTTACCGGCGCGAACGTCCGCCAGGTCAGTGCGAGCGGGGTTGCTGTGGTGAGTGAAACGCCTGACATTGCCAACGCACGGCTGGAGTTTGACAATGGCTGTGTCGCCAACTTAACAGCAAGCCGCATTTCGTTAAAAAACATGCGGAAAGTGCGCTTTTTTCAGCGCGACGCCTACATCGCTGTCGACTTCCTTAAGCGCGAATCGGAGATCGTACGCATGCGGGCAGTTGAAGGAGAACCTGATCCCTTCAGCGTAACCTTAAACTTGGGAGAAGGGAAAGGTTTTAAGGAGATTCTTTTTGAGAAGCCCGAAGTACCGGAGACCAACGCCATACGTGACGAATTGGCTGCGTTTGCTGCATCCATCCGAGAAAACACAGAGCCTGAAGTTACGGTGCGTGATGGCATGCGCGCCCTTGAAGTGGCGCACCTCATCCTTGAGCAAATCAACCGTCAGTTGATTTAAGTACCGAGCAGTGCGCGTGCATGCTCGCGGGCACTGTCGGTAATGACTTCGCCTGAAAGCATTCCTGCCAGCTCTTCCACCCGTTCTGATTTTTCAAGCGATTGAAGCCGCGTAAAGGTGCGATCGCCAATGACCTCTTTGAACACTTTGAGGTGGTTGGTGGCCTTTCCTGCCACTTGCGGGAGGTGCGAAATGGCGATGAGTTGCGTTGATCTTGCCATTAGTGCCATTGCATCGGCCATCCGCGCAGCGACATCTCCTGAAACGCCGGTATCAATTTCGTCGAGAATCAAGGTAGGCAGGCGCTTGTACTCAGTTACCACCGCTTTGAGGGCGAGCATCAGGCGCGACAACTCACCACCTGACGCTGACTTTTCGAGCGGCTGGGGGCTACTGCCTTTGTTGGCGGTGAAGAGCAATTGCAGGTCAGAGCAGCCGAAGGGCCCCGGGTCGGGCAGGGCGTTCAGCGCGAACTGCAGTTTGGCGTCGGGCATTTTCAATCGCGACAGGATGGCAGACACCTCTGACTCAAGCTTTAAAGCCGCCTGTTCTCTGGCAGCATGTAGCGCCGCGCCCAATTTCAGCAATTCAGCGTGCTGATTATCAACGGCTTTCGCGAGTTGCTCAATGGCCTCGTCGAGGTGGTCGATGGACGCTACTTTGTTGGTTAACTCGATCTGAAGCTCACGCAATTCACTCGTCGAGTTGAGCCGGTGTTTGTTTTGGATGCGGTAAAGTTCATCGAGCTGTTGTTCGATGGCCTCTAGGCGCTGAGGGTCTTCGGCAATGGCTTCGCCTGTTCCTGTAGCCTCCATTGAAAGGTCTTTCAATTCGAGGTACACCGATTTCAATCGTTCGAGCAGTGCTGCTGAGGGTTGATGCACATTGGCTGTCGCCTCCAAGGCCGTGATGGCCTTTTTCACTTCAGCAATTACGGGTTGTTCGCCTTCATCGAGTCGGTAACTTACTTCGCGCAGTGCTTCGGCAATGCTGCCGGCGTGCCGAAGGGTTTCGGCTTCTTGGGCCATATCGTCCCAGCCATTGCTATCAAGCTTCAAGTCATCGAGTTCGTTGAGCTGAAAGCGATAGTAATCAAGATCGGCTTTGCTTTGCGCCTCGTGTTCACGCATGTGCTCGAGCTCTTTCTTTGCTTGTAGCCACGCACGGTAGTTTCGCTGATAAAGCAGCACGTGATCGGTTTGTTGGGCAGCAGCATCGAGCAATTCAAACCGGAACCCTTTCTCCCTCAACCGCGAAGTCTCCAATTGCGAGTGAATGTCTACCACTTCGCTGCCAAAATCTTTCAAAACCTTAAGGGTGACGGGCGTGTCATTGATGAATGCCCGTGACTTGCCCGCCGGTGTAATTTCACGGCGGACGATGGTCAGCGCTTCAAAGTCGAGGTCGTTTTCAATAAAAAACGGTTTGAGCGATTCATCGAGTGCGAAACTGGCCTCTACAATGCACTTGGCATCGACGTTTCGAAGGGCCTCGTGTTCAGCGCGCTCACCGAGTATCAACCCCAATGCACCGAGCAAGATCGATTTGCCCGACCCCGTTTCACCTGTTATTGCAGTAAGGCCATTGAGCAGCGGTAAATCGACGTGGTCAATGAGCACATAATTTTCGATGCGAAGATGCTTCAGCATAGCTTAACCCAACCCTTCAGTGTAACGCTTAATGTTGCCCGGGTCAAGCTCTTTGCAGATGTTTGACACCCGCAACTTTTGCTCCGGAGACGCCATTTTAAACAACTGAACGATCTCGTTTTGTTTCGCCGCAAAGAACAGCTGGATGTTGTAGGAGCTTGGTCGAACGCGGTGAATGGCGCGCAACTCGGTCAAAGCGTCTTCAATGGTTTGTCGCCCATCTTCCAGTTTGTCATAGAGTACGTCAAAGCCTCTGCGGTGGTAGAGGTAATTGCATTCGCGCAACGGCCGAAAGGTTTGCGAGAGAATGTTTTCAATCATCCAGAAGCGGTTGCGTTGACCTTGACTGCCTTTCCAGCCCGCTTCACCGGCGTTCTGTGCATTGGCTACGATGGTTTGCGCCTTCACAAAATGATCAGTGCCACCAAGGGGCGAGAAGGTATCGTAATCGGTACCAATGATCATGTAAGCGTAAAATGCCAAGGTTGAGGTGAGGTTGTCACGGTGTTGATCGAGACCAAACTGCAAAATTTGGTTGTCGACAAAGGTGAAGTCAAAGTCGCCATCGTTGGCAGTGAAAATGGGGGTTCTGTAATCAGAATTGTGCACCGGACGGCTGGCTTGGACCTGAATTGAACCTGAAAACGATGTTTGATTTGGCGCAGTATTGATTGTGATCAAGATGTTGCACTCAATGCGCTCTTCAATATCGAACATGTCTTCGGTCCATTTACGAGAGTTCATGAACTCCCGAACCTGGTCTTGAATGAGTTGAAAACGTGAAGGGTCAACGTTGGCGACTTGCGGAGCCATGACCTCAACATTGCAGTTCAGCTCTTGGGCAAACGAATGTAAGCCTGTTATTAAAGCGAAGAGGGCAACGAGTGCGCTTCGAAATTGCATAGTTCAATGATTTTGGTGGCCAAATCAGCAGCCACATCAGACTTGCTCTTTAACTCAAAAGTACTGATTTTATTGTGCCTATCGATGAAGGTGACCTTGTTCGTATCGTGGCCAAATCCGGCGCCGGCATCGTTCAACGAATTCAAAACGATTAGGTCGAGGTTCTTTCGCTGAAGTTTGCCCTTGGCGTGTTCGAATTCATTATTGGTTTCAAGGGCAAACCCAACCAAGACCTGATGTTCCGGCTTGCTTTTACCCAATTCTGCAAGCACATCCACCGTAGGTTCAAGTTGAATGGTCAGTGCGGTTTCGTGCTTCTTTATTTTTTGGGATGCTTGGATGGATGGTCGGTAATCGGCAACTGCGGCTGACATCACGACGATGTCGCTCTCCGGGCCAAACTTGGTGCATGCTTCAAGCATTTCAGCTGCCGTTTGGATGCGGGTGATGCGCACGTTTGGATGGGTTGTCGTAAGCGCGACGGGGCCCGTCACCAATGCTACCTTCGCCCCTAATTTGGCCAAGCGTTCGGCAATGGCAAAGCCCATTTTTCCGCTGCTGTGGTTACCAATAAAACGCACAGGGTCGATGGGCTCGTGGGTGGGTCCGGCGGTGACTAAAGCACGCTTGCCGTAGAGCGGCGACTTCGCCAAGAGCCATTCACACAGGTTAACAACAATGTGTTCAGGCTCAGCCATTCGGCCCTTGCCTGACAATCCGCTGGCGAGCTCGCCTTCTTCTGCGTCAATGATGTGAACGCCCCGTTCGGCAAGCAAATTCAGGTTCTCTTGGGTACTTGAATGTGCGTACATGTCGAGGTCCATTGCTGGAGCCACGGCCACCTGACAACGCGCACTTAGGTACACGGCGAGGAGCAGGTTATCGCACCGGCCATGCGCCATCGATGAAAGGGTGTTTGCTGTTGCAGGCGCAATGAGCATAAGGTCTCCCCACAAACCGAGCTCAACGTGGTTGGTCCAAGTGCCCGCTGCCTTGCTCTCCGTGAAATCAGAATGCACAGGGTGGTTTGAAAGCGTAGCCAGCGTGAGCGGCGTGGTGAAATCCAGGGCGCCGGGTGTCATCACCACGCGCACCTCTGCCCCTGCTTTGACCAAAAGCCGAACCAACACAGCACTTTTGTAAGCCGCTATGCTGCCGGTAACGCCAAGCACAATTCGCTTGCCTGTCAAAATGCCTGATGTCGATGTGTCTGTGGTGCTCATCGTGACAAAGGTCGTAGTTCAATTGGTCAGCTACAAGAACCGTGCAGACTTTAAACGTTTAATCTTTTACCGGTCGTTTCAATCGCCCTTGCAGTAAAGGATGCAGCCCTGTTCGTTACCTTTGCACCCATGGAAGGCGGCATCAATTACCTATCGGTTGAAAACCTGAGCAAGAGCTACGGCGAACGACTCATCTTCGAAAACCTCACCTTTGGTTTGTCAAAAGGAAGCAAGGTGGGATTGGTTGCCCGCAACGGCAGCGGAAAAACCACACTTTTGCGCATTCTTACCGGCAAAGACTCGGCCGAACAAGGCACCGTCACCTTCAACAAAGAAGTCCGCCTTGCCTTTCTTGAGCAAGAGCACAACCTGAGTGAACAGCTCTCCATTCTTGAGAACCTGTTCGAAGCTGACAACGAGATGGCCCGTGCAGTGAAGGCCTACGAACTTGCGCTTCTTGAATCGAAGCACGGAGGGTCTGATGAAAAGCTTCAGAAAGCAATCGAAGTGATGGACCGCGTGAACGCTTGGAACTACGAAAGCGATGCGCGGCAAATCCTCGGGAAGCTCAACATCCACGACCTCACAATGCAGGTTTCGTCGATGAGTGGAGGCGAGAAACGCCGCGTGGCTTTGGCCAAAGCACTGATTTCTTCACCCGATTTGCTCTTGCTTGATGAGCCCACCAACCACCTTGATCTCGACATGATCGAATGGCTTGAAAGCTACCTCGCTTCATCGAACATGACCCTGCTGATGGTGACCCATGACCGGTACTTTTTGGAGGTAGTGTGCGATGAAATCCTTGAGATTGACGAAGGCAAAATTTACAAGTACAAAGGCAACTTCTCGTACTTCCTTGAAAAAAAGGTCGAGCGCGAAGAACTCGAATTTGCCAACCGCGAGAAGGCGCGCAACCTCATGCGGCGCGAGCTCGAATGGGTGCGCTCAACTCCCAAAGCCCGCACGACAAAGTCAAAATACCGCATGCAGCAGTTCGACGGTGTAAAACAAGCGGCCACCAAACGGCTCGAAGACGACGAACTCAAACTGCAACTCAATCCTGAACGCCTTGGCGGAAAAATCGTTGAGCTGCATCGCCTGCGAAAATCGTTCGGTGACCGATCGCTCATCAACGGGTTCGACTACGTTTTCAAGCGCGACGAAAAAATGGGCATCGTGGGCCCCAACGGTTCAGGAAAGAGCACCTTTTTGAATCTGTTGACCGGACGTGAAATGCCCGACGGTGGCAAGGTCGTCATTGGCGAAACGGTTGTTTTTGGCTACTACACACAGCAAGACATCCCCTTCCGCGATGACCAACGTGTTATTGAAGTCATCAAAGACATCGCCGAAGTCATTCCACTGAAAGGCGGAGCCAAAATAACCGCTGCACAAATGCTCGAGCGCTTCCTCTTCTCGAGGGGAATGCACTACCAGTACATCGGCAAATTGAGCGGTGGTGAACGTAAGCGTTTGTACTTGCTCACCATCCTGATGAAGAACCCCAATTTCCTCATCCTCGATGAACCTACCAACGACCTCGACATCTTCACCCTCGGTGTACTTGAAGACTACCTGCAAGACTTTCCCGGCTGCTTGGTCGTGGTGAGCCATGACCGTTACTTTATGGACAAGCTCACCGAACACCTCCTTGTCTTCAGCCACGAAGGCAGCATCCGTGATTTGCCAGGAAATTATACCCGTTACCGCGAAATCACCGAAGCCGAAGAACGCGAAAGCAAAGGCAAAGAAGTTGCGGCGGCCCATCCATCCCCCAAAAAAGAAACCCCGGCAACTGCAACGAAAAAAATGGGGTTCAAAGAAAAGTTCGAATTTGAGCAGCTCGGTCCGCAAATCGCTGCGCTCGAACAGCGAAAGGGCGAATTGGAAACCCTTTTGCAAAGTGAAAGTGATGTAGACGCCATTGTACGTCATTCGGCCGAACTCGGCAAGGTCATGGAAGAGCTTGACGAGAAGGAAATGCGTTGGCTCGAACTTTCAGAAATGAGCGCTTAATTATGCGCTATCAGGCCGCGGTTAATGCGTGAAGGCAGGCCCGGCCCCTCGTACACAAAACCTGAATACACCTGCACAAGTGCTGCTCCGGCATCGAGTTTTTCGCGCGCATCGCTTGCAGAGGCGATGCCGCCCACGCCGATAATCGGAAACGCACCCGCAGAATGTTGGTGGAGGTAACGAATAACCTCGGTGCTACGATCAGTGAGGGGCTTACCGCTCAAACCGCCCGCACCAATGGCCTCTACCTCGCTTGATGCGGTTTTCAATCGGCTGCGGTCAATTGTGGTGTTGGTGGCAATAACACCATCAATGCCCGTTTCAGCCACGATTTCAACAATGTCGTTCAACTGAGAATCGGTCAAATCAGGCGCGATTTTCAGGAGAAGGGGCCTTGGCTTCGCCGTGGTGCGGTTGCGATCCATTAACTGGTTCAGCAATGCCTTGAGCGGCTCCTTCTCCTGAAGTTCACGCAAATTCGGGGTATTCGGCGAACTCACGTTCACCACGAAATAGTCAACGTATGGGTAGAGCGCATCGAAGCATTTGAGGTAATCGCTGACCGCGTCTTCGTTTGGGGTTGCTTTGTTCTTCCCAATGTTGCCGCCAACGATCAAACTGCCTTTTCTGCGGTTCTTCAAACGTTCGGCCGCATCAGCAGCGCCGCGGTTATTGAAGCCCATGCGGTTGATCAGCGCAGCATCGGCCGGCAAACGGAACAAGCGCGGCGTCGGATTCCCATCTTGGGGCACAGGGGTAACGGTACCGATTTCAATAAAACCAAAGCCCAAGCAGCCGAGCTCGTCAAAAAGCAGTGCATCTTTATCAAAACCGGCAGCCAAACCAACCGGATTCTTGAACTTGAGTCCGAAAACTTCACGTTCAAGCGAGGGGTGTTCAACGCGGTACAGGGCTTTAAACAGCGCCCTCATGCCCGGTATGCGCATGGCGAAGCGCAGCATATCGAAGGCCATGTAATGCGCTCGCTCGGGGTCGAGTCGAAAAAGAAGGGGCTTCAGGAAAATCTTATACACGGCGCAAAATTCGGTAAAAATCAGACGAACTCAGAAGCTTCGGCTCAGGGTGCGCACATTTCCCCGTTCATCGCGCACCTCAATGCTAAACTGCTTCGATTGAGGGGTGATTATGCCGTCGTCTGAAGCATTGTGCCACAGCAAATTGCGCTTGGGGTCAAAGTGCATGCGAATCCACTGGCCATCGCACTCAGCGCGGATAAAATCAACGCCCGATAAATCGTCGGTGACCTTGCATTCGACGTATGAACGCGAAAACCGCACGATGCTCACCGCGGGCGGCGTATCGTCAATGGCAACGGCGAATTCGCCAAATTCCATAATACGCGCCGAAACTTCACCGTTGATCAATTCGCCTCCAACTGCGCGGTAGCGTTGCCTATCGGGGTCGTAATTGACCATCAGGAGCTTGTTTTCTTTTCCTTCGGGGATGGATGAGGGACGGATGGCGACGAGTACGTTGTCATTCAGCGGTTCGTAGCGGTTGCCAATTTGGTAATGGGATGAGTACGGGGTTGAACGACGTGCAACGGGCTCAATCCAGCACCATGCATCGTCAAAAAGACGTCCTTCCGGCACGAAAACGTCGCAGCTATCGGTGCGGATGGAATTGACTGTGTCGTACTGAAAAAGGCGCGCACCTTCAGGTAAAACCTGAGATTCGTCGCCCTTGGTTTTCGCCGGCGAACCAATTACCGAGAAACTCACCGAACTCGCGTTACCGTGTACGTCAAACACTTCAACTGCTATGGTGGAGCTTACTCCAAGGGCAACAGAAAGCGCACCGTTTCCACGAATTGTTTTGTAAATCGGCAAGCGGTTATCGGGCAGTGTAAAAGTGCGGTGTATGCTCTTTTTCTCCTTTTTGAGCAATTGGTAATCAGCGTGCGCATTCATGTGGCGTTTCACGCCGAAATCGAGACGATCAATGCGTTGCTCATAGACTTCTTCACCATCTACCGTTACCACAATGCGGTAAATACCGCATGAATTGCTGTTGTTGTCGAGCAAGTCAATGGTGTGAACGCCCACACCAAACGCCCCACTGACAGGAATCGGCGATGTGCGCTTCAATGCGACTTTACCTGTTGAAGCCATCGTCTCAAACAGTTGGCTGCGGCGGGTACCTGAGATTTCGCTGCTATCAGACAGTGGGGTCAGTTGAATGCCCTTCACAAGAGGGGCTCGGGTATCGGCAACCGGGAAATTCCAAAGCAACGGGTTTACCGGATGTTCTGACACAGTTTCCCTGACTTCAAAATGCAGGTGCGGACCACCGCTGCTGCCGCTGTTACCGCTCAGCGCAATGACTGCACTGCTGTCGACACACAAACGATTTTTACCAGGATACAAATCGACTTCCCATTCTTCGAGTTCGTATTGGCTTTCTCTCAGGTACGAAGCGATGGGTTCTTTGAACTCCGATAGGTGGGCGTACACGGTGGTGTAACCGTTCGGGTGATCAATGTAGACCACGTTTCCGTAGCCGTATGCGCTGACTTTGATTCGACTAACGCAACCATGTGTAACTGCATACACGGGCAAACCTTCACGCCCTTGGGTTTTGATGTCAAGTCCGGAGTGGAAATGGTTCGTCCGAAATTCGCCAAAGTTGCCGGATAGGTTAAGAGGAATATCAAGGGGCGGACGAAACCCTTTAAAACTGCCATGCTGCGCTAGAGCTTGCAGTGAAGAGAGAATTCCGACGACGAGCGCGATGTGTTTCATGGGTGGTGCAAGTTACGAAGGGCTGCACCGATGAACGGGAAGCGGTTCGGAGGATGATATCCATCCTGTACTGTCAATAACGGTGAACTTCGATGCAGTGGTGTACACTGAACATTCGTACTTTTGCGAAAGGGAGATGGGAATTCTCCAAGAGCAACCGATGAACGAAATCATTGCTGAAATACGAAATCACGTCGCCACACTTCTCGAGGAGCGCACCGCCCTGCGCTCTCGCCTGCAGCAACAGGAGGAGAAGGTGAGCGCCATGCATGAGGCCCTTGAAGCAAAAGACGCTCGCATCGCGCAACTCGAAGAAGCCCAGAAAACCCTGAAACTCGCTAAATCATTGTCAGGCGCAGGTGAAAACACCGAAGCAAAGCTGAAGATCAATGAGTTGGTGAGGGAAATCGACAAGTGTATCGCGCTACTACATAGATAACCGTAACGGAAGGTGGACGAACTATCGATCAAAGTGAAAATAGCCGGGCGCATGTACCCGTTGACCATTCCTCGTCAAGACGAAGAAAAGGTGCGACGTGCTGCCCGGTTGATCGATGAACAATTCCACTTTTTCCGCGAACAATATGCAGTGAAAGACCGGGCAGACCTTCTCGCCATGGTTGCACTGCAAATCGCTACGGCCAACCTCAATGCCGAAACCAAGGCTGACGAAAGCCCGGGGTCAAATGACCTCATAGCCTTGCGTGACACACTTCGAGCTGCCCTCTCCTGACTCCTGTTCTCCCGGCGCCACAGGAATTGTTGAATTATGGAAATATTACCTCTCATCATTGGAGCAGTCTCGGGCGTCGCAGTAGGCTCCGGACTCGCCTACGTTCTCTACCAAAAGTTGCTTGCCAAAAGGGCTGAAGCCATCGTCCGCGAAGCGGAAGAAAAAGGAGAAACCATCAAGAAAGACAAACTGCTGCAAGCCAAAGAAAAGTTTCTCGCGCTGAAAGAAGAACACAACAAGGAACTTAAAGAGCGCAACCGTAAAATGCAGCAAGGCGAAGAGCGAATCAAAGCCAAAGAATCGCAACTCTCCAAGCAAATCGAACAGTCAAAACGTCGTGAGAAAGACCTTGAGCGCAGTCAAGAAAACGTAACTCAGCAGCTTGAGGTTCTTGAGAAAAAACAAGGCGACCTCGATAAAGCGCACCAGAAAATCGTCACCACGCTTGAAGAACTCAGCGGGATGAACCAAGAAGATGCACGGACCCTGCTGCTCGAAGAACTCAAAGAGTCAGCGCGCGCTCGTGCCGCTCAACAAATGCAAGAAATCATTGACGAGGCCAACCTGAAAGCCAATCAAGAAGCCAAGAAAATCGTCATTCAAACCATTCAACGCATCGCCACTGAGCACGCAGTTGAAAACAGCGTTTCGGTGTTTAACATTGAAAACGACGATATCAAAGGACGCATCATTGGCCGTGAAGGACGTAACATCCGGGCCATTGAAGCTGCCACGGGTGTTGAAATCATCGTTGATGACACCCCTGAGGCCATCATTTTGTCGTGCTTCGACCCTGTACGCCGCGAAATTGCGCGTTTGTCTATGCACCAGTTGGTCACTGACGGACGCATCCACCCTGCACGTATTGAAGAAGTCGTTAACAAGGTGCGCAAGAACATCGAAGAAGAGATCATGGAGGTTGGAAAACGTACCTGCATCGACCTCGGTATTCACAACCTCCATTCTGAACTGGTGCGCATGATTGGCCGAATGAAGTACCGCTCGTCGTACGGTCAGAACCTCCTGCAGCACTCGCGTGAAGTGGCCAATCTTTCAGCTGCGATGGCGGCAGAACTCGGTTTGAACGCGAAGGCAGCGAAACGCGCCGGACTTCTCCACGACATTGGTAAAGTTACCGATGAGGAGAGCGAATTGCCGCACGCCATCTTGGGCATGAAAATCGCCGAGAAATACGGCGAGAAACCCGATGTATTGAACGCCATCGGTGCCCACCACGATGAAATCGAAATGACAACCCTCCTCTCGCCAATCATTCAGGTGTGCGATGCCATTTCGGGTGCGCGTCCGGGTGCGCGTCGAGAAATCGTCGAAAGCTACATCCAGCGTTTGAAAGACTTGGAAAACTTGGCACTCGAATACCCGGGTGTGACCAAATCGTTCGCCATTCAAGCCGGTCGCGAACTGCGCGTGATGGTTGAGAGCGATCAAGTTACCGACGAGCAAGCCGACCAACTCTCGTTCGACATTTCACAACGCATTCAAAACGAAATGACCTACCCCGGCCAAATCAAAATCACCGTCATTCGTGAGAAGCGAGCAGTGAATTACGCGAGGTAAACCAACTACTGAAAACGAAAAGGCCGGTTCATCCGGCCTTTTTTGGTTTTAGCAAGTGATTATCACAAATTTATCTCTTGCGTATTTCAGTAAGAATTCGATACTTTGCAGCACCAAAAAACCACTTTAATTACATACTTATGCTCAAAGAATTCAAAGCCTTTATCTCGCGCGGGAACGTACTCGATCTCGCTGTGGGTTTGATCTTGGCCACTTATTTCGGTGCCATTGTGAAATCATTTGTTGATGACATCCTGATGCCCCCCATCGGTATGCTCATCGGCGGAGTCGATTTCGCCGAGTTGAAAATGAAAATCTCAGAGAAGGCCGCTGAAGACGGTACCATTACTGAGGTATTCATCAACTATGGCAGCTTTGTAAACACCATCATCACCTTTGTGATCGTGGCATTTGCCATCTTCATGATTGTGAAGGCTTACAACAGAATGCAAGCCAAGAAAGAAGAAGCCCCTGCAGCTCCACCGGCTCCTTCAAAAGAAGAACAACTGCTCACTGAAATCCGCGACTTGCTTAAAAAGTAAGTGATTGAGATTTAAAAAAGCAAAAAGGACTGCCTCGGCAGTCCTTTTTTTATTTGAAGAAAACGGTGTATCAATTGATGAACCTTATGCAGAGCGGGTATTGGTAGTCTTTTCCTTGTGACGCTGCAACCGTAGCAAGTATCACAACAATTAAACTGAAGATACTCAGCGCGAAAATCAAAAAGACACCGACCACAATGAACATTAGAATCGCTGAAGCAACAAAGTAAATGATCAAACTGATTTGAAAGTTAAGTGATTCCTTGGCATGACGGGCAACGTATGCCGATTCGTCTTTCTTCACCAACCATACAATGAGCGGCACAATGAATCCACCAAAAAAAGTGCCCATGTGCGACAACAGGGCCAAATTCTTTTCGTCTGCCGTTGGCGGCGTAGCGTAAGTATCCAATGATTCTAAAGTCTCCATAATCGTGTCCGATTTATAAGGTCAAAAAATCCAAAGTCTAAAATCCAAAGTCTAAAATCCAAAGTCTAAAATCTAGAGTCTAAAATCTAGAGTCTAGACTCTAAAATCTAGCATCTGAACTCCACACACCAAATGTACACCGATTCTTCAACGCGCACTTCCCAATCATCACCCCATCTGCGCGTTCACCACGATTTCACGATCCAATTGCACTATTTTCGCACTATGCATGGTGCTTCAAAGCTTTTGTGGTTTGGAATTCTTTTTGGATGGATGGTCACCGTAAGGTGCGCACTTCCCAAGGTTAATTCAAGTGCACTGCCCGTCGATCATTCTGACCTTTCATCCATCCTCCAAAAACACGTGGATGCCGATGGCTGCGTCAATTACCTCAGTCTGCAAAGCGACTCAAGCACCCTGAACCAGTACCTTGCAAAGCTTCAACAGCACCACCCAAACGCCACATGGAGTGAAAACGAACGCAAAGCGTACTGGATTAACGCCTACAACGCGTTTACGCTCCAACTCGTCGTTCGCAACTTCCCGGTATCCAGCATCAAAGACCTTGGTGGAAGCATTTACAAGGTTAACACAGCGTGGGACATTCGTTTTATCACCATCGAAAGCGCGACCTACGACCTCAACAACATCGAGCACGACATTCTTCGCAAAGAGTTCAATGATCCCCGAATCCATTTCGCCATCAATTGTGCCTCAGAATCTTGTCCGGTACTGCTCAACGAAGCTTATGTAGCCGATCAACTTGATGCTCAACTCGATTCGGCGGCGGTTCGGTTCATCAATGATCCAAAACGCAATGCGATAGGAGCAGCAAGTGCTGAAATCAGCCGAATATTCTTATGGTTTCGGGGCGACTTCACCGAATCGCAATCGATTCAGGAGTTTATTTCCATGTACAGCCGAATACCGTTGACCCAAAGCACCAAAATCAGTCACCTACCGTACGACTGGTCGCTCAACGCTTGCCCCTGAACAAATTCACGGTGACCGTAGTGTAATCGGTGTCTGGGTAACGGTTCATGTACTCCGGAACAGCGTGCAAACCTGCTTCAGCGGCAACGCGCAAGAAAACATCGGGCTCAACTATGTACTGATCTGAGAAGCCATGCGTCGCATCGTATGCCGTCGCCGGTGTACGGCCAAGGTTCGCTGCCGTTACGCCAGGCGGTACGGTGTGAAGCTCAATAACGAGCAATCCGAAGCGATCAACGTAAGGCTGCCACTTCTTGAAGTGCTCCAAGAGGTTGTCTTCAACCCGATTGTTCGAAATCAATTCGCCTCTGTGCGCAAAGGCACCGGTTGATGAACTCAGCCTATCGGGTGTGCGTGTCTCGGGCTCGCTCCAAATTCGGTTGTGGTCAAGAAAGGTGCGTACGTTAAGCAAGGCGTTTAAATCAATGCCATAATTCTCGCTGAGCTCGTGGGCCAAAACGTCAGGCCGTCCTATGTCGCCCCAAACCACCTTCGCCCAAATGTCGGCCTTGATCAAATTGCCCCTCGTAATCTTCAGCGCAGCTTCATTGTAATCAGCACCCACGAGAAAAAGCGGATGCTCGTCAAGCATCTGTCCCCGCAAAGTGCGCTGCTCAATCACCTCAAAAACGTGCTCTAGGAAGGCGCCGTTGCCACAGCCCATGTCGAGAACACCTTTCGGTTGGTCGTTTATGGGTCGGTTGAAAACTTCGATCAATATTTCATCGACCTTCTTGAAGTAGGTTGAGTGCGCTCCGCCGCTTCCCCAAACGTTCATTGCGCGGTCAACGTGTTGCTCTTCTTCACCGGCTTTTACCTCACGAATGCGCGCCGCATCTCCAAAAATCAGCTCATCCACCTGCCGCAGCATAGGACTGTACGAAACCGTTACGCCATACGCCGAGGCGCGTCGAGCAAAAAACAAGCCTCGATCGGTAAACTGAAACGTGCCATTGCGTTCGTTAAACCAGCCCAAATGAGCGAGAAAGGAGAGCAACTTGTAGAAACTCTCAGGGTGTTCATGGTACTCATCGGCTCTGAATGAGGCTTCCATAAAGTACTTATGAAACATCCCTCCCATTCCCAAATGCACAATGGTCGGCCCAATCAACGCGCCTTCAATATGCTTCAATACTTGCTTCACAATGCGACCATCTGACAAACCAAACCCTGCTTGGTAACGCTCGCAAAGCGGCTCCATTGCCGCAAACGCCTCTTGTGAAAACTTTCGTGGGTGGTGGCGTCCAGAAAGCTTCATCAAGGCAACAACATCCTTTAAAACACCCAAGTGTGAAAACGCTTCCCGTGATTGATCGTTCACCCTACAACGCACCTCTGCTGTTGTGTTGTCAACTTCGTAACTCATCCATCCCTGAGAAGCCAAAACGCGAAGCGCTACGTTTAAGTAGCCGGCATTGGCGTTGAACTGATGAGCGAGCTCATCAACAGTCACCTCTCCGGCATCGAGCAAGGCTTGCGTAACGCCCTTTTCATGCAGGGCAAATGCCACCGGTACGGTAACAATTCCATCGAGGTGCTGAAACAGCTCACTTCGAAGCTCAGCTTGTTCTTTACGGGTCAACATAGGGCAATCTTTGGGCTTGCGTACGGTAAAAAGGCAACCGTGTTTCGCAATATGCAAAGAATACCTGACCTGAATATCAAATGAAAACGATTGAATTACAGTGTTTTCGACGCCGCATGCTGGGCCAAGTGCTCAAGACAAAGACGGTTAAATTGCTCGGCCCGTTCAATACTCACGACGTGTCCGCACTTCGGCACAACCTCGAACCGAACGCGTTGGCGCTCTTGGGCATAGCGCTTGGCTTCATCGCGAAACAAGTGATCTTGCTCGCCCATCACAATCAAGT
>DAITMF010000052.1:0-20604 GCA_036835325.1 Flavobacteriales bacterium
AGTCTGGCCGGGCGATACGGAAGTCTGTTCGGGGTACGAATTGCCATTGTAAATCTGTCTCAGTTCTGTCTCAGTGAAACTACCGTATACGCGAAAACCCTAGCAAATGCTAGGGTTTTCAAAGATTTATGTCGGGACGACTGGACTTGAACCAGCGACCACACGCCCCCCAGACGTGTACTCTACCAACTGAGCTACGTCCCGATTGGGGTGCAAAAATAGTCAAAGTCGCCGTTTGTGCAAGTGCCCTACGAGATTCGAAACCTCAATCAGGCATTACCAGCATCGGGCAGTCAATGTACATGCTCAATTTGCGGCTCACACTGCGGTGGAAAAGCCTCTCAAAAAAGCCGTACTCATGGCGAATCACCGCCAAGAGGTCAACCTTGTTCGCGTTTACGTAATCGTCAACCCCTTGCGCGACATCGTCGCTCACGATCGTTACCAATTCAGGCCGCGCCCCATTGAACGGCGCCAACCATGCAGTTGATTCATCGTCACCTACAGCCACCGCTTGCTTCTCAACGTGGATGGCTAAAAAGGCCGCATTAAACTTCTTCACCAAGGCCGTAAGCGGCTTCAATTGCGCCTCTTTCAAGCCTTTGAAGTCGGTCGCAATGGCCACCTTCGCCGGTGCCTTCAGGTCAACGTTTACGGGCACCACCAAAACGGGTACCGGACAACTGCTGACCACGTTGGCTGTGTTGCTGCCCAGAAGTTTCTTCTTCACGTCATCGGCACCCAAGGTACCCATCACCACGTAATCGAACTTTTCTTCGCGCAGCAAACCGCGAATGACCTCAGCCAATGAACCCGCACGCACCAAACCGCGAATTGGGAAGGCATTCAGGGTGTTACCCTTCAGTTCTTCAACCAAATCTGTCATGGTGCGCTCAGACTCATCGCGCAGAATGTCTTCGATGCTCACGAGCATGCCCACACCGGTGTGCGGAATCTGCCAAGTATTGAGCAAAGTAACATCGGGTTCAGCATCTCCGAACAAGGTCAACGCATAATCGAGTGCCTTGCGGGCGTTGTCACTGAAGTCGGTCGGTATTAGAATTCGCATCATCGTACTCACTATCATTGGCCGGCATTACCCGGGAAAAATCACTCCTTTCTTCTGTTTTGTTTGCTCGATGCGCATGCTGAGCACCGGAATTTCACTGTGATTGGCGATGTCTTCGGCAATGCTTTGGCGGAAGAAATGCGCCAAACCGGTACGGCCGTGCGTTTCAATCGCCACAACGTCTGCACCTACCTCTTCGATGAACTTGTGGATGCCATTCTCAACGATCATGTCGTTGAAGATGTTCACGCTGTAGTCATTCAAACCAACCGATGCTGCAAAGTCGTGCATCAGCTTGCGCGAGTAGTCGCTGGTTTCAAAATTGGCCGGTGTAATTACCTTGAGCAGGTGCAAATCGGCATCAAAAAGCTTCGCGAATTCTCGAATCGGTTCAAAGCTGACCGCTGCCTCGCCAAAAAAGTTCGAGCAAAACACCAACGACTGTGGGTTGAAGTCGGTCATGCGTTCTTTTACAGTCAGTACCGGACACGGTGCTGTGCGAATCACCTTCTCGGTGTTTGAGCCGATGAAAAATTCTTTGGCTCCGCTCACGCCCTGCGAACCCATTACAATGAGGTCAACTTCGTGCTCCTTGGCTTTTTCGCTAATGGTTTCAAAAACGCCTTCCCACTGCAGCACTTCAACCACGTTGACCTGCTCAAAAAATGGCTGGGCAATGAGTTTCTCGAACTCTTGCTTGGCGCGTTTGAGCACAAACAGCCCTTCGGTGGTGTCTACCATGTCGCCAAACCGGTCGTTCACACTGTACCGTGGCATATCAATGGCATGCAAAAGGTACACGCGGGCGCCGGTGCGACGGGCAATCTGCGCGGCCACTTCAGCAGCATAGTATGCGTAGGGCGAAAAATCGGTTGGGACGAGTATGCGTTTCATTGGGTATACAAACTGTAAGGTGCAAAAATCGTGAACTTCAGTCAGCTCAAGCCTGACGCTGAGCTGCTCTTTTTATGATATTCATCAGTTTTGGATGGATGATTAACCTTCGTGGTATTCAGTAGCTTTCTTCGTTGACACGTTCGGTGGTCCAGCCTTCGGTGCGGGTGGTTTCGAGCCAGAGATCGCCCGATTTGCGAAAGACCTGCGCAAAGATGCCGTGCTCCTGAAGTTTGGCTTCAAGTTCTCCCACGGTCATTTTCGGATGAAGCTCAACGGTGACCTCATCGACCTCCATCCACTCGGCCAACAGGCTCTCAGGAAGGGCCCGTTCGGCCTTTGGTGACCCTTCCCCTTTCGCGTGCGGCAATTTGGACAAGTGCAGCGACAGTCGAGGGAACAATTTAGTGAACGCTTCTTGCAGCGAGGCTGCGGTATGGTTTGATTTGACAACGAGTTTCATGAATGCAGGGTTTGAAGGTGAATCTACACTGCAAAAGTGCAGCAGCTTCAACTCCCCGGCCATGAAGTACGACAGGAAACGAACTGACAAGACTCAGTTTCTGCGGTTCAAAGCACCCAGAGGCTTCTAATTCCAATGCGCTGCTTAGGCGCCGGCAAACTGCTTGAGCTTCTCAGGGGATACAACGCTGATTGAGCGGCCCTTGACCCGGATGATGTCAGCCTCTTTAAAGTCGCTCAAGGTGCGAATCAACGATTCAGTGGCCGTGCCCACCATGGCGGCGAGGTCATCACGTGAAATGCGGATTTCGTCTTGCCCGCTGTCTTTCACAAAGCGCTCGTAAAGGTCAAGCAAGGCACGTGCTGTGCGCTCGCGCACAGGCGCATAGGCCAGTTGCAGCAAGCGCTCTTCTTGCGCTTTCACGTTGCCTGCCAGAAGCTTGATAAACCGCACCGCTACGTCGCGGTTGCTTTCCAAAAGGGTGAGGAAATCGGTTCGTGGAATCAAGAGCACTTCAGTGGTTTCGAGCGCAACGGTTGTTTCGCGTTGGTCAGTGCCTTCCAGTATGGCGTTGTAGCCAAAAAACTCGCCATTGCCCACCAAGCCAATCACGAGTTCTTTGCCGTAGTGGTCGGTTCGGATTACTTTGAGCTTTCCCGATTTCAACAGGTAGAGGTAGTTCGGGTAATCGCCTTCGCGGTACAGCACTTCTTTGGCTTGGTATTGGCGGCTTTTGCGATCTTCGCCCAACTCGCTGAGCGCGGCAATTCCGCGGGCGTCAGCCAAAAACGCACTCAATCCCTCCTCTCCCTGTTGGTACTCCTTCTGCAGTGCTTCGCTGCGGCGCAAACGTCCTTCAACCGCTGAAAGCAAATCCATTTCTTCAAAAGGCTTGGTGAGGTAGTCATCGGCGCCCATGTTCATGCCCTTGCGCACGTCGCTGCCCTCGGCTTTAGCGCTGAGAAAGATGAACGGAATCGATGCCGTCACCGGGTCTTTGCTGAGGTAATACAGCACTCCGTACCCGTCGAGTTCGGGCATCATAATGTCGCAAATAATCAAATCGGGCGATTCGCGCTTGGCCAACTCAACGCCAACCTTGCCGTTTTCGGCCGTTATCACTTCGTAATGAGCGAGTTCGAGCATTTCAGCGGTGTTCTCACGCATCGCTTCATTGTCTTCGATCAGGAGTATTTTTTTCATTGGTGGATGGGAAAGTGCAGTTCAAAGGTAGTTCCTTGGCCTGAAACACTGCGGAATTCAATCTGTCCGCCAAGCAAGTCTACGTAGCGTTTTACAATGTGGAGGCCCAAGCCGGTGCCTTGTATATTGGTGGCATTTGTTGCCCTAAAAAAGCGGGTGAAGAGCAGTTCTTGCTCCGTTTCAGGGATGCCTATGCCTTGATCGGCGATGGAAATGTACAGTTGGCCGCCCGCGTCTTCGCACTGAATGCTGATTTCAGCATTTTCAGGCGAATATTTGATGGCGTTCGAAAGCAGGTTAATGAGCACGTTGCGCATCATGTGCTCGTCTGCGTTGAGGGTGCAGTTGGCTGTGCAATTCAGCAGCATTTTTTGTCCGGCTTTGGCCAAACTTTCCATCTCTTCAACAACATCGTGCAGCACGCGGGTTACGTCAAACGGTTCGAAGCGGGGTTGAATGCGTCCTTCCTCAAGCTTGTCGAGCGACAAGAAATCGTTCAAAATAGACGTCAGGTTTTGCACTGATGTATGAATCCGGTTGAGGTGTTTGAGCCGCTTTCCGGGCTCAGGCTCTTCATTGTAGCGTTTCAGCAGGCTTACTGAAGTGAGAATCGTGCTGAGCGGTGTTCTGAATTCGTGCGACGCCATGCTGACGAAGCGCGATTTCAGCTCATTGAGTTGGCGTTCTTTTTCAAGCGCTTCGCGGATGGTCTCCTGAACCTGTTTTTGGCTGGTAATGTTTTGCTCGACCACCAAAATCTGGTGTACGTTTCCGTCGGCATCGGGAAGACCGACCGCGTTGAGCAAGTAGTTTTCTGACCGGGTTTCAACCTCGAAACTGAGGTCTTCTCCGTCAAACACCTTTCGCAATTGCGGCTCGATTTCGGCGCGCACATCGGCGGGAAGGCGGTCAAGGTAGCTGGTGCCCATCAAGCTTTCGCTGGTGAGCCGGTAGCGAAAAAGCTCTTGTCCTTCAGCAAACACATAACGAAGGTTTCGGTCGAATACGTTGATGGTACCGTTGGGGAAGTTTCGCGCAATGGTGCGGTAGAGGTACTGGCTTTCTTCCAGAGCACGCGTGCGCTCTTCGACCATGCGTTCGAGCGACTGGTTCATTTGCTGAAGTTTTTCTTCAGTAAGCTTTCGGTCGGTGATGTCGGTAACAAGCGCCATTACCATCAGCAAATCGCCTTGGCGAAAGTGGTTCAAACTCACCTCAACCGGGAATTCGCTGCCGTTCTTGCGCACCGCGCGCAAGTCGATGCCCTTGCCCATTGAGCGCTTGCGTGGCTGGGTGTTGTACGCTTCACGGTGCGCCGAGTGTGTGCCTCGCACATCCATGGGAATAAGCACTTCAATGGCTCTGCCGATGAGTTCGCCTTCGTCGTAACCAAACATGAACTCCAATTGGCGGTTGGCCAAGAGGATGTTGCCCTCTCCATTTACCACCAACAACCCTTCGGCTGCCGAGTCAAACAGCAAGCGACCGGCGCCCTCGCGGAGCGCATCGGCATATCCCATCAAGTGATCCATAGCGCTGTAAATTTCGGGAAGTTACTCGATACCGCAAGAATGGCAACACCCCGTTGATTTTTGGTAACTTCGCGGCTTCTAAAAAACGCAGCCCAACATGCGGATTTCATACAACTGGCTAAAGGAATTGTTCCCCGCCGCGCCTGCTCCCGAAGAAACGGCGGCCATACTTACGCAATCAGGCCTCGAAGTTGAAGGCATTGAGCCCTATGAGAGCATCACCGGCGGTTTGTCGGGCCTCGTGGTGGGCCATGTCGTCGATGTTTGGAAGCACCCTGATGCTGACCGACTTCGACTCACCCGTGTTGACGTAGGCAATGGTGCTACGCTTCAAATTGTGTGCGGCGCGCCAAACGTCGCGACCGGACAAAAAGTCGTTGTAGCCACCGAAGGTGCGACCTTGCATCCGCTGGAGGGTGAGCCCTTCACCATCCGCAAAGGCAAAATCCGTGGAGAGGTTTCTGAAGGCATGTTGTGCGCTGAAGACGAAATCGGTTTGGGCAAGGGGCACGCCGGCATAATGGTGCTTGACCCTGACGCGGTGCCCGGCGCGGCAGTGCGCGATCTTTTGGGTGTTACTTCCGATTCGGCCATCGAAATCGGCTTAACGCCCAACCGCACCGATGCCATGTCGCACTATGGTGTGGCACGCGACCTGCGTGCGGCCATGCAGCACTTTGGCGTTGGCACAGCATCGACGCTTCCGGGCGTGAATCAGCCGAAACTTGCGAAGTTTGATGAACTCGCAGCATCCATCCATCCATCCAAAAAAATCGACATTGAAATCGCCAATCCGGAGGCCTGCCATCGCTACGCGGGCGTAGTACTCACCGGCGCAACGGTACAGGCTTCACCGGCGTGGCTGCAAAACCGGTTGAAAGCGATTGGATTAACGCCCATTAACAACCTCGTTGACGTCACCAATTATGTGATGCACGAACTCGGACATCCATTGCATGCCTTTGACGCCGACCAGATTGGCGGCGATAAAGTGGTGGTTCGCTGCGCCCATACCAATGAAGCCTTCACCACCCTTGACGACCAACAGCGCGCCTTGCAGAGCGACGACCTGGTGATTTGCGACGCAACAAAACCCATGTGCATTGCGGGTGTCTTCGGCGGAAAAACCAGCGGAATCAGCGAATCAACAACTTCGGTATTCATTGAAAGCGCGGTGTTTGACCCCGTTTTTGTGCGCCGAACCGCCCGCCGTCACCAACTCAACACCGACGCCTCGTACCGCTTTGAGCGCGGCGTTGATGCCGACATGACCCTCGTGGCACTTAAACGCGCTGCCTTGCTCATGATCGAACTGTCAGGCGCCCGCTTGGCCAGTGGCATTACCGACCTCTACCCCACAGTGCACATCCGCGCAGCGATAAAACTGAACCTCGACCGCATGAACAAACTCATCGGAAAGGTGCTACCGGTTGAGCGCGTTGAGAAGATTTTGATCGATTTAGACTTTGAGATTGTTTCAAAAACCGATGCCGGCTTTGACCTGCTCGCCCCGCTTTACCGCCGCGATGTTACCCGCGAAGCTGACGTGGTTGAAG
This sequence comes from Flavobacteriales bacterium, assembly GCA_036835325.1. Lineage (GTDB taxonomy): Bacteria > Bacteroidota > Bacteroidia > Flavobacteriales_D > Sanyastnellaceae > CAMCHP01. Next base: position 6,718 of record DAITMF010000052.1, read on the forward strand.
AAGTGCTGCGCATTTACGGCTACGACAACGTGGAGATACCTTCTCGCGTGCACGCCAGCGTTTCAGGCAGGCCCCAACCCGATACCGAGTCGCTTCACCGCCGCACCGCCGATGTGCTGGTTGCTCGCGGTTTCAATGAAATCATGAACAATTCACTCACGCGACTGGCGTACAGCGACCGCTATGACCTTGCTGAGTTGTCAGCGCCAAGTGCGGTGAAATTGCTGAATCCGTTGAGCTCTGACCTCGGTCAACTGCGCCAAAGTTTGCTTTTCCAAGGCCTCGAAACGGTGTCGCGCAACATCAACTTCAAAAACGCCGATCAGCGTTTGTTTGAGTTCGGTTACACCTACCACCGCACCGAAAACGGCACGGTTGAACGTCCGGTAGTGGCCCTGTGGGTCACCGGTCGCCAACTGCCCGAAAATTGGAACAACAGCAGTGCGCGCAGTGGTTTCGCTGAACTTCGTGCGGGTATCCGTGCTGTTTTGGAGGCGTTGGGCGCAAACAAAAACCTTGTTCAAGAAGCATTGAGCCACGCCTTCTTCACTGACGCCATTGTGTACCGCAAAGGACAAAAAGAAATTGTTCGCGCCGGACTTCTCAGCCAGCGGGTGTTAGACGATGCCGACATTCGTCAATCGGTGTGCTACGCTGAAATCGATTGGAGTGCATTGGTAAAACTCGCTGCCAAGAACAGCGTGGTGTACGAACCGCTGCCGAAGTTTCCGGCTGTTCGGCGCGACCTGTCGCTGTTGGTTGACCGCAGTGTGACCTTTGCTCAGTTGGAGGCCTCGGCACGCAATGCAGAGCGCAAGCTTTTGCGTGAAGTGGGCCTGTTTGACGTGTACGAAGGCAAAAACCTGCCTGAAAACCGTAAAAGTTATGCCTTGTCGTTCATTTTGCGCGATGACCAAGCAACATTGACCGATACAAAAATCGATGGTGCCATGGAGCGCATTTTGAACGCCATTGTCACTGATCACAGGGCCGAGTTGCGCAGCTAATGAAGTTCAGCTACCGAACGTTTTCGTGGTTGTATGCGCTGATGTTTCCGTTGGTGTACGCCTTTGCCCGCCTGTTTTACAGACGTTGGGCGCTTTTCGGCCGCGAGCGGTTTCCGAAGAGCGGCGAACCTGTGCTCATTGTTTCGAACCACCAAAACGCCTTGATTGACCCCTTGCTGTGCTGCCTTACAGCGCCCCGTCAATTGCATTTCCTCACCCGTGCTGACGTGTTTCGCAACAAGGTGTTCAGGTACTTTGTGCTCGCCTTGAACATGCTTCCGGTGTACCGCGTGCACGACCATGAAGACGGCAAGAAAGATCGCAATGAGCGCTCCTTTCGTGCCGTGATTGGGCGCATGCAGCGCGGCGCGGCGGTAGGCATCTTCCCCGAAGGCAACCACGGCAACCGAAAGGTGCTCCGTCCGCTCAAAAAAGGCCTTGCCCAGCTTCTTGAGATGATGGGCGAGCGCGACCCAAAATTGCGGCAGGTAAAGGTGATGGTGATGGGGGTTGATTACGACGACTACGACCGCGCACGCAGCAGTGTGGTGGTCAATTTCGGCGAGCCTTTTCAGGTTGATGATCTTTTGTTTGGAAAGGATGGTGACACGATGGAACGCTACCGCGCCGTTATGCACCGCGTGCGTGAAAAAATGGAAGCGACCATTTTACACCTTGGTCCCGACCGCGTGTATCCCTATATGCGGATGGCAGAAGTTTACCTTCTTGAGCACGAAGGGTATGCCGACTGGCCCGAGGTGCACCGAAAACTGAGTGCGCTTCGCGAAAAAATGGTACACGACGATTCAGGCGTGCTCGAACGCGCCAAAACATGTTCAGAGCAACTTGTGGAGCGCAAGCTTCCATTGAAAGCTGCTGTGCAGTTCGCGTTAAACCGCAAGCCACCGCTTGTGAAAGCCATTGTGCTTGGTTTGCCGGCATTGCCCGGATTTCTCTTGAACGCCCCGGGATGGCAATTGGCGCTTTGGGCCACCCGCAGAGCGGTGGTTGATCCACACTTCAACAGCACGTTCAGACTGCTGTTTGGCATGTTGGCCGTATTGTTAACTTGGGCGATGCTGATTGCCGTTTCGTTCAGCCTATTGCCCGCTGCCATCGCAGCCGTACTGCTTGGAGTATTATTCGTTAGCAGCCTCATCGCACTTCCCTTTTCCGATGCCTTGGTTGATTGCGACCTGCTTTGGAGGGCTGAAAGGGTCTTTAAACACGGTGAACCACTGCTGTCACAGGTCAAAGCACTCATTTCTGACCTTGAAAGGCGTGTTTAACCTGCTTGCGTTCGATAGTTTCTAGGCAGTTAGCGTAAGAAAGCATTAACATTCAATTAACTTCGGCAGGGTACATTTGCCCCGTATAAACTTACCTCTGCATGGAGAACGCGAAGATTCTTTTGGTCGATGACGAGCAAGACATCCTTGACCTCATCAAGTACAACCTCGAAAAAGAAGGCTTCGAGGTGACCACTGCTGCCAATGGTCGCGAAGGCCTGCGCGAAGCCAAGCGCTTCGTGCCTGACCTGATTTTGCTTGACGTTATGATGCCTGAGATGGATGGCATGGAGACCTGCATCCAAATCAAAGAGCAACCAGAACTGAAGCATACACTCATCGCATTTCTCACTGCGCGGGGCGAAGATTACTCGCAAATCGCAGGCTTCGACGCCGGAGCCGATGATTACATCACCAAGCCCATCAAGCCACGGGTATTGGTATCGCGTGTTAAGGCGCTTCTTCGACGCAAAACGGCCACCGAAGAGGTGAGCCGTAAAAAGAAGACCAAGGGCATTTCAGTCGACAAAGAGCGCTACGTAGTGCTGAAAAACGGCGAAGAACTTACGCTTCCGAAAAAAGAATTTGAGCTTTTGTCACTTCTCATGTCGCAGCCGGGGCGAGTTTTTACGCGCGAGCAAATCCTTTCAGGGGTTTGGGGCAACGATGTCATCGTAGGCGACCGCACAATTGACGTACACATCCGTAAATTGCGTGAAAAATTGGGCGACTCGCACTTCAAAACCGTGAAGGGCGTCGGCTACAAATTCAGTGATTAATGGCCTACCAAACTCCGCGGGAAGTCGCGGTAAGGATTTCGGTCGTTGTTGCGGGCACGGTAACCGTGCTTACGGCGGCCATCAGTTTATTCGCCACCGAACGCTTTAGCATTTGGGTGGTACTCACCGCAGGCCTTGCAGCCTTGGTCACCTCGTACATCATCACCGAGTGGGCCATTGAAAAATTCATCTACCAAAAGGTTAAGATCATTTACAAAACCATTCACCGCCTTAAAGGGTCAACCGGTAGAGCCCGTGAGGTGCGAATGGACGAAGATGTGATCTCAAAAGTCAACACCGAGGTAATGAATTGGGCTGAAGACCGCATTACAGAAATCTCGGTTTTGAAAGAGCAAGACAACTTCAGACGCGACTTTATCGGCAACCTAGCCCACGAGCTGAAAACGCCCATCTTCAACATTCAAGGGTATATACTTACCTTGCTTGAAGGTGCCCTCGAAGACCAAGAAAACAACCGGAAATTCCTCATGAAGGCGGCAAAAAACGTTGACCGAATCACCGCCCTTCTCGAAGACCTTGACACCATCAACCGCATCGAGGGCGGTATGTACAAGCTCAACGTAACCCGGTTTGACATCGTAGAACTTACCACAGACGTCATCGAATCGCTTGATAACCGCGCCCGGAAGGCAAATATCTCTTTGCGCCTGAAAAACCCCAAGGAGAAGCCCATTTTTGTCAAGGGTGACCGTCCGAAAATTGAACAGGTCATGTTCAACCTCCTCGCCAACTCCATCAATTATGGCAACGAAAATGGCGAAACACGGGTGCGATTCTACGACATGGAAGACACCTTCTTGGTGGAGGTTGCCGACAACGGCATCGGCATCGCTGAAGATCACCTTTCGCGCATTTTCGAACGCTTTTACCGGGTTGACAAATCACGTGCGCGCCACGTGGGTGGCTCAGGGCTCGGACTCTCAATTGTGAAGCACATCATTGACGTGCACGACCAAACGATCAACGTGCGCAGTACGCTCGGCGTTGGCACCACCTTCTCATTTACCCTCGAAAAAGCGTAATCAACGGCGCACGAACGGATTGTTTCGGGCTTCCCATCCTATGGTGGTCGGCTCACCGTGGCCGCTGTGTACCACGTAGTCATCAGGCAAGCTGTAAAGCTTTGACTTGATGCTTTCGAACAAGAGCTCGCCATTGCCGCCGGGTAAATCCATCCGTCCAACCGAACCTTTAAAGAGCACATCACCTCCAATGACTTGTTTTCCGTCGTGATCAATGAACACGATATGGCAGCGCGCGTGGCCGGGTGCCTCACGAACCTCCAGTACCGAATCGCCAATCGTGACCGAGTCACCCTCCTTGAGCCAAGTTGCAGGTTGAGGTGAAGGCGTGTAAGGGATACCGTACACTTGCGCAGCACGTTCAGATTCAGCCATCGTCACAGGCAGCAAGGTGTGGCCGCAAGGCAATAAACCGTACGCCTTGCGCACAAAATCGCACCCCAGCACATGATCAATATGGCCATGGGTGAGGAGCAGTCGAGTGAGCTTTAAATCGTTTGACACGATAAAGTCTTGAACCACAGCTTCTTCACTGCCGGTCATCATTCCCGGATCTATGATGGCAGCCTCTCCAGTGGCTTCATCCCAAACCAAATAGGTGTTCTCAGCGAACGGATTAAAGGTGAGGGCTGTTAGGGATAGCATCGGTCAAAGTGTATTATTAATGATTTTTTGCAAAGATAAGCCCCTCTCCAACATGAGGGGGCCGTGTGATTTCGTTATTTTCGTAGGTTCAGTGATGACGCAACGGCTTAGCCAACTTTACGTTTTGAAGTTCTTCCTGCTGTTGATGGCGGGAGGCGCAGCCAATGCACAATTTTACACGGGCTCTCAGCAAGAATTTGGTCAAAACAGGGTGCAGTTTCGCAGTTTTGATTGGCTTTACTACCCCACTGAAAATTTCGAGGTGTACTATTACCAAGGCGGCAAAGACTTTGCAGCCTACGTTGCTCAATCGGCCCAAAAAAACCTTCTTGAATTGGAAGTGTTTTTCGACTTTGCCCTTGAAGAGCGCGTGCAAATCATTGTGTACAACAAGCAGAGCGAATTTAGGCAAAGCAACATAGGCATTGCCAACGATGACGCCTACAACATCGGGGGCACCACGCGCATTGTGGGTTCAAAACTCTTCGTGTACTTCCAAGACGATTACGCTGCGCTCGAGGCGCAGCTCCGCGAGGGGCTTGCGCAGGTAATTTTCAACCAGCAGATGTACGGCGGCGATTGGCGCGAACTCATCAAAAACGCCGCACTGCTCGCGCTCCCCGATTGGTACGAAGACGGCCTCCACCTGTACGCTGCCGTTCCGTGGAACGCCGAGATCGCAGCGCACATCCGCGACGGCATGGTCAGCGGACGAATGCACAAATTCAACCGCCTGAGCGGCGATGACTCGCGCTACGCAGGCTACGCCCTTTGGAAGTACATCTCCGATGTGTACGGCGCCAATGTGATACCGAACATCTTATACATGACCCGCATCTCACGCAGCATTGATAGCGGGTTCTTGTTCGTTCTGGGCGCTGACCTCAGCACACTCACCAACGAATGCATTGAGTACTACACGTCGCAGTTTCGGCAAGATGAGCGCAAACGGAACAACCCGGCCCTCATCCCCCAATACCCTGAAGCTGACAGCGACAAACAATCCGAATTCGAAGCACTCAGCCGCGAAGAACAGAGCGAATTCCTCCAGAAAAAATGGAAACGCCGCCTCGGGCAACTACCCGTAAAATGGCGCAAAAAATACGCCTACAGCGAATTTGAACTCAGTCCGAACGGTGAATACATCGCCTGGGTCACCAACGAACTGGGGCAGTACAAAATTTGGTTGTACAACACCACCACCGGCAAACGCAAACGCATTCTCAAACGCGATCACCGTCTTGACCGCATCACTGATACCACCTACCCCATTCTGGCTTGGCACCCCACCTCACGCATATTGACCTACGTGTTCGAAGACAAAGGCAGGCCCTTCATCGCCAACTACAGCATCGACGACAACAAGCACGTGGTCAAAGAACTCTTCCGCATTGATAAAGTGGTTTCAATGGCCTATGCCAACGACGGCCGCCGCATCATTTTCTCAGGTGTACGCGAAGGCCGAACCGATCTCTACCTCTACCAAAGCATAGGCAACAACCAAGAACAGCTCACTTTCGACATTTACGATGACCTACACCCGAGCTTCTTGCCCGATGGGAAAACCGTCATCTTCGCTTCGAACCGTCCCGATGACACCTTGCGCATGAATGCGCCGAATGAACCTTTTGACCGCACGCTCGACATCTACCTCTTTCACCTAAACAGCCGAAAACTCGAGCGCATTACGCAAACACCCGATGTGAACGAACTTAAACCCTTTGCATACACCGGAAACCAATACACCTTTCTCGGTGAAAGCAACGGACGCCGAAACCGCTACATCGCATCGATCGATAGCGCCATTTCGCGCATCGACACCACCATCCATTACCGTTTTTTTACCGTAACCGATGCACTCTCTGATTGGAGCACCCCTCCTGTCGACTACCAATTCATTCCCGAAACCGGCGAATGGCTCGTGAGCTTTGTCGAAAAAGGCAAAACCGTGCCCTACTTCGGCCGCCGAAGTGAAGATGTAGTCAGCACAGAGCGCAACAATGGCAAAGGCAGTGACAGCGCAGCTTCGCTTACCAACTCGCCCGATGTCATTTCAGTGATTGAACCCACCAATGGCGACCCACAATTCGACTTCAGAAATTACCGCTTCGAAGACGATGCCTCATCCATGACCTACGAGAAAGAATCAGTCAACATTGCGCCAACAGCCAAAGCCTCAGAAACCCCCACCGATACCGCCAAAGCGAAAACCATCCTGATCGGAAAACCCAGAAATTACCGCCTGAACTTCGCCACCGACTACATCTTAACCCAAGTCGACAACACCTTCGCGCAACAGTTCTACCAGCAATTTTCAGGGCCAACAACCATGTTTCCGGGCATCTCGGGACTTATGAAACTTGGCGCAAGCGATCTGTTCGAAGACTACAAAATCGTTGGTGGCTTCCGCCTTTCAGGCAACCTCTCGAACAACGATTACGGCGTCATGTTTGAAGATTTGTCTGGCCGAACCGACAAACGCTTCCAGTTCATGCGGCAAGGCAACCGCCAAGTCATTGGCAATGCGGCCATCGTGCAATTGCACACCCACACTGCAGAATACCGCCTCAGTTACCCCTTCCATGAACTTCTCAGCCTTCGCTGGAGCTTCATTTACCGACAAGACCGCAAGGTTTTCCTCAGCACCGACGACCGTAACTTGCGCCGACCCAACGAATTCTTGCACAACATCGGCACCCGGGCCGAATATGTTTTTGACAATACCTACCCCGTTGCTCTCAACCTGCGTCTCGGAACCCGTTACAAATTCTGGGGCGAGTACTACGTTGATGCAACGCAGCGCCAAAGCGACTTCGGCGTTGCCGGCCTCGACATTCGCCACTACGAACGCATTCACCGCGAAATGATCTTTGCCGTACGATTGGCCGCCAGCACAAGCTTTGGTGCCCGTCGCCTCGTGCACTACCTCGGAGGGGTCGACAATTGGATCTTCCAACGCATCGATGAAGACATGCCCATCTCCGAAGAGCAAAACTATTTCTTCCAAACCTTGGCGAGCCCCATGCGTGGCTTCTGGGTGAATTCGCGCAACGGCAACAGCTTCGCTGTGCTCAATGCCGAAGTGCGCTGGCCCATCTTCAAATACCTGCTCCAAAAGCCCATCAAATCTGACTTCGTTGAAAATTTCCAAGTGGTCGCGTTCTCGGATGTGGGCTCTGCCTGGACGGGCCCGTCACCCTATGTCGAAGAAAACGCCTTCAACCGAATCACCTTCACGCAAGGTCCGGTCACGGCCATCATCGACAACAACCGCGAGCCCATCGTTTGGGGCTACGGCTTCGGCCTGCGCTCACGCATTCTCGGCTACTTCGTGCGCGCTGACTGGGCCTGGGGCGTTGATGACGGTATCGTAATGCCCCGCGTCTTCCACGTATCGCTGGCCCTCGACTTCTGATGCGTAAACCTCGGTTTCATGTATCTTACGGGCATGAAATACGGTTTGACTTTTCTTCTTTCTTTTTTGGTTGGATGGATGACCGCCCAGTCACCCGATTCAAGTGTATTCGCCAATATGCACATGAGGCACATCGGCCCGGGAACCATGAGTGGCAGGGTTACCGCCATCGCTGTTGAAACCGATGACCCGAAGGTGATTTATGTGGGCACTGCCTCCGGAGGATTGTGGAAGTCAAATTCAGGAGGGATGACCTGGCAAGCCGTGTTCGACGAAGTGCCCGAACAATCCATCGGAGCGCTTTGCATTGACCCAAGCAACCCCGATGTCATTTGGGCGGGAACAGGTGAAGGAAACCCACGCAACTCGCACAACTCAGGCGCCGGAATCTACCGATCGGCTGATCGTGGAAAAACCTGGCATCCCATGGGACTCACCGAAACGCGCAACATTCACCGCATTGTCGTACACCGCAACGACCCCAACACCGTGTGGGTGGCTGCCATGGGCTCGGCCTGGGGCGCACACCCTGAACGTGGCGTCTTCAAAACCTCCGACGGTGGAAAAACATGGCGCAAAGTGCTTTACTCCAACGATCTGAGCGGATGCGCCGAACTCGTAGCCGACCCGCGTAACCCTGAAAAACTCTACGCCGCACTCTACGAACACCACCGCAAACCTTGGACCTTCCAATCAGGGGGCGAGGGCTCCGGCTTTTATGTGTCGTACGACGGCGGTGAAAACTGGCAACAGCGCACCCACGACGATGGCCTGCCAAGAGCTCCGCTTGGTCGCATGGGAATTGCCATCTCGGCCGCCAATCCCGACGTTGTTTATGCGCTGGTCGAAGCCAAAAAAACAGGCCTCTACAAAAGCACAGACGGAGGCAAAAACTTCGATTTGGTGAGCACCCGAAACATCGGAAACCGTCCGTTCTATTACGCCGAAATCTACGCTCATCCATCCAATGAAAACACCCTGTTCAACCTGTATTCACTGGTAAGCAAAAGCATTGACGGAGGCAAAAACTTCGAGGTCATCTTGCCGTATTCTGGTGCCCACCCTGACCACCACGCCTTTTACATCCATCCGAAAAACCCTGAATTCATGGTCAACGGAAACGATGGAGGATTGAACATCAGCCGCGATGGCGGCAAAACGTGGGAGTTCATTTCGAACCTGCCCGTGGGTCAATTCTACCACATCGATTACGACCTTGAAACGCCGTACAACGTATACGGAGGCATGCAAGACAACGGCTCTTGGGTAGGGCCGGCCTATGTTTGGCACTCCGAAGGCATTCGCAACGACGATTGGAGAGAGCTTTATTTTGGGGATGGATTTGATGTCGCACCCGATAACCGCGGCTACGCCTATGCGATGTCGCAAGGTGGAAATGTAGCCCGCATTCACCTCGAAACCGGCCAAAGCCACTTCGTGCGGCCGCAATCACCCGATACCACCGCCTTGCGATTCAACTGGAATGCCGCCATTGCCCTCGACCCGCACAACCCCGACGGCGTGTACTTCGGAAGCCAGTTTGTGCACTACAGCTCAGACAACGGACAGTCATGGCAGGTGATTTCACCCGACCTCACCACGAACGACCCCGATAAACAACAGCAAGCAAAGTCAGGCGGACTTACCATTGATGCCACGAACGCCGAAAACCACACTACCCTGCTCTGCATCGCACCTGACCCTCACGACAAGAAAGTCATCTGGGCGGGTTCAGATGACGGCAAGTTGCACGTCACCCGCGACGGTGGCAAAACGTGGAAGAGCGTATATCCCAAAGCGAAAGACCTTCCGGAAGGATGCTGGATACCCCAAATCGTGCCCTCCCCACACGCTGCCGGTGAAGCATTTGTGGTCATCAACGACTACCGCCGAAACAACCGCAAACCCTACCTCTTTCATACCACCGACTTCGGTGCGAAATGGACCAATCTCACCGCATCCGACGAAGTCGAAAGCTATTGCCTTTCGGTTGTGCAAGACCCTGTGGCCCCTGAATTGATCTTCTTGGGGACGGAAAACGGCCTCTACTTCTCGCTCAACAAAGGCAAGAATTGGCAAAAATGGACCCATGGCTACCCATCGGTGTCAACGATGGACCTGAAAATCCACCCTACCGAGCACGACCTCATCATAGGCACCTTCGGCCGCGGAGCGTACATTTTGGATGACATTCGTCCGCTTCGCGCTTTTGTCAACGGGCAAAAACCAAGCTCCTTTGAAGCTTTTCCAGCGCCCACCGCCTACCACAACTACTGGCGGCGCAACGTCGGTGAACGCTTTCATGCCGACCACCATTGGAGCGCTCCCAACAAAATAAGCGGTGGAGCGTTCAGCTACTTCCTCGCGCCCGACAGCGTGAACGATGATGACAACAAGGCGCGCATCCTGTGCAAAGTGACCAATGCACAAGGCGACACCATCAGAACCTTTAAGTTCGCGCCTTCAAAAGGCATTGCACGCACCAGATGGGACCTAAGGGAAGACGGCGTATTCGGCATCCGGCGCAAAAAACCAAAGGCCGACGAACTTCCCGGTGGAGGCGCTTACGCCAGCCCCGGAACCTACACCCTTCACCTCAGCTACAAAGGCATGTCGACATTAACTACCATTGAAGTGGAAGCCGACCCACGCAGCAAAGCATCCGAGCTCGATTTTAACGCACAGCGCCAAGCGTGGAAAGCTGCCGACGCAGCCAACGAAGCAGCAGGCTCGCAATTCGCACGCTTGTGCGAGGCCCGCGAACAACTCGGGCTCATCAAATCACAGCTTGACTACCTCAAAACCAACGAAGACACAGCCACCGTCAACGCCGTGCAGCCAAAGCTTGACAGTCTGTTAAAACGCATCGGTACCATCGAAGAACGCTTCATGTTGGCCGAAGACTTCGAGGGCTACGATCACGTAACCGAACGCCTCGACGACATTGTGAGCGCTCCGTATTGGTACCTCAGCTCACCCGGACGAATTCCAGGGGCAAACGTTGAACGCGCAATTGAACGTGCTACAGAGGCTGTTGGCGGCATCAAACGCGACATCGATGCATTTTTTGAAACGGCGTATGCACCGTTTATTGAACAGCTCGAGCTGCCCAGTTTGAACGATATGTTCCGCAAAGAATAAACGATCAGTTGCATGTTGTGCCGAAGAGACTCAAAAACAGAAGCACGTCAGATACATTCGTTTGGTCATCGCCACTAAGATCGGCTGCGCATGACGAAGCACATCCGAATTCAGCGAGCAAAATGAGCAGGTCTGACGCTGCAACGATGCCGTCGTTGTCAAAATCGCCTGCACATTCCGGCGTCGACGACTCGCCCAATCGACCAATAAACGCGTCGGAGCCGGTAAAGGAGAACTGGTCACCAAAACTGGTTCCAAACGTACCGGCAATGTAAACTTCGTTTGCAGCAAGGCTTATTCCCTTGGGCTCGATTCCATTGGTTTCGTTTGACATTAAGAAGCCCTCAACCCAAGCGCCTGTAAGTGTTGTTCTTGCGTAAAAACCATTGTTGAACGGCACCGTTGACTCAAGAATCGGATTGCCATTGTCAAAAAGAGCAGTCTCATTGCGAATCCATCCTGTAAACAAGAACTCATTGCCGTTGACAATCAAATCGCCCGCCACATCGGTACCGGGCCCGGCAGCGACGACGTAAGCTGTGTCAAGGTCACCACCGTTGTCGTACAGCGCGATAAATAGGTCTGTGCTACCCTGCGAAACGAGGGTCTCGTTCACAGACAAGCTCCCAAGGTTGGCCGAATTTGAGAAGCTGGCGTAGAGAACGAATCGATTTGCATCAACAGCAGCAATTGCACTTGCGGTAATGGCCCCCGATTGCAAATTGGCCCAAAGGTAGTCTCCGGCTGGCGAGTAGGCCGCCACAACAATGGTATTCTCGCCTGAACCAACCAAAGGATCAGCATTACCGGAGGGATCCATGTTCACGGTAAAAACAATCCGTGCAACCAGCAATACATTTCCATCGCTATCGAAACCTACCCTTTGCCCACCATCGAGATTCGATGTCGACCCAAAGCGGAAAGCCCATTGATAATCGCCCTCATGAGAAAATGACGCAACGAAGCCATCGGCATTTCCCGCAGATTCCAGAACTACACCATCCGAAATGGAAAGGTTGCCTCTAAAATTCCCGGTGAAAACGATGCGGTCTTCATTCACCGCGAGGTGTGTCGCAATCTGGAGCTGTGTGCCCTCAAACTCGCGGTGCCATAAAAGTTCCAAGTCGGCATTTAATTTGAACACCACCATGCGGCTTTGGTTGGCATTCGCCGCTAAGGAGAGCTCTCCGCCGGCGTGAAAGAACGATGCATTACCGGTAAAGTAGCCGATGGCATATACATTGCCGTTGGCATCCGCCTCAACGCCGGTCATGAAAGCCGAGGTCGTTGCCTGCAATCGCGCCGTGGCTTGAGCGCCCCCGGTTTCACCGAAGCGAGTGAGGTAGCCACCGTTGCCGATGACGTCAATCGCATTTCCATCCTCAAAAAATAAACGTCCGGTAAAATTCCCTGATGCAACGGCTCCGCCGGATGGCAACGCTGTAACCGCAGTCACGTCAACATTTCCACCTGGCTGGTCTTCACCCGAAAACACTGCTTGATAGGCTCCTGTGGAAGTGCTGTAATCGACCAAAAAGAAGTCGCTGTCGTTGTTGCGCACCGGAACAACAATGGCCTCGCCTACTGATGGGTCAAAATCTGTAGTATTCGTGAAACGACCAACGGCACGAAGGATGCCGTTTGATTCAACCACATCGGTCACGTATGAAGTACCCGCCGACTGGATGTCGCTCATCCAATTCAGGGTTAAGTCATTGACGTTGTATGAAGCGAGGAAGCCGTTCAAACTGGTAGCTGTAAATTCTGCTGCCTCGCCATTCGGGTTGAAATTGGCGGTGGCAGCATAATTGCCGGTCACCAGCAACTGATCGCCGAATCGCTCAATTCCTTGACCACTGTCATTGCCGGTAGAACCAATTTTAAATACATCGGTGAGTTCACCTGTACCGCTAGAATACAAGGCAACAAACGCATCCTGATTGCCTGATGACACCAATGTTTCAGTGTTGAGGTCACCCTCGAACACCGAAGTGAACCGAAACTCACCCGTGACGTAGACGGTACCATCCATTACCGAAATGCCACGCCCAAAATCGGCTCCGCCATCGCCTGCTCGGCGTGCCCAACGGAAGGCGCCTCCGGAGGTATACGAAGCCACGAAAACATCGTCGTTCGATCCGTCGGAAACCAAAAGAAACTCCGAATCAGGCGACGGATCAAAATCTTTCGTTAGGCGAAAAGCTCCGGTGATGTACAAATTGCCGGAGTCGTCGCGCGATATGGCATGGATCAAATCAAATGACACAACCGCCCCTCCAATCTGAAAACCCCATTCGAACTCGAAACTGTCTTTGGTGTAGGATGCAACGAAAGTCAGCTGCCCACTTTGTCCACCGGTGCTGACCTCAAAAGTACCCGGCCCCGGGTCGATGTCCATCGACTGTCCGAACACGCCACACAACACCAAGCTATTGCCATTGACCACCAGAGCGGTACCCGAATCAACACCATCACCGCCAAGCCTCTCAGCCCAGCGAAATACCCCATTGGCGGTGTATGACACGACCCACAAATCAGCATTCGGCTGTGGATTGTCAATCAGCACTT
>DAITMF010000053.1:0-19389 GCA_036835325.1 Flavobacteriales bacterium
TTGACAACTTCTAATTTCTGATGACCTTTAGAACGAACGATCATGAAGATTTTTAAGCATATCAAGCGCACATCAGGACTCCTCGCAGCACTCGCAATGCCCGCAATGGTATTCGCAGGGAACCCTGACCGTGCCGGTTCGGCTGGAGCCAGCCAACTGCTCATTAACCCATGGGCACAAAGCTCAGGCTTGGCCAACTCCAACATGGCGTCAATACGCGGTGTAGAGTCGACCTTCCTTAACATTGCTGGATTGGCCTTTGTCAACAAAACCGACATCGCCTTCACCAATACCCAATACTTGGTGGGTTCAGGCATCCAAATCAACAGCTTTGCCCTTGGACAAAAAATGGGCAATGGTGGGGTTATTGGAATCTCCGTCATGGCCATGTCATTCGGTGATATTCCAATCACCACAGTTGACTTGCCTGAAGGAGGTATTGGTAACTTCCGTCCTTCGATGTCGAACATCGGTGTGTCGTACGCCAAGGCGTTCTCTGACCGTATCTACGCAGGTATTACCGTACGCGTGATTGCTGAGTCAATCGCCAACGCTCGTGCACAAGGTGTTTCATTTGACGCCGGTGTTCGCTACGTCACCGGTGATAACGACCGCCTGCGTTTCGGCATCTCGCTTCGCAACGTTGGTGCTCCTATGCGTTTCGCGGGCGATGGTTTAACCTTGACCGCAACCCCTGACAACGGCGCATTCAGCCTTACCGTGAACACACGCTCTGAACGCTATGAGCTTCCTGCTCTTGTGAATATTGGTGTTGCTTACGACATCTTGAACAGCGATGAAATTCGCCTTACCGGTAACGGCCAATTCACGTCAAACTCGTTCACCCGCGACCAATTCGGGGTGAGTGCCGAGTTCGCTTGGACAGAGCGCGTTATTCTTCGCGGCGGATTCCTCTGGGAAGATGCCCTTACCGACGACGAAATGCGCATGACAACCATGTCAGGCCCAGCGGCCGGTCTTACCCTCCAATTGCCCGCAGGTGCAAACGGTTCAGTAATCGGTCTTGATTACGCCTACCGCACAACCATGCCATTCGGTGGTATCCACTCGATCGGTTTGCACATCAATCTGTAATTTCTACTTTTTCCATATCTTTGTAAAAGAGAAAGCCCGCAAGGGTTTTCTCTTTTTTACGTCTGTACGTATCACATACCGCACACCATGTCTAACGTATCTTACTATACCGAAGAAGGGCTTCAAAAGCTCAAAGATGAACTTCACCACATGAAAACGGTGGAGCGCCCATCCATCTCCCAGCAAATTGCCGAAGCACGCGACAAAGGCGACCTATCAGAGAACGCTGAATACGACGCCGCCAAAGAAGCACAAGGCCTCCTCGAAGCCAAGATTGCCAAAATGGAAGGCCTGCTAGCCAATGCACGCTTGATTGATGACTCTCAAATCGATAACTCACGGGTGTTCATCCTTAGCAAGGTGAAAATCAAAAACATCAACAACGGAGCCACCATGGAGTACACGCTCGTTGCTGAAAACGAAGCCAACCTTGCTGAAAAGAAAATCTCGGTTGACTCACCCATTGGCAAAGGATTGCTCGGAAAAACCGTTGGAGAAATTGCCGAAGTGCAAGTGCCCGCCGGTTTGGTGAAATTCGAAATCGTCGAAATCTCACGCTGAGATGGCTACCCTCTTCACCAAAATCATCAACGGAGAAATTCCCTGCCACAAAATCGCCGAGAACGATAAATTCTTGGCCTTTCTCGACATTTCCCCTCTCGCAGAAGGTCACACACTTGTCATCCCAAAAATCGAAGTTGATTACATCTTTGACCTTGACGACAGCTACCTCGCGGAGATTACTTTGTTCGCGCGCGATGTTGCCGCCAAAATCAAAGCGGCAGTGCCGTGCAAGCGCATCGGAATTGCAGTTATCGGGTTGGAAGTACCCCATGCCCACATGCACCTCGTGCCCCTCAATCACGTGAGCGACATCAACTTTGAGCGCGAAAAACTGCGGCCAAGCACCGAAGAATTGGCCCAAACGGCACAGCGCATCCGCAGTTGATTACTGCTGCACGTTCACCAATGCCGTAACCACGCTTAATCGCCCGTTGTCGCAACGGGTCCAAATAGGCCGAACCACGCCGTTTACAGCTGCAATGTTGTTGTAATCACCAAAGAACACGCGGGCAGTTGGCTCAAAGGGCGTTTCGCTAATGATGGTGTTCGTCCAAGTTTGACCACCGTCGCGGCTTTCAGCCAACACGACATCAGTGAGTTCGCCTTCGTGGTTACGCCGATCGTAGAACACAGCATACACATAGCCCGTGCTTTGGTCAACGGTTAACCAAGTAAAAAACTGGTGTTTCCCCGGGCCATCATCGTTCACGCGAATGGGCGGGCTCCAAGTATCGCCTTGGTCGTCTGAATAAACCACCCACACGTCGGTATCGTCACGTCCGTTCCGCTGATCAGTGAAATTGATGTAAATGCGTCCGTTGTGTTTCCCACCTGATTGGTCACACGCTGTAACCGGCATGCCATTCGCACGGTTGATGCCCGGAATGGTTTGGTTCCACCCACCTGAGATGAACGCTGCCGCACTGTCGTTCTTGAGCCATGTTTTTCCGCCATTGGTGCTGCGGTCAAACCAGATGGTGTCGTTCAACGCCCATGCCACATATACGGTGTTCTTTCCACCGGAGCATGGCACGGCACCTTCGGCAGTACCGCTGTTGTCAAGGCAGTTTCCGGCGCGGTCGTTGATTCGCACAGCCTTTGACCAACGGGTCGCCCTGCGGTTGCCGCGTGAAAAGCGAATGTAGGTGCTGTCATGCGGTGCTTTACTGTCGTAGGCGTCAAATTCCGTCCAAGTCACAAATATGCGGTTGCCCTTGGCATTGGTGCAGGCCCATTCTTTGTCTTGGTCTTTGGGAGGATTCTTGCCAATGCCTCTCCCCTCGCTCCAGCTTGCGCCATTGTCAAACGAACTTTGCACAACAATCTGATCGAGCAAGTCTTTGCCGGCCCATCCTTTACCGCCCGGGTCAGACAGGTGGAAATAATGGAAATCTCCCTTCGGGGATGCGATTACGCACGGATCACCAAACACGCCCAATGGAGACGACAAACGATCAATCTTCCAAGTGCGACCGCTGTCAGACGAGGTGTACACTTTGTCAAGGATGGCTCCAGCAACGATTAGCGACGGATCATCCGGATGGATGGCAATCGACGGTTCACAGGGCTGGTACCCTTGGCCCGACCACGCTTCTAGAACGATGTTCGGCGGTACTTGCGCACGCAGCGCCTCATCCATCCATCCCCAAAAAAGAAAAAAACCCGTCACACACAGGTGAAGCAGGGTTTTCAAATGTAGCTTTCTTCGGTTCATAACGCTCCATTGCGCACGAGCTGTGCGAAATCTTTGGCGAAGTACGTCAATATGCCATCGGCACCGGCACGGCGAATACTGAGCAGCATTTCAACCATGGCGCGGTCGTGATCGAGCCAGCCGTTCTGGGCAGCCGCCTTGAGCATGGCGTATTCACCGCTCACATTGTAGGCCGTAATTGGCAGGTCGAAGTTCTCTTTAAGCAGGTGAATGACGTCGAGGTAGCACAAGGCCGGCTTCACCATGAGGTAGTCAGCCCCTTCTTCGGCATCGAGCGCGGCCTCACGCATGGCCTCGCGCTTGTTGGCGGGATCCATTTGGTAGGTCTTCTTGTCGCCCGACTTTGGCGCGCTGTCAAGGGCATCACGGAAAGGTCCATAAAACGCGCTGGCGTACTTCGCTGTATACGCCATAATGGCCACTTGGTCAAACCCTTCTTGGTCGAGGGCATCGCGGATGGCTTCAACACGCCCATCCATCATATCTGACGGCCCTATGATGTCGATGCCAGCCTCAGCTTGCGCCACGGCCATGTCGCACAAAATCGGCAGGGTTTCGTCGTTCAAAATCACGCCGTTCTTTACAAATCCGTCGTGGCCGTCGCTGCTGTAAGGGTCCATCGCTACATCGCTCATCAAACTGGCTTCGGGGAAGCGCTTTTTGATGGCCCGAATAATGCGCAAGTAGAAGTTTTTCTTGGAGTGGCTGTAGCTGGCCTCCTTGTCTTTGAACGTGTCGTCAACGGCCGGAAAAAGCACAAAACTGCGCACGCCGAGTTCGAGCAGTTGTTCAATCTCGCGCAGTGCTTCATCTTCACTCACTCGGTCAATTCCGGGCAGTGATTTAACAGGAATGCGCAGTTGTTTACCGTCGACAACGAACAGCGGAGCAATGAGGTGTTCAACACCCAAGTGCGTTTCGCGCACCATGTCGCGGATAGGCGCAGTGCGGCGGTTTCTGCGAGGACGAGTTAGCATCAGTTGTTCTCTGCCAATGTGCGATCGAGGAGAGTGCGAATCTTGGTGATGTAATTCAACTGTTCTTGCTGAATTTCAACGTGTTGCTCATCGGTCAAACCGTCTAGAATGCGTTCTTTCTCGTGATCGTGATCGTGTGCATGGTCGTGACCGTGGTCATGGCCGTGGTCGTGGGCATGTCCGGGAATCTCGGTCAAATTGGCCTCCCAAGTATCGAGTTCAATGAGTACTTGCTTGAGATTCAGCCCGTACGTTTCAATTTTCTCCATTCGCTCCGGGGTCACGTCTTCAGAAAAATCGGCCATCTCAGCATCCCATTTCGCGCGGGCGTCAACAGCGATTTTCTTCGTTTCGTTGTACAGTGCAAGGGCCTCTTCGTGCAGTGCTTCAGCCTTCTGAATTTGCTCGCTCTTGGGCGCACTTTCTTTTTTCTCGCCTTCGGCGGATGAGTTGCAGGCAGCCATCATCGAAGCTGCGAGTACAAAAAGGAGGATGTTTTTCATGGCGTTGTATCTGTTTTTTGGTTCTTCTTCTGTGGTACCGGGTCGTAACCCATGGTGCCCCAAGGATGGCATTTTGAAATACGCACCGCACCCAGCCATACACCTTTCAACGGCCCCCACTCACGTATGGCCTCAATGGTGTAGTTCGAACAGGTGGGCTCGTGACGGCAATTTTGCCCCAAAAAAGGCGAAATCACCGCTTGGTAGATGCGAATTGGAAAAATGAACACCTCTTTGAGGACCTTCATAGCGTAAAGGTACGGAAAAGCACTGGCCACAAGCGGTCAAAACGGCCAAGTTTCAATGCACAGCATGAGGGCCAAACCGGCAGGAAAGCCGCTGAAAAAAATGATCCAGTCGCGCTGGCGGGTCTTGAATAAACTCTGAATCATGAACGAAATAAGCATAAACACCAGTACAATGCCCACTTGGCCCAGCTCAACCCCGAGGTTGAAAAAGAGCAGCGGCTGCACGATTGACTCATCGCGGTCAACAATCATTCGGAAGTACGACGAGAACCCCATGCCATGAATCAAGCCAAAAGCTACAGCAAGCAAGTAGCGCCACCCGTGGTGCGGAACAGGCTCCTTTACCCGCTGAGCGTGCCGCAGGTTGCTCAACGCTGTAATCAAAATGGTCACCGGAATCAAGAATTCAATCAGGCCACGGTTTGGGTGAATAAGGTCGAGCCCGGCCAGTACCAAGGTCAATGAGTGGCCCACTGTAAATGCAGTGACAAGCCAAATGATTTGCTTGATTTCACGGTAATCGTAAATCGCCACAAGGGCAATCAGGTAAATCATGTGGTCATAGCCCCCCAAATCGGTAATGTGGGCGAGGCCATCAACGAGGTAGTCGATCCAAGTCATTCCGTCAAAGGTAGGAGTTATGCCTTCTTGCGGTCATAGCGCACAATGGTAAATGCAAATGCATGCTTCTCATCAATGGCATGCTCTGACAGCACGGTCGTCTGCCAAACGTCTCGGTCGAATTCAGGATACCACGTATCGGCATCGAACCGGGCGTGCACATGGGTGATGTACATGCGGTCAAGCAAGTCTTCGCGCAAAGCAAGCGCGTAAATTTCGCCGCCGCCGATCACAAAGCACTCCTCCTCTCCTGCTGCGCGAGCAAGTTCAATCGCTTCGCGGATGCTGGTCAGCACAACAGCCCCGGGCGCTTCATACGCTTCATCGCGGGTCACCACGATATTGACCCGGTTCTTGAGCGGACGAAATTTGTGCGGAATACTCTCGTAGTTCTTTCGACCGGTGATGACGTGGTGCCCACGGGTGGTATCCATGAAAAACTTCATGTCGATCGGAAGGTCCCAAATCAGGTCGTTCTCTTTTCCGATGGCGCCGTTCTCGGCCACCGCTGCAATGCTGGCGACAATCATATTATACAGATACTTCGGCTTTGATGTGGGGATGCGGATCGTAATTCACCAGTTCAAAGTCGTCGAAAGTAAACGCGAACAGATCGGTCACGTTCGGATTGATTTTCATCTCAGGAAGCTGACGAAAATTGCGCGTCAGCTGAAGCTTGGCCTGTTCGATGTGGTTGAGGTAGAGGTGCACATCGCCGAAGGTGTGCACAAATTCGCCCGGTTGGTAGCCGCACACTTGAGCCAGCATGAGGGTCAGCAGCGCGTACGATGCAATGTTAAACGGTACGCCCAAGAAGGTATCGGCGCTGCGCTGGTAGAGTTGACAACTCAACTTTCCATCAGCGACGTAAAACTGAAACAGGCAGTGGCATGGCGGCAAGGCCATGTCATCAATGAACGACGGGTTCCATGCACTCACAATGTGGCGGCGTGAATCGGGGCTGTGCTTGAGCGAGTGGATGAGTTTGGAAATCTGATCGGTGTGGGTACCATCGGGATTTGGCCAACTGCGCCATTGGTAGCCGTAAACGGGCCCGAGGTTGCCATTATCATCGGCCCACTCATCCCAAATGCGTACGCCGTTCTCTTTCAGGTAGGCAATGTTGGTATCGCCCTTAAGAAACCACAGCAGTTCGTGGATGATGGATTTGAGGTGCAGTTTTTTGGTCGTGAGCACGGGAAATCCATCGGCAAGGTTGAAGCGCATTTGGTAACCGAAGCTGGAGAGTGTTCCTGTTCCGGTGCGGTCTTCTTTCTTCACCCCGTTATCGAGCAGGTAGCGAAGGAGGTCGTGGTACTGTTGCATGTAAAATTGGCTTGCGGCAAAGTTAGGTAATGAAGGTCGTTTGGCATCGGTTTTCGGGTGACCATCCGCCGAAGGCGAAACCGTCACCGAACTTGTTGTAGTTCAAGGCATGAACAAACTGGGCCGTTGTAGTTTTACATACGAAAAGCAACGAAGATGAACCGAAGTGAATTTTTGCGCAAAAGTCTGCTCGGAACCGGCGTTTTGGTGAGCTCGGCTGCGGCCGCCCACCTCGCTGAAAACGGCATCGACGAATTGGTGCCGCTTGAGCCGGTCGGTTTCAACCACCTTCCCAACCCCAAAACACCCATTATGGAAAACACCGTTTTGCATACCGCCGAGAGCCGCGGAAACGCCAACCACGGCTGGCTTCAGAGCCGACATACCTTCAGCTTTGCCAATTACTACAACCCTGAACGTATGCACTTTGGCGTGCTGCGCGTGCTGAACGACGATGTGGTTGCAGGCGGACGAGGCTTCGGCACACACCCGCACAACAACATGGAAATCATCTCAATACCGCTTGAAGGTGCGCTTGAACACCGCGACAGCATGGGCAACATTGCCGTGATTCGCGACGGCGACATCCAGGCAATGAGCGCCGGCACGGGGGTTGAGCACAGCGAATACAATCAAAATCCCGACCAAACCGTGAAATTCTTGCAAATCTGGCTCTTCCCAAACCGCAAGAACGTGACTCCGCGCTACGATCAAATCACCTTGAACAAAGACGATCGCAAGAACCGTTTTCAGCAAATACTTTCGCCTTCGGCGGATGACGCCGGTGTGTGGATACACCAAAACGCGTGGTTCAGCCTCGCTGATTTCGATGCGGCGCAGCGCCAAAATTACCGCTTGAACGACCCCAAGAATGGAGTGTATGTTTTTGCCATCAACGGACGTTTGGAAGTGGATGGACAGCTCCTCGAAGCCCGCGATGGTTACGGACTTTGGAACCGAACGAGCATTGACATCACCGCTGCCAGCCGCAGCGAATTCTTGGTGATGGAAGTGCCTATGGAGCTATGATGAAAAAAAACACTTCTACACATCACCGGCACAATGAAGAGGGTGCAGCCGGCGTTGTTTTGAATGAAACACTCGCCGCTATGAATGCCTCTTTAAGAATCGCTTTGGTTGCTTTCGCCGTGTTCGCCTTGGCAGCCTGCAACAAAATCACCGACAAACCCGGCGACAAACAGGTTGAACAGGTTCAAGATGCCTTAACGGGTGAAGTTTGGCGCATTGTCTTGCTCATTGATGATGGGGTTGACGAAACCTCTAATGTTGATGACTACCTTCTCGAGTTCGCAGATGAAGGCGTGCTGCTGGCCACCCACAACTCCGATGCCTCGCTCAATGTGACCGGCACGTGGAATGTATCGCTCGACGACAACCGCACCGAACTGTTTATTGTGCTGCCCAACCCCGGTCAGCTTGAAGATTTGAACGACGATTGGTACTACATCGACGGCAACGCCACTTTGATGGAATTTGACGACGATGACGACGACAACGACGAAGACCGTTTGAAGCTCGAACGGCTTTAACACAACCGACACTCAAGTATGAGACCCCGCTTTGGGGTCTTTTTTTTGGCTGTACCGTGTTAATCGGAGTTAAAGATGAGCGATTTAGCTTGGATTCCTATTTAAGATAGTATTGCTTGCTATTTAGAATCAATAAGGCTTTATATAGAAATGATAGTATTCCTATCAATTTGCCGTGTATTTGCATACTTTTTGAGCAAAAACCAAGGTGAATTAACCCGTATTACCTTTGTATCAATAACCTTGAAATCGTTGTGATATGATGTTCAGTATTTCCCGTTCTATTGCAATGTTAACTGCTGTAACGCTGTTTTCGGCATGTACAGAAACGACCGATGAGCTGTTGCCACAAAACGCACAGCCATTGGCACAGAATGACCCCATTACCAACGAAAGCAGTCCGGCTCAGGCGCAAGAAATCAACAGCGCCCTGCTTGACGGCACGTGGGAGGTGGTGCTGCTCATTGACGAAGGCGAAAATGAAACCGCTGATGTGGCCAATTTCCACTTCACCTTCAATGATGACGGCAGCGTAACCGCCAACTCTACCTCTGAGCCGGTAGAAACCATTACCGGCAGCTACACCGTGTTCTTTGACGATGGTCAAACCGAGCTTACGATGACCTTCCCGGTGCCCGGGCCGCTTGACGACCTCACCGACGATTGGTACTTCGTATCGGGAACCACCACCCAACTTGTTTGGGAAGACAACAGCGACACACCACCAAGCGCATTGACCTTGCAGCAAATTAGCAATGGAAATGGTGGCGGAAACGGTGGGGGTGGTGACCAAGGCGGCGGCGGTGACCAAGGCGGCGGCAACAACACCGGCGACCAAACCGAAGCCGTGACCAACGCCCTTCTCAATGGCGCGTGGATTGTAGCCCTGCTGGTCGACGACGCCGAAGACGAAACCGCTGAGTTCGCCAACTTCACTCTCACCTTTGCTTCCGACGGTACGGTAACGGCTACCCATGCATCTGACAGCTCGCTGAACACCACAGGCACGTTCTCAGTGTTCTTCGACGACAACCGCACTGAACTCGAAATGAACTTCAGCAACCCTGACTTCGACGATTTGAGCGACGATTGGTACTTCATTTCATCAACCGAAACCACACTTGTGTTCGAAGACGACGAGGCCGAACTGCTCAACGCACTCACCTTGCAGTTGCAGTAAACTCAGAAGCTACCAAATCACCCGCCTGAAAAGGCATAAAGAAAACAAACCATGAAAAAGCTCTTTGTTGTTGCGGCCATCGCCCTCAGTGGCACCACCGCTTTTGCTCAAGACAGCAACAGTCCTGAAACGCTATTCAACGGTCTAAAAGTCAATGAAATTGGAGTGATGGCTGAGGGCTGGTATGGTTTCTCTCAGATTGGAGGAAGTGACGCGCACTTCTTGGGAGCCCGCGTTGGAGCGGTGATCAATAACCAGTTCACAGTAGGCGGTTTTTACCAGCAATCTGTCAACCAAAACTTCATTCCAAAGGGTGAAGTACTGCCAAACACGTACTACGATTTCTGGACTGCCGGAGGCTTTGTTGAATACACAGTGGCAGCCAACAAACTCGTTCACGTGAGCTTTCCGGTGTTCGTTGGGTACGGTGAGGTTCAACTCGACAATGAGCCAGGCGACATGGATGTTTCGGAAGCAAACTTCTTGGTGATTGAACCTGCCGCATTGATGGAGGTCAACCTACTGAAGAACTTGCGTTTCAATCTCGGCGCAGGCTACCGATTCACCAGCGAAGTAAGCTACCGTGCACTTGATCAAAACGATTTGGCCGGTCTGCGCTTCCACGGTGGCTTAAAATTTGTGTTTAACAGGGCATCTTGACCCTGAGGTTTCATACAGTTGCTTAGAGGGGTCCCGGAGCGAACGCTTCGGGACTTTCTATTTCCTCAGCGACCTGAAACCAAGCCACCGCGCAAACGCACCAACTGTGTGTGGGTGTTGAGCAGGTTCTGCAGCGCTTGAATGCGCGCCATTTCAGCGTTGAGAAACGCCACCTGCTGCTGACGGTAGTCGAAGGAGGTGATGAGGCCGTTCGCGAAGCGATCGGCGGCAATGTCTAAAGCGAGACGTTGACGACCGACATTGCCATCGGTAAGTTGGTAAATGGCCAGTTGCGCGGTGTAGAAATCCAGCGCGTTGCGAAGGTCGCTTTGCACTTGCAGCTCGAGCTCGTTTTGCTGCAGCTGGGCCACTTCTTCACGGATGCGCGCATTTTGCATCGCACGGCGGGTTCGTCCGCCATTGAAGAGGTTGAAGTTGAGTGCGAAGTTGCCGAAGTAGTTCAGTGTGGCCCCTTCAGCGGCAAGATCAAGTGAACGCACACGAAACTGGTTGGCATTCTCAGTGATACCGGCACTGAAGCTCACGACCGGAAACATGGCCGACTGTGCCAGCTTGTAGTCTTGCTGCGCCAGAAGTGAGTTCACAAACTGGTTGCGCAAGGCCGTGTTGTTGTTTTTCACCTCATCCCAAATGGTGGCGTAGCTGTAGGCCACCGTAGGCGCTTGCAATGGTGTGGTGAGGGCAAACTCGGTTTCAGGATCAATGCCCATCAGCAGATTCAAATTGCGCGTAGCATTGCGGTAGGCGAGTTCCTGAATAAGGTAGTTGCTGCTGTCGGTCACCACATTGTTCTCAAACTGCAGCACCTCAAAGGTTGAGCCCGCACCCAATTCACGTTTGTCATTGACATAGTTCAATCGGTCGCGCGAAAGCGCGATGACTTCGGTAAGCACATTGAGCCGTTCACGCTGCATGAGCACGTCGTAATAGGCCAAGGTGAGCGCCTGAACGGTGTTCTCGATAATGAGCGATGCATTGCCTTCACTTTGGCTTTCGAGCAGCTCGAGTTGGCGCTTTTGGATGAACATCCCCAACCCGTCGAAGAGCACCCAATTGAGGTTGGCGCTGTAGTTCAGGGCCTGGACTTCAAGTTTTTCTTGGATGAAGGCCGTGGGGTTTTGTGACTGGTCGTTGATGGTGGCATTGAATCCGGCCGAGAGGGCAATGCTCGGCAAGGCCGATGTTTGTCCCCACGAATTGTTGTTCGCTGCGATTTCAACCGAGGCCTCCGCGATGCGGATATCAAAGTTGTTCTGCAATGCGCGGGCGACTGCGTTCTCGAGCGACAGTGTTTCTTGCGCCCACGAGGCCACACATCCGCCGAAGGCGAGAAAAACAAGCGCCGTCAACTTAATCTTCAGCATCTTCAAAGCTTTTGTGTGCAATCAATTCGCGAATGGCCGGCTCACGCAAGTTGGCTTCGGGATAGTTGCCTGTTTTAATCCACACCCATGCGCCGTGCAATGGGTTGATCCAGAGCAGCAAAATGGGCAGGAGCACAAGAATGATAAGCGTTATGAACAGCAAGCCGAAGGCTACCGAAATCGCCATCGGGATGAGGAATTGCGCTTGGAAACTCTTGTTGAGCATAAGCGGAGCGAGGCCCACGATCGTTGTGAACGAGGTTAACAAAATCGGCCTGAAACGGCTCACGCCGGCGCTGAACAGGGCTTCATGGAAATCCATGCCTTCGCGCAAATTGCTGTTGAACGCCGTTACGAAAACCAGCGCGTCGTTGATCAAAATGCCCACCAATGCAATAATACCGAGGATGGAGAACAAACTAATTTGCGCGCCAAGAACCCAGTGGCCGATGCTCACCCCGATCATACCGAACGGAATCAGCATAAACACAGCGGCGGCTTGCAGCGGCGAACGGAAGGTCACAACAACGATCAAAAACATGACCAGCAAAATGAACGGAAGCACCTTTTGAATGCTTTGCTGTGACTTGACCTGCTCGCGGTTTTGGCCCTCGTAGCTGACGCTAACGCTGGGGTATTTTGCGAGGATGGATGGGATGAGTTCTCCTCTGATTTCGGCGTTGGCGTCGGTGGCAGAGACATCGGCACGGGCGAGGTCAGCGCTTACCTGCACTTCGCGTTTCCCGTACAAACGGTTGATCGAAACCACGCCACGCTCAACGGTGTAGGTGGCCACTTCATCGAGGGGCACTTCGAGGCCTGTCGCTGTGCGGATGCGGGTTTGTCCGAGCTGCTCAACCGATCGGCGGTCTTGATCATCGTAGCGCACCCACACGCGCACTTCGTCGATGCCGCGTTGCAGGCGCTGCACCTCGCTGCCGAAGTAGGCCCCACGCAATTGCGCCAATACTTCTTGCTCGGTTAAGCCCAAATAGCGCGCCTTGGGCTTGAGGGTCAAGCTCACTTCTTTGAGGCCTTTTTGGTTGTTGTCGATGACGTCTTTGAGGTCTTCACGCTGCAACAACGCCTGTTTTAGCTCATTGGCAGCCGCATTGAGCTCAGTGAGATCGTTTCCGAGCAGGGAGACGGAGACGGGCCGTCCGAACGGACTGAAGGTCGCGAACGACAGGTTCTCAACCCCGTAGATTTGACCAACGCGTGAACGAATCATCGAGGTGATGTCGAGCACCCTGAAATTGCGCGTTTCACCGTCGAGCAACTGGATGTTGACGGTGCCGTCGTGCGCGGTCGGACCGAGTTTCTTTTCAACGGCGATGACCACGTCGAGGCCGTCATCGCGTTGGGCTTTCAGTTCTTCGTTGACCTCACGGGCGGCGATTTCGATGCGGTCGAGCGCTTCTTTTGTGATGTATTCGCGTGTTCCGGAGGCCATGCGCACGCCTGCGGTAATGTTATCGCCTTCGATAAATGGGAAGAAGGTGGTTTTCACGAAGCCGCCTCCGATTAAGCCGGGTACTGTAACGAGGAAGAGCGCCACAATCATGCTGAAGGTGAGCCAACTGTTGCGCATCGTCCATGCAAGAACCGGCGCATAAAAGCGATTGATCAACCACTGCATGACCGATTTCATGGTACGTTCGACCAGTGTGGGTTTGGCATCGCGTAAAAGCGCTTTGCTGTGGCCTACGTGACCGGGCAGAATCAGCGCACCTTCAACCAGTGAAATGATGAGGGTGATGCTCACCACCACAGCGAGTTCAGAGAAGATTTCACCAAGGGTACCTTCGATGAAAAAGAAGAGCGAGAAGGCCACAACGGTGGTGAGAATGGCCGATACCACAGCCGGTAGTACTTCGAGGGTTCCGTTGATGGTGGCTTGAAGGCGCGTTGCACCTTTCTCGTAGTGTTGGTAGATGTTCTCGGCGATGACGATGCCATCATCGACCAAGATACCCACCACCAAAATCATCGCGAAGAGCGACACCACATTGATGGTAACGCCGGTGAACTGGGCGATGAAGAACATGCCTGCAAACGAAATCGGAATGGACAAGGCCACCCAAAACGCCAGGCGCACGTTCAGAAAGAGCGCCAGCACCACCACCACGAGCAAGAAGCCAACGACGCCGTTGCTCACAAGCAAGTCGATTCGCTGGAGGAGGGTTACCGAGCCATCGCGGATGATGAAGAGGTTGACATCGCTGTTCTTGGCATTCCAGTCGTCGATGTAAGCGCGCACGCGCTCGGTGATGCTGAGAATGTCTTCTTCGATCAGGGTGTTTACGGTGACCACAGTCGCGGCCTTGCCGTTGTACCATGAGCGGCTGGGGTCGTCGTCGCTCCAGCGGTCAGAGAGGGTGGCCACATCGGCCAAGCGCAGCACGCGGCCATCGGGCTGGGCGCGCACAACGATGTCGCGAAGTTCATCGGCCCGGTACTCGCGAAACCGCCCGCGAATGAGCAGTTCTTCACGGTCGGTTTTAATTTTGCCTCCGGTGACTTCAAGGTTCGCTGCGCGGATGGCGGCTGCAATCTCGGCGATGGTCAAGTTGAGCTCGAGCATGCGTTCTTCGCGCACGGCGACCTCTATTTCTTCATCGGGGAAGCCGCTGAGTTGCACCTGCGAGATGCCTTCCATGGAGCGCAGGTCGTTCTCAATGTTGCGGGCAATGCGCTTGAGGTTGACGAGGTCTTGGTCACCTGAAACGGCAAACGAGATGGCGAAGTTGATTTGCTCTTGCTTGTAGATGACCGGCGGCTCCATGCCCACGGGGAACGACGAAATGCGGTCAACGGCGTTTTTGACGTCTTGAAGAATCTCGTCTGTTTCGGTTTCGTCGAGCACCGTCACGGTGATGCTCGCGGCGTTCTCTGAGCACACCGATTTGACTTGGTCGAGACCGGCGACCCCTTTGAGGTTGTCTTCGATTTTGATGACGATGCCTTCTTCAATTTCTTCAGGCGAAGCGCCGGGGTACACCACCTGTATGGCAATGGTTTTGGTAGGCCGCTCGGGGAAGAAGTTCGATTTGATGTTGTTCAAACCTGCGTAGCCTGCGAACAAAATCGCAATCATCAGCAGGTCGCCAATGAGCGGATACCTAACGAAGTACTGCAGCAGTGATTTCATTCGCGGTCAAGCTTAACAACCATGCCATCGAAGGCGTTAGAGAGCGGCTCGGCGAGCAGGAGCGTGCCTTCGCGCACCCCGGTAATCAAGGCATCGCGCTCAGAGAGCGCGGCAATTTGCACGGGCGTTAGGGTAAGTACACTGTCGGCCACAACGGTGTACACCGATTCGCCAACCAAGAGCTCGCGGGCAATGCGCATTACTTCGGGTAGGGGCTTGCTGTAAATGGTGCCACTAAGGTACACGCCATCACGCAGGGCGGCATCGTCAACACGGACGAACACTTTGGCGGTTTGCGTTGACGGGTCAATCGTTTTCAGCACCCGAGCGACGGATCCGGTGACTGTAGCGCCTGCATCGGTGGTAAACTGCACCGAATCACCTACAGCCACAAAAGCCAAGGCTTCGCGTGAGATGGCCGATTCAACTTCAAATCCGCCTGAGCTTACGAGCTCGCCGATTTTTTGTCCGGCCCGCACCAATGCTCCCTGATTGATGCTGCTAAGGGTCACCTCACCGGCAAAGGGCGCTTGCAAGGTGTATTTCGAAAGCCGTTCTTCAGCCGATCGGATCGAGTAGAATTGGTTGAGGATACCTCTGTTTGACAAGAAGAATTTCTCTTGGTCAGAGCTGAACTCAGGCAGTTCGGAGAGGGTTTGTGCCACATCAAAGTCGGCGGTGTATGCGCGCCATTTGGGGTAGGCATCGGGGTAGTCGATTTTCAAATCGGGCAGCGCGCTTGTGAGCAGTTGCAAGAATGCGCTGCGCTGCGCCAACAGGGCCATTTTGGGTTCTGTGTCATCCATGCGAAGCATGGTTTCACCGCGCTCAAAACGCACACCTTCGCGAAAAACCTTGGCTGAGTTCAGTACAACGCCATTAACTTCGGCAAAGATTTCAATTTTGTTCACCGCCAACACACGGCCTTTGATGTAGGTCAAAGGGGGTTCGTTGGAAAGCGTGACAGGGAGTGTTTTGACCAGTTTTGTCGCCCGTGGCGGACTCACCACAGGACGTTGTTCTTTCATTCCGATCAGGGTTCGGGCGGCAAACAAACCCGCACCGATGATTACGAGCCCGGCGAGGGCCCTTAAAATGCCTTTCATTGCATTGCGTAGATTGGACGCAAAAGTACAATTCTCAAATTGGAAGCTCGTGTGAAGAAAATCACAAAGCATGTGAATCGCACAAATTCGAGGGTTGTTGCGAAAGATGTACCTTGTCGCCAAACCCTTCACGATGACAACTTCACTTAAGCGCAAGCTCACTTTACTGCTCACCGTTGTGCTGGCCCTGTGGATGATTGCCGCAGGCTCGGGCAAGCTCATGGTGGGCGACGAAATCATTCGAGCGTTTCACCAATGGCGGTTTCCGCGGTGGCTGATTGTGCCCGTTGGCCTGGCTGAAGTGGCGGCGGCCATCGGAATTTTCATCCCGAAGTTGCGCGCTTGGGCCTTGGCCGGCATCGTGGTACTGATGGCGGGCGCCATGGTGGCCCACGTCAATGCCGGCGAGTACTTTGCGCTCTTTGCACCCTTGGGGGTAATGGGACTTGTGGTGACCATCACCAAATTCCGTTCCGATCTCGCGCGTGCTGAGCGCAGCGGCCGGGGCTCCGCATCCGCGTAAGCGAAAAAAACCGTCCCCGAATTGCTTCGAAAGACGGTTTCCACACCACAAAGTGGGAGAGAAAGATCAGTGCTGCACGGCGATTCGCGTGCGGTGAACCAACGTGTTGCCCGTATGCAAGGCCGCAGTGTAAAGGCCTGAAGGCAGATCGGCAATGGTCAATTCAGTGCGTTGCGCAGTGATGGCTATGTCGCGCACGGTTCGTCCGGCCATGTCGGTAATCACCAAACGCAGCGCGCCGCCGGGCGCTTGACCGAGTTCAACCGTCAATACCGCATTTGCCGGATTTGGGTAAATGTTCATTTTTTCGCCTTCGGCGGATGCTTCGTCAACGGAGGTAACGACATCAACAACGTTGATTCCTGTTGCCGAACCACATTCGTTGGAGATGGTTAGCGTAATGGTGTAGCTGCCGGATGATGTATAGACGTGCTGAGGGAAGCGTTCATTGGAAGTAGTTCCGTCGCCGAAATCCCACTCGTAAGTATCGGCCTCGCTGAGGTTGAGGAAGCTGTAACCACCGTTGATGGGTTCGATGACCATGCGCACGACCGGCGGCACGCACTCAAAGCAGCTGCTCCATCTGTCGTGGGCAAGGTCGCGAATGTCGGCAAGTACGGCGGCGGCTTCGGTAGGACTCACTCCTCCGGTGTTTGGACTTACGAGGAAGGCGCCTTCGTAGCAGATTTCGGTTTCGGGCGAGAATACCAAAGACGGGAAGCCTAGGGCAACGCGTGCGTCTCCACCCGGCAAGCCTTCACTTCCGTCGGGGTAGCCTTGGAATTGTACGGCTTGTGGTTCAGGATTGCCGGTCACGGCCACACCCGAAATGTACTTTCCTGAAATCCAGTGGTAGTATTGCAAGCCGGTTGACGGAAAAGTGAATGGACCAAAGCTAGGGTCTTGGAAGATGGCTGAGGTGAGTGGCGCTGCCGCTGCACTGCTCACTCCAAATGAAGAGTAGCCAACAGCGGGAATGGTTTCTCCCCACCCCGGACCAAACATCGAGGTCTCGTCGTTGTCGTCGGCATTGTAAAAGAACACCATGTCGCGTGATGGGTCACTGCCGCCCAAGTCATCGCTCGAATTGCCGAGGTCTCCGTCGATGAACATTCCGAGGCGGAAGTTGGTCAGGTTTTCATCGCGGCGATTCACCATGCGTACGCGGTGGTACAGCGGTTCATCGTTGTTGTTGCTGAAGTAGAGGTAGAGCATTTGTTCAAGCTCAACGCCGATGGGGTCGGCGAAACTTGTGCCGTGTGCGTTGCCCAAATCATTGGCGAACCAAACGATGGCCAAATCGCCTTTGAGCGATGTGCAGCAGTCAGCGGCCTCGGGCATAGAAGCGAAGAGTGGGAAATCGCCGGCCTCTGCTGAGTAAAATCCGTCGCCGTCGGTGTCAAAAAACGGTGCGCCTTGCGCTCCCATGGTGGCGGTTTCACCGGGGTAATTGCTGATGGCTTCAGGCACTACGTAACCAATCGGAAATTCGTTTGCGAGATCACAGTTGGGGTCGTTTAAGCACAAGCCGTAGCGTCTGTGTCGTTCGGCCATTTCTCGGAGCACGACGTACTGTTGATCAAACGATGCGCCGCAATCGGGCAACGCGTTGAGCGTTTCATCGTGTGGTAGTGGCCCCGGAAAGTAGTCTTGCGAAACGGGGTACGAAGCAACGGCCATGTGAATGTTCTCTTGGGCGTCGATGCCACCCATCCAAAGCCCTACGGCATAGATGAGAGATTTGTATTGCCCATCATCGAAGCGGGCCAAGAGTGCAGGGGTGCCATCCGGCCCTCCGAGCACTTGTCCGCCTCCTGAAGTGAAGAACCTGAACTGGTTGGCATCGTGCATCGTGAATGCGGCTGGTGGATTGCAATCTTGTGACCATCCGCCGAAGGCGAGAAACAAAAAACTGAGTGAGAGTAGCGCATGTTTCATACGAGAGGGTTTAATGTTTGGCCCAAGCAACGGCTGCTTGGTTTGGTGAAACTATGCAAAGCACGGCTTACGGCGCGCATCGTTAGCGCCCAAACGGGGCCAATTCTCACAGTTCTGGTGCGTGTTTCACCGGGTAAGTCTACCTTCGTACACATGAACGAAGCAGTAATTATTGGCGCGACCGGTTTGGTGGGTAAGGCGTTGTTGGCCCATTTGGAAAACGACGGGGAGTACACCCGTATTCACCTTATCGTACGGAGGAAAGGCATCTCGAAACACCCCAAAACCATTGAGCACGTGGTTGATTTTGATGATGCACGCAGTTTTCCGACGCAGATTGCACCGCGCCATGTGTACTGTTGCTTAGGCACCACCATCAAAAAGGCCGGGTCGCAAGAGGCGTTTAAGCGGGTCGACCACGACTACGTTATCGCCTTGGCCGAGCACTTTCTGGCCCTTGGAGCGCAGCATTTCGCCGTGGTTAGTGCGGTAGGCGCTGATGAAAGCGCACGAATATTTTACAGCAAAGTCAAAGGTCAGATGGAGCATGCCCTCCGTGCACTTGGCTACGCCGGAATTACCATCGTTCGTCCGTCGCTACTCGGCGGCAAACGCGACGAATTTCGTTTTGGCGAGCGTCTGAGCATCGCTGCATTTGCCTTACTGCAATGGGCGTTTGTGGGCGCTTTGCGCCGGTACCGAATGGTGTACGACCACGAAGTTGCTGCGGCCATGGTAGAAGCCGTCAATAAACACCCAACGGGGGAAGGCATTTTCGAATCGGAAATGCTTCCCCCGTTGGCTGTGGCCTACCGCAAGCGGATGGCTTAGTACCTAGAAGTTATCCA
>DAITMF010000054.1:0-18939 GCA_036835325.1 Flavobacteriales bacterium
GTTAAAGCGATAATTGTACCCAACGAAACGCCAACCAAATGAACGGTTTCGAGGCGCAAGTGGTCAACCACATCCCAGATGCGTTCTCCGATCAAATCAAAACTGTAGTTTGAATCAATGACGCGGTTACCGGCTGTTTTGCCGTGCCCGGGCAAATCAACCAACAGCAAATTGTAATGTTGGCTCAACTCGGGTACTTGACGCTTCCAAGTAACGGTGCTTCCGCCGGCCCCGTGAATAAAAATCAGCCAATCGGCTCCTGGGACGTTATTGTAGACTTCGTGGTGCAGCATTTTCGCTTCGCGGATGAGATACAGTGTACTTAACCAACCACCGTTGCCCGCGGTTCGAAGGTCGTCTTTTTAATTCACATTGAATCGTTCGGTGAGCATGTCGGCAACCTGTCCGCCAATCGCAAGTGAGGCTGTTGCCGCCGGAGAGGGTGCATTCAACACGTGGATGCTGTGATCGGTGTACTCAATGCGGAAGTCATCGCGGGTATCTCCATCGGTGCGGAGCAGCAATGCGCGCACCCCTGCCCTTCCCGGCTCGATATCGTCCATCGTCAACGACGGAACCAAGCGCTGCAGTGTTTTCAGAAACAGCTTTTTCGAAAACGCGCGGCGGTATTCGTTGATGCCAAATGAAATGTTGTTCAAGAACAGCTTCCACGTGCCGCTGTAACTCAATGCGTCGAGTGTGTCGTTCAAATCAAAGTCGGTTTTTCCATAGCCTTCGCGCTTGAAGGTGAACACGGCGTTGGGGCCACATTCAATGCTTCCATCGGTCATTCGGGTAAAGTGCACGCCGAGGAAGGGGAAATCAGGGTTTGGCACCGGGTAAATCAAGTGCCGCACCTTGTGCTTGGCCTGCTCGGTCAAATCGTAGTAGTCGCCTCTGAAGCCAACGATCTTCTCTTTGAGTTGCACACCATCTTTTTTGGCCAAACGATCGGCTTGGAGGCCGCCACAAAACACCAAGTACTTCGCTCGGTATACACCCTTGGTGGTGCGCACAACCGATTCGTCGCCCTCGCGCTCAAAGCCAAGGGCTTCTTCTCCGGTGTGCACTTCTGACTCGCCTTGTATGCCTTTTGCCACTTCGGCCATTTTCTCGGTGGCTCCTCTGAAATCAATGATTCCGGTACACCCCACGTGCAAGCCACCGATTGAGTGGCAGAAGGGCTCTATCTCCTTGATTTCTTCAGCGGTGACTTTGCGAAGCCCTTCAATGCCATTGGCGATGCCGTTGTTGTAGATGCGTTCAAGATGGGGCAACTCTGCTGTATCGGTTGCGGCAACGACTTTCCCGCAAACGTCGTGACGCACGCCGTACGTTTTGGCGAACTCCACCAATTCGCGACGCCCGTTCACACAGTTCTTCGCCTTCAACGACCCGGGAGTGTAATACAATCCTGAGTGGATTACTCCGCTGTTGTTGCCGGTTTGGTGATCGGCCAGGCGTGCTTCTTTTTCAATGAGAAGGATGCGCAAGTTGGGTTTCCTCTCCTGAAGCTTGTAAAACGTTGCGGCTCCTACAATTCCACCACCAACGATGATTACGTCGAATACTCGTTCCAAGGCACAAAAATTTCAGCAAAGGTAACTAAGGAGCGCCGATATTGTTTGGCGTTGCCTTTCACGTTACCTTCACGCCGCCATGAGCGAACCGAATCGAAAATCCGTCCAAAACGCCTGGGCTTTCTACGACTGGGCCAACAGCGTGTATGCTTTGGTCATATCCACGGCCATCTTCCCTATTTATTACAACGCTGTAACCACCAGTGGAGAGGGTGAGAACCGAATTGATAAAGTGCGGTTCTTCGGTCAGGAATTGGTGAACACTGAACTTTACAGTTACGTAATCTCGGCCTCGCTCTTGGGCATCATCATCATTGCACCTATCCTCTCCGGAATCGCCGACTATACAGGTCGAAAGAAACTCTTCCTCCAGATTTTCTGCTACACCGGAGCCTTGGCATGTGCAGCGCTGTTCTTTTTCGATCCCTCGCACCTTGAACTCAGCATGCTGGCCTTGTTCTTCGCCAGCATGGGGTATTGGGGAAGCATGGTTTTCTACAATGCCTACCTGCCCGAAATTGCAAGCCCCGACGAGCAAGACCGGGTTAGCGCCAAGGGCTATGTTTGGGGATACATCGGTAGCGTCATCCTCTTGATTATCAACCTCGCCATGATCCAAGTCATCGATGAGTCGCTCACTCCTTGGTGCTTCGTGCTTGTGGCGCTTTGGTGGGCAGGGTTCGCTCAGCGAACCTTCAAGAAACTTCCGGCCTCAAAAAAGCGCAAAGAGTTCACAGGCCGAATTTGGGCAAAAGGCTTCGGCGAACTTCGTTTGGTTTGGTCTCAAATGAAGGGGCTTACCGGACTTAAACGCTACTTGCTGGCCTTCTTCATCTTTAGCATGGCCGTGCAAACCATTATGCTCATGGCACAGTTCTTTGGCATGAAAGAAATACACACTTGGAGCGACCCTACGGGCATTGGCTACGCCAGCTTTCCACCTGCTCTAGTGCGTGTCACAGGCCTTGAAACCGGCCAGCTCATCATCGCCATCATCTTGGTTCAACTGATTGCGGTGCCCGGTGCGTGGCTCTTCTCTCGGGGGTCGCAGGCTATTGGAAACATCAAAATGTTGGGTGTGGCATTGTTGAGTTGGATTGCGGTGTGCTTGTTTGCTTACTTCGTGGTCGATACGCCCAATGAGTTCTACATCGCAGCCGGGTGGATTGGCTTTATGATGGGTGGAACCCAATCACTCAGCCGATCAACCTATTCAAAAATGCTCCCTCCAACCGATGAGCCTACATCCTTCTTTAGTTTTTATGACGTGATTGAAAAAGTTGGTATTGTTATCGGTACGGTGTCATTTGGGTACATCGAAGGCTTAACGGGGTCAATGCGCAACTCTGTGCTCTCGCTGATTGTGTTCTTCTTCTTGGGGTTCGTGGTTCTGCTCACCATCCCCAAGCAAAAACACGTCAATCCCGACCTTCCATAACGAACTTTCGGCGCAGCACGCTGAATTCAACCCTCCGATTTTGCGCTCTGCCTTCGGGCGTAGTGTTATCAGCTGCCGGTTCTTCGCTCCCGAAAAAGCCAAGTTCAAGTCGTTTGGGATCAACGCCGATGTAAGTAAGGTAATTCATAACCGAACGGGCTCTGTTTGCGCTCAAGTCGACGTTGTATCCGTCACGGCCGATGATGTCGGTATGGCCCATGACTTTCACAAAGGTGTACGGCGTTCTTCTCAAAACGCTGGCTACCTCATCGAGGTCACGTCGTGCCCTGTCATCAAGCGTGCTGTCGTCGAAGGCGAAGTATACAGTATTCAAGACCAATTCTTCGTAATCGCTCAGCTGCAGCGGAGGGTCATGCACTTCGGCAGCGATTTTGTCATTCACGCAACTGCACTCGCTTCGGTCTTTAACGGGCCTCACGGTAACTTGGTCAATGTAAACGTAATGCCATTTGCTTGTTTCTTTTGCACCTTCAACCGTGGTTCGCTTGAGGCGAGTGATCAGGTCATCAGGAAGGAAATTGCCAAGCGTAACGTACTCTTCACCGCCTTCGGCGATGAATGTGTCTGAAATTTTCACCCAGTCGGTGACATTGTCAATGAGGTGCAAACGCGGGTTCTTCACCTGAGGCTTCACATTGAGCGGAGCAAAGGTGCCATGTTTCAGTGGTTCTTTGCTGAAATGAACCCCGAAGGCATCGGTTACGTAAAGCGAAAAGTCGCCACACGAAAGCCACAACTCAACGCACACCATCTCACCCCCAGCGAGCTTGCGTTCAAGCTTGGCCTGCAGGTATTCACGGTAGTCGCGCTTGGTGCTTGTGTAGGTAATAACACCCGAATATCCGCTTCCGTCGTGCGGCAACTGTGAGCCAGCCACATTGTCAGGCACTCCTGAGCTTCCGCTTGAGCATTGTTCGAAGTGATCAGGAGTGCCCTTGGTGGCCTGCTGCCAATGCCTAAAAGTTCGCAGCTCAGTGGTGTTGTAGGCTGAAGGACAATATGCCCGTTCTTCAAAACTGCCATCGCGCAGCAGCGACTGCCCCATTAGGGGTGCACTTGCACATGCTAAGGCAGCGACCAAAGCTGATATTCCTAGAGCGTTTTTCATCAAACCCGAAAAGTACAGGCTGTACAAAGAAAAACCCGCCGGAGCGGGTTTTATTGTTTACTTCCGAATGAGGAAAACTACCCTACGGTTCTGAGCCATCGATAAATCGGTGGGCCGGTCATTGGCAGGGTCTGTATTTTCTTTGCTCAGCGGTATGAGGCGCGATGCATCAATGCCTTGAGCGGTCAAGAAACGTACAATTTGCTCTGCGCGTTGCTGACCAAGGTTGGCATGGCGAGGGTTTATTTTGGCTTCGCCAAATTCATCGTTATCGCAGTGACCAATCACTTCCATTTTCCAGCTTGGGTTGTTGTTCAGAATCTCAACGATGGTCGCGAGTGTATTCTCGCCGGCGGTGGTAATGTTCTTTTTGAGATACGCATAGTACACGGCAGAAACACCAACCTTATCGGCATCGCTCATGCTTTCGCTCATCACAACGGTTTGCCCATAAATAAGATCAGGACCTCGGTTTGCTGAAGGGTCACATGAGCACTGCGACTTCGCATCGACCGCAAACACCTTAACATCGTCGATGTAGTAGTACGATTGGTAGGTTTGAGCTCCGGTCATTCCTTTCGGACGCCCCATTTTTGCAAGCTCCAAATCTTTGTCGCCTCCAAAACCGCCGATGGTCATGTAGGCTTCATTGCCTTTGGCAATGAAGGTACCGCACACGGTTTCCCATCCATCCTGAAGAATCATAGCTTTATTTGAACGGTGCTTGATGTGAATGTCGTTCAAATCGCGAACGATAGCACCGGTGTTGGGCTGAATCACTTTGCGATCGCTGAAGTAAGCTCCAACGAAGTTCGTCCCAAACTTTGAAGTTTCAGCCAAGCTGATTTTAAACTCAACACAGTACATCTGGTCTTTTTCCAGTTTCTGATTGAGCTGCACCCCGAGGTAGGTACGGGTTAGTTTGGGGTCTTTCGAGTATGCACGAAAACCGGCGTAAATTTCACCACTCGCTGCTTCTTGGGTTCCGAAGGCATTGTTTGGGATTGAAACTTTCTCGCCTTTGATGCCTGTAGCGAAGATGTCAACCGGTGCCTTGGTGGCAGCATACCAGTTTTGCGTGGTTTCTTCAAGCTGCCCGAAGTTTTTGAGGCTTTTGGTCGCTGTGTTTTCAAAATCGCTGTTGGGAACGAGGTTATCGTCTTGCGCGTAGAGCGCGGTAGCTCCGGTGAGCAGGGCCAATACGGTCAAGCGTTGGATCATCGTGTTCATTGGAATTGGTATTCTTTAACGGTCTGAATAAAGGTTCTCACTTTGTCTGGGTCGATGTCAGGATAAACACCGTGGCCCAAGTTAGCAATATGCCTGCGGTTGCCAAAACGGGCAAGCATTTTACAGGTCTCATTAGCGACTGTTTTATGGTCGGCATACAAGACAGAAGGGTCGAGGTTTCCTTGAAGTGTGTAGCTCATACCTACGATTGACCTCGCCTCTTCAGGGGCAATGGTCCAATCAAGGCCAAGCGTGGCACACTTCAGGTTTGCCAAATCAGACAAAAAGTGATTTCCACCTTTTGCAAAAACCGTTATTGGCACCTCATCGATGGCGTTGCATATGCGTTCGATGCACGGCAACGCAAATCGTACATAAAGATCGCGGCTTAGAACACCGGCCCAACTGTCAAACAGTTGAAGCACATCGGCACCCGCAGCAATTTGGGCTTTGAGGTACGCAATGGTGGCGTCTGTTATTTGATCAAGCAAGCTTTGTGCCAAAGTTGTTTCTTCCCACAGCATTCTGCGTGCCAATGACCATTCCTTGCTTCCCTTTCCTTCGGTCATGTAGCAAAAGATGGTCCAAGGCGCGCCCGCAAATCCGATCAGTGGAACCCTTCCATTGAGTGCGCTTTTGGTCAAGCGAAGGGCATCGAGTACATACCCCAAATGCTCTTCGGGGTCAACCGCGTGCAGGCGCTTCATGTCGTTCGCTGACCGAATGGTTTCAGGAAACCAAGGTCCTTTTTTCTCGATGAGTTCGTAAGGTAATCCCATCGCTTCGGGAATGACTAGGATGTCAGAAAAGATAATGGCGGCATCCACCCCAAGCAACTCCACCGGCTGAATCGTCACTTCACAGGCAAGCTCAGGGTTCTTCACCAATCCAAGGAAACCATCTACCGTGCTGCGAACCGCTCGATACTCGGGCAAAATCCTTCCGGCTTGGCGCATCAGCCAAACGGGTGTGCGTTCTGTTTCTTCGCCTCGCGCTGCACGCAGCAGCAAATCATTCTTCAATTCCATCACCCAAAGGTATCACTTCGTTCAATTCATCAGGTCGTGAATCAATTGGCGGTACTGCTCTCCTTCGTCCATCGACGTATCTACACGTCCTTTCAGCGCCCTATCGAGCTCTCTTAAAACCGAGATGTTTTTGACCACTTTGATTTCAGGGTAGTTTGATCCCGCTGCGCGGATGGTGTCAAGCGCAGACCACGGCATCTGCAAACGCGCGGCCAGCGATTGGTTTGACTTGTCAGGTAAACTATGGTAAACCAGCAGCTTAGACCAGAAATTGAAAAGAAAACCCAACACCATGTTGATGTTGTTGTCTTTCGGATTGGCCGCGAAATAATTTACAATCGTTTGCGCCCTAACATGGTTTCGCTTCGCAATGGCTTCTTGAAGTTCAAACACGTTGTAATCTTTGCTGATGCCAATGTACTTCTCAACGTGCGCGGGCGTAACGGTTTCATCGCCCAGCATGAAGTGGAGCTTTTCGATGGCATGCTCCACACGTGTTAAATCGCTACCGAGGTACTCGCCCAACATGGCGACCACCTCAGGCGACAAACGGCAGTTGTGGTCAGCTGCACGTGCTACCGTCCAGTCATTGAGTTCCCGGTCGCTGATTTTCGATGCCGAAAGTACTTCACCGTTCTTCGCAATGGCCTTGAAAATTTTCAGGGTCGATGCCAGTGATTTGTACTTGTGGCTCAAAATGAGCACGGTTGTGGGTTGGGGGTTAAGCAGGTAGTGTTCGAAACGATCGCGCCGATCTTCGCGTTTCCAGCAGTCGAGGTCTTGGGCTTCGCGCACCACCACCACTTG
Source organism: Flavobacteriales bacterium (assembly GCA_036835325.1). Taxonomy (GTDB): domain Bacteria; phylum Bacteroidota; class Bacteroidia; order Flavobacteriales_D; family Sanyastnellaceae; genus CAMCHP01. The sequence continues at coordinate 7,213 of DAITMF010000054.1, forward strand.
GCGTTCGGCCATCATGGGGAAGCGTTTCGCTGCGTTGATTATTTCTTCGAACGATGAATCTTTCCCGTACAGAACAGTAAGGTTAAAGTCGCGTTCATGCTCTTCCAACGCTGCCGCAGAAAGGAGCTCTTCGGCGCGGTCAACAAACCACGGTTCTTCGCCGTGGAGAAGGTAAACCGGTTTGAAGGTTTTTGATTGTGCATCGCTTGCTATGCGAGCCAAATCAGCGGCGCTGCTTGCTTTTTTTGCCATGGCTTAATCCCAACGTAAGTGGCGGATCGAACGGCCTTCGTTTCTCAATTCCTTCAGCGCTTCAATGCCGATACGAAGGTGTTGATCGACGAAATTCTGTGTGACTTTTTGGTCACTTTCTTCGGTTTTCACACCTTCCGGAACCATCGGTTGGTCGCTTACAAGAAGCAGCGCACCAATAGGAATTTTATTGGCAAAGCCTACTGAAAAGAGCGTGGCTGTTTCCATGTCAATGGCCATTGCGCGAATACGCTTTAGGTAGTCTTTGAAGGCCTCATCGTGCTCCCAAACCCTGCGGTTTGTGGTGTACACCGTTCCGGTCCAGTAGTCAACGTTGAAATCGCGTACCGTTGACGATACAGCGCGCTGAAGCGAGAAACTTGGCAATGCGGGCACTTCAGGCGGGAAGTAATCGTTTGAAGCACCTTCGCCGCGTATCCCGGCAATGGGGAGTATGAAATCTCCCAATTTGTTCTTGCGTTTAAGCCCTCCGCACTTTCCCAAAAAAAGCACCGCCTTTGGCTGAATGGCTGAGAGCAAATCCATGATGGTTGCGGCATTGGCACTGCCCATACCGAAATTGATAATAGTGGTGTCGTCAGCAGTTGCTGATGGCATTGATTTGCCTTCTCCATCGACTTGAACAGAGTGCCACTCCGCAAATTTCTTGACGTAATTCCCAAAATTGGTCAGCAAGATGAAGTTGCCGAAGCTGTCGAGCTCCTTCCCGGTGTAGCGGGGAAGCCAGTTGCTTACAATGTCTGATTTCGTTTCCATGATACAAGCGGATTAGCCGCGCTTTGGTACTTTTGATGCCGTGCAAGAACTCAAGCTGCCGGCATATCCATTCAAACTTAAGCGCAGTGGTGCGGTTACGCAAATCTACGATGTCTTTCGGAGGAAATGGGTAGTACTGACCCCCGAAGAATGGGTGCGTCAGCACATGGCCATGTACCTTACAGGCTTGGGCTATGTACAAGAACGGATGGCCGTAGAGCATGAGCTGAAACTGAATTCCATGAGCCGGCGTGCCGATTTGGTGGCGTTTGATCAATCAGGCAATCCATTGGTACTTGTTGAATGTAAAGCGCCTGAGGTAGCCATCAACCAGGGTGTGGTTGACCAGGCAGCCAGGTACAACCTTGTACTTAAGGTGCCTTGTGTGGTCATCACCAATGGTTTGCAGCACTTTTGCTTAATCTTGAAGGATGACAATTCGTGGAGCTATGCAACGTCCATTCCGCAATTTGCGTCATGGCATCAGCGTTGAAAACATTAACGTACTTTTGCACCATCAAAGAGAAGTTGAATGGACTTAAAAAACATTCTTGCCATCAGTGGCAAGCCCGGATTGTACCGTTTGGTAACCAGCGGTACTGCCCGATTGGTCGTTGAATCAATCCAAGACAAGAAGAAACTCCCGGTTCCTGCTACCAGCAAGGTCAGCAGCCTTGACGACATTGCCATCTTCACCATTGAAGAGGAAGTGCCATTGCGCGAAGTATTCTCGAAAATTTACGAGAAAACCAACCAGTCGCAAGCACTTAGCCACAAGTCGACTCCGGCAGAACTTCGTGCTTTCATCGCCGATGTGCTCACCGATCTTGACCACGAGCGTGTGTACGATTCTGATTTGAAAAAGCTCTTCAACTGGTACAACATTCTTTTCGAAGACGGCTTCTTCGCACAAAACTCAGATTCAGTAGTATCAGACGCAGTTGTTGTTGAAGAGGTCAACGACGAACCGAAAGAAGATTAATTCGAAGCATGGCGGTAGTTGAAAAACGGCCGAGGAAGTTCATTCCTGCAGACCTAAACATTGACTCGTGGGCGTCAATTGAGCCTTTTTTCGAGCATTTGCTCGGTGAAGAACCCGAGGGGTTGTCGGGCCTGAAGGCTTGGTTGCGTGATCTTAGCGAATTGGAGGCCTTTCTTGAAGAAGAAGGTGCTTGGAGGTACATCCGCATGACGGTTGATACCACCGATGAAGCCGCCGCCAATGCCTACCGCACTTTCATCACCGAGATTCAGCCCAAAGTGGCCCCTCTGGCCGATCAACTCAACCGCAAACTAGCCAACCACCCATTCGCCGGAGAACTCAAAGGCGACGCCTTTAGGATCTACCTGCGGGGTATCCGAAGCGCCATTCGGCTCTTCCGCGAAGCGAACATCCCTCTGAATACAGAGCTGCAAGAGCTTGCCCAGAAATACAGCAGCATCACCGGCAGCATGTCGGTCGAGGTCAACGGAGAGCAACTCACCATGCAGGCGGCATCAGCGCGTTTGCAATCAACCGATCGCAGCTACCGAGAAGCCATTCACCGCGCCGTTGCTGAGGTGCGTTTGAAGCACAAAGACAAGCTTGAGCAGGTCTTCGACACCATGGTGCGCTTGCGCGACACCGTGGCCGGAAATGCCGATTACCCTGACTACCGAAGCTACATGTTTGCTTCACTCGGTAGGTTTGATTACACCATTCAAGATTGCATTGACTTTCACCGCAGCATCGAAAACGCAATCGTGCCATTGGCCAGAGAAATTAGCCAATCGCGCCGTGTAAAATTGAAACTTGACGCGCTTCGTCCGTGGGATTTGGCCGTCGACCCGGAAGGCCGCGACCCGCTGAAACCCTTTGGCACTGCGGCCGAACTTTTGACAAAAAGCGTCGATGTGTTTGCGAAAGTTGATCCGTTTTTCGCCGATTGCTTGCGGAGCATGGATGAACTCGGCCATTTTGATTTGGCCTCAAAGCCGGGCAAAGCCCCAGGAGGGTACAACTACCCCTTGTACGAATCGGGCTTGCCCTTCATCTTTATGAACGCCGTTGGCACTCAACGTGACTTGGTAACCATGATGCACGAAGGGGGCCACGCCGTTCACAGTGTACTCAGCCATCCTTTGGAATTGACATCGTACAAAAGCTGTCCGTCAGAAGTGGCTGAACTTGCCAGCATGAGCATGGAGCTCATTTCGATGGATCACTGGGACGTATTTTACACCGACCAAGCCGCTTGCATCCGCGCGAAGCGCGAACACCTTGAAGACCTTCTGACCACCCTCCCATGGATTGCTCGGATTGACGCGTTTCAGCACTGGATTTACACCAACCCCCGCCACACGCGCCACGACCGCGCCGAAGCTTGGCTCGAATTGGGTGAGCGTTTCGACGTCGCGGAGGTCGATTGGAGCGGCTTTGATGATGCACGCACTTATTCGTGGCACAGGCAGCTTCACTTGTTCGAGGTGCCGTTCTACTACATCGAATACGGCATGGCGCAGTTGGGGGCGGTAGCTGTTTGGCGCAACTACAAACAACACGGCTCTGAGGCACTTGAACAATTCAAGAACGCGCTTGCATTGGGCTACACCAAAGGCATCAAGGAAATCTACAGAACGGCCGGAATTCAGTTCGACTTCACGCCTTCGTACCTCGAAGAGTTGGCTGAATTTGTTCAGTCAGAACTTGCTGCGTTGTAACCTGCCGACCTCAGAACACGGTCCATCACAGCAGCTCCCAAACCCGTATCTGCGATTGGCTCTACGTAAATGACGTCAATCTTTTGCTGATCGAGATCGCGAAGCGCTGCGAAGTAAAACCGTGCGTAAAATGCGGCATCCTTCGGAAAAAGCAAGTGCACTGCACCTGCGCACGCCGATTGGCCAATCCATCCCACCCGTTTGCCATTTGACATGAGCTCATCTGCTTCGCGGTGGCAGTTTGGAAGACTCAAAGCGATGCGCACTTCAGCATTGGGCGAATAATGCCGGTACTTCATACCCGGTGCACGCGCCTCCGTGATGCCTGTTGCAAGAACGGTTTCAGGAGCAACTGTGCGCAGTTCGTCAAGGCCAATACCCCCTTGTCGGAGAATGGTTGGCACAGGCGTTGTAAGATCGACCACCGTCGACTCCAATCCTATCCGTGTTGGCCCGGCATCAACAATCGCAGCAATTCGACCGTTCAAATCATCGGCGACGTGCTGCGCCGTTGTCGGACTCGGTTTACCGCTAAGATTGGCGCTAGGAGCGGCTATAGGAGTATTCGCTGCGCGGATGAGGGCCAGCGCGACAGGGTGGTCAGGCATTCGCACAGCAACGGTATTGCGGTGACCGGTGACCGCATCGGGGACGATTGAAGTGCGCTCGAGGACAAAGGTCAGTGGACCGGGCCAGAAGACCTTTGACAGCGCGTAAACTGAGGCGGGTAGTTTCTGCGCGAGCATTTCCAGCTGTTTCCATCCGGAGATGTGGAGAATCAGTGGATTGTCGGATGGACGTCCTTTGGCAAGGTAAATGCGTTCGGCGCTTTTGGCATTCAATCCATCCCCGCCCAGGCCATACACTGTTTCGGTAGGAAAAGCGACCAGTTCACCGGCTCGAATGAATTCAGCCGCCTTTCGAATGATCTCCTGATCGGGATTGACCTCATTGGTTTCGAAAAGCAGTGTATTCATTGACTCCCCCCTCTTAATCACGCAAAGTTCGGAGCAACCACCAGTTCTTTGGTTCCGTGCCCATAAATGTAAAAGCCCTCTCCGTTCTTCGCTCCCAGCTTACCGGCCGTAACCATGTTTACCAAAAGCGGACAAGGGGCGTACTTTGGGTTTCCGAAACCTTCGTAGAGCACATTCAGAATGCTCAAGCACACATCCAAACCGATGAAATCGGCAAGTTGCAGTGGCCCCATGGGATGCGCCATGCCGAGTTTCATCACTGTGTCGATTTCATTGACACCTGCAACGCCCTCGTGCAAACTGATGATGGCCTCGTTGATCATGGGCATCAAAATGCGGTTGGCAACAAATCCGGGATAATCGTTGACCTCAACCGGCTCCTTGCCCAAATTGCGGCTCAGATCCATGATGGTATGTGTGACCTCGTCGGAAGTCGCGTAGCCCCGAATAACCTCAACGAGTTTCATAATGGGCACCGGATTCATGAAGTGCATACCGATGACCTTTTCAGGCCGCTTGGTTTGCGCGGCAATGCGTGTAATGCTGATGGATGAGGTATTGGTAGACAAGATGCAATTCGCAGGTGCAGAGGCGTCGATGTCGCGAAAAATCTTCAGCTTGAGATCGATGTTCTCTGTTGCTGCCTCGACCACGAGATCGGCTTTGGAAACGCCGTCAGCGAGTTGGGTGTTTATTGCAATATTGGCCAAGGTTGCAGCTTTATCGCTCTCCGAGATTTTCTCTTTTGCAATGAGCCGATCGAGGTTCTTGGTAATGGTTGACAGAGCCTTGTCAAGTGCGGCTTGGGAGATATCGACCAAGGTTACTGCATACCCTGATTGGGCAAACACGTGGGCGATGCCGTTGCCCATGGTTCCGGCTCCAATAACTGCAATGTTTTTCATCGTTCAAAATTTCGGCAAAAATAAACAATCAGGCCGAGCGAAAGGGAAAACCCAAGCTCGGCCTGATTCAGAACATCTAGAGGTCTTTAATGTTTGACGACACGCTGCACAGCACCTGAATTCAGGTCACGCACGAAATACACGCCGGGTTGGTATTCGGCAAAGTTCAGCACTACAGAAGAAGTGGTGACGCTTGTCTCAAAGAGCTGCGCACCATTGCTGGCATTGATTACGAGGTGCGCGCCGGGGCCGGTATTGACCACACACGTGTTTGACACGGGGTTGGGGTAGAGTGAAATCGAAGGCAAGGTTGCTTCTTGTACGCTTACAAATTGACCTTCGATCAGTTCTTCGCGGAAATTCTCCAGCACAAAGCGCATCGCCGACCTTTGCCCGAGTGTAAAGAGGTTGAGGCAATCGTCTTGGTTGTAATCCATGTAGTTCTCTCCCATATCGGGCAAATCGTTGGCACCGTCGTTGCAGGTATTTGCATTGAAGTTGCAAGCAAAGTTGTTATTGGCGCTGATGTTGGGCGTGTCATCGATGCCATCATCGGCGTTGAAGCCATTGAAGAAGGCATCTCCCCATGTATGACGAAGCCCCAAGTAATGCCCCACTTCATGGGTTAGGGTACGACCGCCCTCGTTATTGGGAAAGTTGTCTTCCCCGGCCGCAGGGTTGTTGCTGCCAATGACTGTGTAATGCGCCACCACACCCTCGACATCATCGGCAATGGGGGCTGGGAAAAGGCCATCCCAGTTTGGTGCGCCATTTGGCGGGTAGGCAAAACCGAAGATTTGAGCACCGGGAATCGACGTAGTGATGTTGCACACCCAAATGTTGACGTAGCGATCAGTGTCCCACGCGTCAGCGCCTCCCGTTGCAGTAAACTTTACTTCATCAATGGTGATGTCTTGAGCAAACAAGTCGAACTCGAACGATTCACGATCGGTTTGAATGCGGTTGATTCCAGTGGTGGGATTTCCGTCGGGATCGGTGTCGGCCAAGTAAAATTCAATTTCAGTATCGGCCGCTACAGGCAGAAAAACCTCACGGGTGTCGACCGCATTCGGGTTTAACCGGCGATAATCTTGGTTCAAGATGGCCATTTGGTCAAAAATGACCTCATCGGAGAGGTTTTGCGACTCGGTATTCCAAACTACATGGAAAACCACAGGCACTTGGTAAACCGCTGAACGTGCTCCGCCTTGTTCGTACTTTGGCAGTTCGCTGTAGAAGGCCGTGCAGGCCTCGAGCGTGCCCGGGTGCGTCGCTTCGAGTTTTTCCATGACTACGTCAAAACCGCAGAAGAGGGTTTGCTGGGAGTGTGCGCTCACCGCCAAGGTGATGGCAAAAAAGAAAAGTAGCAGCTGTCGCATAAAGAGGATGTGGCTGAGTCGCATTTTCGAGTTGTGAAAATAATGCATTTTTGAAGGCTACATCAAGGCCAATGAAGTTCAAGCACATATTTGACCATAGCGAAGCGTACGATGCGCGCCAACCGAACCACTGGCGAACAGTACTGCACACGGTAATTTTTGGGACAGACACGCGAGCCGGACGACGCTTCGACCTGATACTGTTGTACCTGATTATTGCCAGCGTTGTGGTGGTACTTATTGACAGCGTGCATGAGTTCAGGTCAGCTTTCGGCACGTATTTGATTATTGCAGAGTGGGTTTTCACCGTACTCTTCACGTTTGAGTATGTTGCGCGTTTGCTTTCGGTGAAAAGGCCTCTGCGTTATGTTTTCTCCTTTTTCGGACTGGTCGACTTGTTAGCGATACTCCCCACGTTCTTGTCGTTCATGCTACCCGGTGCGATGTCGCTCACAACCATTCGAATTCTTCGGGTAATTCGGGTTTTTCGAATTCTTAAGCTTGGAGCCTTCTTGCAAGAGGCCGGCATATTGACCAACGCGCTTTATGCAAGCCGCAGAAAGATCACCGTATTTCTCACCACGGTGTTGGCCTTGGTGGTTATTCTTGGTTCGATGATGTATGTCATTGAAGGCAGAGAAGCCGGCTTTACAAGCATTCCGCGAAGCATCTATTGGGCCATTGTTACGCTCACAACGGTAGGCTACGGAGACATTGCCCCTCAAACCCCACTTGGCCAAACGCTTGCCGCTTTTATCATGATTTTGGGTTACAGCATATTGGCTGTGCCAACAGGCATTGTGTCATCCGAAATGGCAAAAGCAGATTACAAGCAACAGAAGGCGCTGCGCAATTGCCCGCGGTGCACTTACCCTTCAGAAGATCGCAACGCGCTCTTTTGCAGCCGATGCGGAGCCGAACTTAACCAAAGCCCTCCCCAAGCTTAAGGTGACCATCCGCCGAAGGCGAAGAAAAAAACCATTTTTGAAGTATCTTTCACGCAAAACTGAGTAGCATGGATACCCCGAAGCGATTGTTTGATTTTGCGCGATACCAACATGCGCATTTTCCGATGGACGTTATGATGACCTCCAAAGTAGCCGGAAATTGGAAAGTGTACAGCACTGGTGAATTCATTGAAACGATGGACAACCTTTCGAAGGGGTTGATTGCGCTCGGTGTACGGCCGGGCGATAAAATTGCGCTGATTTCGCACAACAACCGCTCGGAATGGAACATTTGCGACAATGCCATTTTGCAAATCGGTGCCATCGACGTGCCGATTTACCCCACCATGACCGAAAGCGACTACGAATACATTTTTAACCACGCCGAGGTGAAGTACTGCTTCGTATCAAACGAAGAACTCTTTCAAAAGGTCAACGCCATTCGCACGAAGGTGGCTTCGTTGGTTGACGTGTATACCTATGAGAAGGTGCACGGCGCGAAAAACTGGTCTGAAGTGATTGAAGCCGGCAAATCGGGCGACCAGAACGAGGTTGACCGTCGCGCTGCCGCGGTGAACGAAACCGATTTGGCGACCTTGATATATACATCCGGAACAACCGGCTTGCCCAAAGGCGTGATGCTCTCGCACCGCAACATCGCCAGCAACGTGATTGATTCGTGCGAACGACTGCCTGAAGTCGATAAGGGCAATTTTAGAATTCTCAGCTTCTTGCCTGTGTGCCATATTTTCGAACGCATGCTGCACTACCTATATATATACCAAGGTGCCAGCATGTACTTCGCTGAGAGTTTGGAGACCATTAAAGAAGACCTTAACTACGCCAAGCCGAAGATGTTTACAGCTGTTCCGCGTTTGCTTGAGAAGTTTTACGATGGAATAGTAGCCAAAGGCATGTCGGCCGGAGGCATCAAATCGAAGCTTTTCGGCTGGGCCGTAGGGCTCGCACTGAAATGGGAGCCAGACGGAGCCAACGGTGCACTGTATGAATTCCAGCTGAAGATTGCCCGTAAGCTCGTCTTTTCTAAGGTGAAGGCCGCCCTCGGCCTCACCGAAATCGAAGCCGTGGCATCAGGTAGCGCAGCGCTACAACCGCGTTTGGCAAGGTTCTTTAACGGAGCCGGTATTCCTGTGTACGAAGGATACGGTCTTACCGAAACCTCTCCGGTAATTTCGGTGAATACCATGAACACGCCCGGCATGATTAAAATCGGCTGCGTTGGTAAGCCCATTCGCAATGTCGAAGTCAAAATCGCCCACGACGGTGAAATCGTGTCGAAAGGGCCGAATGTTATGCTCGGCTATTACAAAGACCCTGAAAAAACAGCCGAGGTGCTTAACAACGGCTGGTTTCACACCGGTGATATTGGGGAAATTACCGATGATGGGTTCTTGCGCATCACCGACCGCAAAAAAGAAATGTTCAAAACCTCAGGCGGCAAGTACGTTGCGCCTCAGTTGATTGAAAATGCCCTGAAAGAATCGCTCTTCATTGAACAGTGTATCGTGATCGGTGACGGACGCAAGCACCCAAGTGCGCTGATCGTACCTTCATTCGACGCACTCAAAGAATGGTGCGGGCGCCACGGAATTACCTACACAACGCCCGAAGACGTTCTCAAAAACGAGAAAGTAACTGAACGTATTCAGTCAGATATCGACCGATTGATGGAACGTTTCGGCCAATGGGAGCGCGTGAAAAACGTACAATTCCTAAGCACTCCGTTCAGCATCGAAGCCGGAGAGCTCACCCCTACCTTGAAACTCAAGCGCAAGCCCATTATGCAGCGCTACGAAAGCCTCATCGCAAAGATTTACGGTGAATGAGCGGACTTGACGTCCTGAAATCATTCGACGAAGAGTTGTTCTTATTCTTCAACGGACTTCATGCCGAATGGCTTGACATGCCCATGTACATCCTGACCAAGGCGTGGGCATGGATACCGGTTTTTGCATGGATGGCTGTAAAAATCTGGCAACGGGGAGCTTCAGCGCGCAACTTTGGTGTGCTGCTGCTCGGAATGGGATTAACCGTTGCTGCGGCCGATCTCACCTCCTACCGGCTTCTCAAGCAGCAAATCAAGCGCTACCGGCCAACACACCATTTGGTGATTGGGCCAAACGTGCACACGGTCACTGACTTCAAGGGCAACGAATACCGAGGTGGTCAATACGGCTTTGTGTCATCGCATGCCACCAATTTCTTCGGTATCGCCACCTTTATGTTCATTATCCTCTACCGCAAAAGTAGGTATGCGTGGCTGTTCATTTGGGCCGGTTTCATTTCGTACACCCGACTTTACCTCGGGGTGCATTACCCTGCCGACCTCGTTGGAGGCGCAATTTTGGGGATGTTTTTGGGATGGTTGATCGCGACCGTGTCACAACGGTTCGTGCAAACTACTGCTCAAGTGAACAAATTGTAAAGAAAACGGCCGAACCGAAAAGGGCGTTTACATTTGCGTAAATCCATCACCATGCAGAGTATGAAAACGCTGGTCGCGTTATTGTTTATTCTTATCGGCTTCGCCGGATGTGCACCTTCAACCGCCCAAAAATCAGCACCCGTTGCTGCCGAACCTGACCGTTTCGCTGACCGTCCTCAGCTCGTGGTTGGCATTACGGTTGACCAGATGAAGATGGAATACCTCTACCGGTATTGGCACTTGTTCACCGATGGAGGCTTTAAGCGATTGGTCAATGACGGTTTCGTATGTTCAAACCACCATTTTAACTACGCGCCTACAGTAACGGCCTCAGGACACGCTGCCATCTTCACCGGAACAACCCCTGCTTACAATGGTATCACCGGCAACGACTGGTACCAACGAGGTGAAGGATTCGTATACTGCGCATCTGACAGCACACGCAAGGCGGTAGGAACCATTGGAAGAGATGGCCAAATGTCGCCGCACCGATTGCTCACCACAACCATCAGCGACGAGCTTCGTTTGAGCAACAACTTCAAAAGCAAGGTTATCGGCATCGCTGTCAAAGATCGTGGGGCTATCCTCCCTGCCGGGCATCAACCCACTGCGGCCTATTGGTTTGTTGGAAAAGATGAGGGCGTTTGGGCCACCAGCGACTACTACATGAACGAACTGCCTGAGTGGGTCAATGCATTCAACGCCAAAAAACTACCTGAATCGTACATGGAGGCCGGTTGGAACCTCCTCCTGAGCAAAGAAGCGTATGACATCAGTGCAGAAGACAACAACCCTTATGAATACCCATTCCGCGGACAAGAGCGCGCTGCATTTCCTTACGACTTTACCAACATTGCACTGAACCGCTACGACGCCTTTAAGTCAACCCCATTTGCCGCTACCATGTCGGTTGATTTTGCCATCGAGGCCATCAAAGCCGAACAACTTGGCCGTGACCAGTACCCCGATTTGCTCGCCATCAGCTTCTCAAATACCGATTATGCCGGCCACCAGTTTGGTCCACAATCGGTTGAAGTGCAAGACACCTACCTGCGCCTTGACCGCGATTTGAAGCGTTTGTTTGATTTCCTCGACAAGGAAGTTGGCAACGGCAAATACCTCGTATTTCTTTCGGCCGATCATGGTGGTGCGCACGTGCCCTCGTACATCAACAAGTACAACATGCCGGCAGGCTACTGGAAGCCACAAGCCATGCTCGAAACCATTGAAGAGCGTTTGCGCAGCGCTTATGGTGAAGGCACCTATGTGCTGAACTACTCCAACGAGCAAATCTTTCTCGACCGTGAACTCATCGCCTCAAAAAGCGCCTCTGTTTCAGAAGTT
>DAITMF010000055.1:0-17670 GCA_036835325.1 Flavobacteriales bacterium
ATGCTTCTCTAAATTAGTACTTTTAACTGTAGCTAATTCTAGGGAAGGTTTCAGGGTGGCCTTTTTTTTATGTGTTTATGCGTAGAAATACGGTCAAAAGCTTAAGAATTAATCTTTAGTTTCACTGCATGGCATTGCTCAACACTGTATTTCATTCTATGCGCGGCAGGGTTGTGCTGAGCGCATTGATGCTACTTGCCTCGTCTCCGGCGGTAAGCCAATGCGGGCTCGCGGGCGTAGTGATTGAAGAAGTTCCGATTCCGGCTGACTTGGCCAGTCAGATCGCGGCAGATGCAGGTTTTGTGAACGAGCCAAAGTGCTGGCGGGTTTACCTGTGCTTCCTTGAAAGTGGGTTTCGGGTGTTCAGTCTTTATTCACCCAATACCTGCGAGGCCGGGCCCAACTTGTGCTGGACTGCCGATTGCCCTGATTGTACAGGCGATTCGAAGTTTTACCAACATCCCTTTGGCAGTTTTTTTGGCCACTTGGTGCCGGGCGCGGTAATTCCTTTTGAACCGCTATTGGCGTTCGACTCATGGTGGAGCATAGGTGAGCCGTACAACCTAGGTGCAATCAGTGGGTATTCACTTCCTAATGCAACTATAGTCGAATTTGATACAGAGGGTGGTGTGTGGAATCCAGGGGCCAACGCCTCAATTTCCGTTGCTCTTGGTTTCCAGAACGCCGATGCCCAGCGCCGGGTATTAATTGGGCAGTTTACAACAGATGGCACCTTGTCGGGCAGTGCTTCGGTTATATACAGCAATCTGACCTTTGTTTGTCCTGAAACAGGTGGTGTTGCTTTGAGCGTCCAACAGCTCGTGTCGTTCTCAACCGACCCCGGTTTTGAGCAAACCTGTGCTTGCGACCTTGAGGTCACTCCCGGATGTGTGAATTCAGATGCGTGCAACTACGATCCGCTGGCCGATTGCGAAAGCGGGGAGTGCATTCTACCCGGAGACCCCTGCAATGATGGGTCAAATTTTACGGTAAACGATACCGTGCAGGAGGATTGCTCCTGCCTCGGTGTACCGATGGTACAGGGCTGTACGTCTGAACCGGCCTGCAACTACAACCCCGATGCAAACTCGGATGATGGCTCGTGTTTTATTGTTGGTGACTCCTGTTCAGACGGCAACAACCAAACCGTAAACGATACCGTACAAGAAGATTGCTCATGTGCCGGTGTGCCCGCGGTTTTTGGATGCACGGAAGAACCGGCCTGCAACTACAATCCCGATGCAAATGTCAACAACGGCACCTGCGTTTTCATCGGCGACCCCTGCGACGACGCTGACCCATTGACCATCAACGACTCCATTAAGCCCGATTGCTCATGCCTCGGAGTCGAAGAAGTAATTGGCTGCACCGCTGAAGCAGCCTGCAACTTCAACCCGCAGGCCAATGCCGACGACAGTTCATGTGTATTCGTCGGTGACCCATGTGATGACGGTGACCCACTGACCATCAACGATACTATTAAACCCGATTGCACGTGCTCAGGCGATGAACTCATTGAAGCTTGCAGCAATGCCGATGCCTGCAATTTCAACCCATTGGCCAATATAGATGATGCTTCGTGCATCTTCCCTGGTGACTCGTGCGACGACGGCAACCCCGCAACCGCGAACGATGTCATTACCGAAAACTGCACGTGTGAAGGCACCGTGAGCATCGATGAAGAAGCCCTTTTGGCAGCTGTGCAGGTGTTCCCAAATCCGGCGACCAGCGAGGTTGTGATAGACCTGGGCCAGAGCTTCATGCCGGTCATGGCAACCCTCACCGACGTAAGCGGACGGATCGTGATGAGCCAGCAAATCACCGGCCGCGGGGTACTCCGCGTTGATGCGATTGCCTCAGGCATGTACGTGCTGATGCTCGAAACCACCGACGCACGCAGCGAAGTGCGCGTGATGGTGCAGCACTAGCTCCAAATCACGAGATGGATTAAAGTGGATTGTAGACTTGTCGGAGCATGGGTTGAAGAATCAGGGAATCTACGCTTGCGCGGATGAGCTGGCGAGTGTAAATTCGAGGAAATCAAATGAAGATGTTTTCATCCTTGCTCAGAGCTGTGCTTATTGCACTTTGTTGGGGCTTCGGGCTAAGCTCGATTGCTCAATTTCCCTATGCCGGTACCGTAGTTGAGGAAGTGCCAATACCGCCCACTGTAGCAGCGGAGATTGCCGCAGAGGCCGGCTTTGTGAACGAGCCCAAGTGCTATCGTGTGTATGTGTGCCTGCAACAAAGTGATTTTGCGGTTATTCAGTTGTTCACCAGTGTCTTTTTTCAAGAAGTACTAAGCACATGGGAAGTGAGCTGTCCGAACTGCACAGGCGAGAGTCAATTTTACCAGAATCAATTCAGTGGTCCGTATGGATTTAACGTCCTGCCACAGTTATTCCCTTTCATCCCGGAGGCGGAGTTTGACAGTTGGTGGACCATTGGCGATACACATTTTTCGACTGGCTTCGGTTTCATAGGGCCTGCTTTGCCTGAGGTTGTGACTTTGTTTGAAAGCGGTCAAGAATGGTACACCGATGATGGCCTTTCATCAATTTTCTTTGCTAACCCAACAATGTGCGAAGGTCTGCCCGACGATAACGGTCGTGTACTGATTGGTCAGTTTACCACCGACGGATTGTTCTACGGCAATGTGGCCATTACCTTATCGCGACGTACTGCCGAGCCAAATTGCTTGCCCGTGACGCCTATAGAATCGTTCATTGTGAACAACGTCAGCTTCAGCAACGACCCGGCGGTGCAACCAGCGTGCTTTTGTGACCCGAACTTTACAGCCGGGTGCCTTGATCAAGAGGCTTGCAACTATAACCCTTTGGCCAACTGTGACAGCGGGGTATGCCTTTATCCTGAGCCGTTCAAGAACTGCGACGGCAGTTGCCAGTTCGATTTCAATCAGAATGGAGTGTGCGACCAAGAAGAGATTCCTGGCTGTACCTACAACCATGCAGTCAATTACGACGAGACTGCCACCATAGACAACGGTTCATGCCTGTTTGCCTGCGAAGGCGATTTCAATGGCGATGGGTCTGTAACCGTTGGCGACCTACTTCCGTTTCTTGCGTCTTTCGGAAGTGATTGTTCGCCTCAATAACGCACCACCCTCGCCGTTTGCCAGTTGCCGCCCGTTTGCGCTCGAATGGCGACCACGTAGCTGCCGGCGCTTTGGGGCAGCTCAACGGCTCCGTTGATGAGTTGACGTTCAGGCATCACTTCACGGCCCTTTAGGTCGTACACACGGTACACGTGCGCACCAAGGGGCAGATTTTTAACGAACACCACCGATTGTGCCGTAGGGTTCGGAAACAGCGTCAAAGTCGGCTGTTTTTGCGCTTCGCGGATGTCTGTCGTGCTTTGAAGCAGCGCTTCTTTTACCAGCACAGGCGCATGATCGGCCGCGTTGAAGAGGGTTTCAAAGCTGTTGATTTCGGGGTCATCCCACGTGAACATGTCGGCCACCCAAGCCTTCGGAATGCTCTGGTACCACGCGCGCGCCACAACGGTCACATCGCCTTCGTAGCCGTTGGTAAACACGCGGTATTCAATGCGGTCGGTACCGCTGCCTTCAACGCCGTCTAGGCGGTTGAAGTTGAGATCGGTTTCATCTACACCGGCGATGCGGGTGGTGTCGTACGCGCTGTGTGCGGTCGTAAAACCGCGGGGGGTGAGGCGGTTGTCTTTCAGCAGGGTGTGGGCGCGCTCAAGCACTTGGGTAGGGTTGCCCTCGCTGTCGGCAACTACCATTTCATAGATTTGGACTTCTTCGCTGGCGCGGATGACATCGTAGTGGGGCTCCCAATCGGTGTCGCGGCCAACGATGTTGAAGTCGCCGTCGAAGCCACCGCTAATGAAGATGACTTCGTCATTGGCATCGCGCACCTCAAACTCTACCGTCAGCACCCGGCTCGGATAGCCCGACGGGAATTTATGTCCGGCCAAGTTCGTGAGCAACACGCTGAACACCGCCGTGTCGTTGGCCGTTTGGATGTGCTCAACCTCGAGTTCAAGGCTTTGGTTTTGGAGGAGGTATTCAGTGCGGGCGATGACCGCATCGAAGTGGTCGTCGTTGGCGCTGATGCCGAGGGCTTCGGCGTTTTCTTTCATGAGTTTGAGCATGAAGCTGTTGCCGCCTACGAGGTAGTGCTTGCCGAAGCTGCGCGGCTGCAGCCAGGTGGGTTGGCTCGACACCTTCACACCGTTTGCCTGCGGCATGTGGCAGGTTTGGCATTCGGTGCCCTCTTCGTCGTAATCGGAGTTGAGCCACTCGTGGTAGGTGGCCTGTTCGAAGAAGGTGATGCCGGTGGGTGTGCCGTCGGCTTCAACCGAGTTGACAAAGAGCGAATGGCAGCCTGCACACAATTCGCTGGTGCGCGCATGCTCACTGAACACGGGCGCGAAACCCGATTGTGTAATCATTGGGCTTCCCCACGGATTGGTGAATCCGCCGTAGGCGATTTTTTGGTCGCTGTACGGCTGTGAGCCATTGAAACTTGAGGTGAGGTTTTCGTTTTCGATGCTGTGGCAACCGATGCAGCCCACACCGTCAAGGCCGAGTTCGTCATCGGCGAGGTAATCCATCGTGTAGTGGCTGCCTGCGCCGGTCATGTGGAACTCGTTGTGGCCTTGGGGCGCGTGGCAGGCCGTGCAGGTGTTTTCAATGTCGTTGGCCAGTGACGGTGTTTCAAGGATTTCGTGGCGCACCTTGGCCTTCCAGAACGGATCTTTGGCCGAGTTGGCCATGATGCTCGCCCGCCAGTCGTTGACCGGCGAAACGTTGTTGCCGGCATCGTCGACCAGTGCCACACCATTGGGGTCAGTGTCGTGGCAGTTGACGCACAATCCGCTTGCGCCCATGAATTGACCCGACGCATCGCTCAGGTCAAACACCGCGAAGCGAAGCCGTTCAAGTTGGGTATGGTGACCATCCGCCGAAGGCGAAAACCCCATAAAAACAAAGGCCGAGATGGCGATGATGATGGCCGTGAGCGCGGTTGGACGAACAGTATTCACCCTCAAATTGTTGAACATAGTGCCACAAAGATAAACGGATTGCGCGGCAGCAGCCGTAACTTGTGGCCCATTGATGACCTTCTGAACCCCTCACCATGATGCGTTGCATGAAATGGGCGGTGATGCCCGTGCTGTTGTTCATTTCGATTCAGGGCCTGGCCCAGCCGACCCAGCTTTTGGCCGACCGCTTGGCCTATGCCGATTTTGTGATTCAGGCCCTCTCGTTTTCGAACGACCCCGACGAAGAACGTCTGTTCGTTGTGCAGCAGGGCGGCCGCGTTATGGTGTACGACAACGGCTTGCTTGAAACGCCGTTTTTGGATTTGGGCACGCAGCCGCAGGGCGTCGTTGATTTCGGCATTGGCTCAGAAGAAGGCCTCTTGTCGATGGCGCTTGACCCGAATTACGATGAAAACGGATTTTTCTACCTTGTGTACAACGGCTACTTGCCCGACGGCAGCGGAGTGGGCGCCTACGATTGGAATGTGGTGCGCTTTCGTCGGTCGTTTGACAATCCGTACCTGGCCGATCCCGACTGGTTTGAAGTGATTTTGACGATTGAAGAAACGCGGCGCGGACACAACGGCGGAGCGATGTTTTTCGGTCAAGACGGTTACCTCTACGTGAGCACCGGCGACGGCGGCTCGACCGGGAACGGACAAACCGGGGGCGGTTCGGGCGGCGATGCCGACAACAACGCCCAGAACCTCGGCGTGCTGTACGGCAAGGTGCTGCGCTTGGATGTGTCGGGCGATGCGCCGTATGCCATCCCGGCTGACAATCCGTTCGTTGGGGTTGCGGGCGCACGCGAAGAAATATGGTCGTACGGTTGGCGCAATCCGTGGCGTTGGAGCTTTGACCGCCAAACGGGCGACATGTACGTGGGCGACGTGGGCGAGTTGGATTGGGAAGAGATCAGCTTCAATCAGGCCGGTGTTGGCGGATTGAACTTCGGCTGGCGCTTGCTTGAAGGCCCCATGTGCTACGAACCTGTGAACGATTGCGACCCCGACAACCTCACTGAACTCCCCATTCATGCCTACCAACATGATGGCTCTGTTTGCAGCGTCATCGGCGGCTTCATGTACCGCGGTGATGCCATCCCGAGTTTGCGCGGACATTACATCTACTCTGACGCGTGCGGATTTGGCGAAGAGAAGTTTTGGTTGTTGACGCCAACGCCGACGGGCTATGCGCACCAACCTGTGGAGGTGATTGTTGAAGGCGGCTTTGTGCCGTGGGATGAGACGCGCTTTGGTTTTGGCCAGAACAACAAGGGCGAGCTCTTCATTTGCACCCGTTTGGCGCTGTACAAGATTTTTAGCGACCCCAACGCTGAAGACGTGCCACCGGCCTCGGCATTTGACATCCGGCTGTTTCCGAATCCGGGCAACGTTTTCGTGAACCTCGACCTCGGCGGTGATTACTTGCTCGAAGAGATTCAGTTTTACGGAAACGACGGCCGTTTGGTGGATTTGAAAAGTCCTGTCACGGGGGGAGTACGTTACTACAACTTTTCGGTCGAGAACTTAGCGAACGGCCATTACTTCGTTGCGGTGAAGTTGTTGGGGAGGGATGAGTTGTTTGTGGTGCGCTTGATTGTTCTGCACACGAACGATTAGCAGTCGCAGTTCGGTGCTTCCGGGATGGTGATGTTGACGACGACGGATGCCGAGTCGCGGAGTTCGACCATGAGTCCGCCGTCGCTGTTGTTGGGGTCTTCGAGGAAGTAGCGTTGTGGCACCTGGCGTTGTTCGCTTCGGCTGTAGTCGACGATACCGGCTTCGACGGTGGTTTTGATCCAGTCATCATTGAGCTTGTAGCAACGGCGGAGGCATTCGGCGGAGGGCTCAACGCGGAGCACTTTTTCGGCGATCATGAAGCGCACCCGTTCGCTCGGCAGCCACTTGTTGCAGTTGCGGTTTCCGAAGAGGAAGAACGACAGGATGACGCCGATGAAGATGCCGACGAGGTAGCGTTTGAAGCGTTGCGTAAAGTTCATGGTGCAAAGATAGGCGAACGGCAGAGTAACAATTGGCGCGGTGCGGTGTTGGGTTTGGTTCCACATTTTTCAAAAAATGATTTTTGTGGAACCGGGTGTGGGTTGTGACACGGGAAGCCAAACCGGTAAACCTTTTTGGTTAACGTGTACAAAGTTTACCGGTTGCAAGGCAGGAGCTCTTGCCATCCGCGCAGCGAAGAAAAGAACCGTGAACTTTAATCGACAAGTCAACTGTTGGAGTGATCGGAACGTCCATGTTCGAGGATGGTTAAAAATGGAGAGGTTTCAAGTGGGCGATTCGATCATTACATAAAAAATAAATGCATGAAAGACAATTTCGTATTGGGAAAGTTGTATATTGCTTTTGGACTGGGAAGGGTCACAAACCTTAATACTAAAGTTATGCGCTTTTTAGTCCCCCCCCTCTTTCTTTCTCCGGTCTACTGTGAAATTTTCGCTTAAGCGAATTGTTTCGTTAAGTCGACTCCTTGGTGCTGTGAGTTTCTTCTTGACTTTACTACCCACCAACGTGGTATTCGGACAAGTTATGCACGTGCCCAATGGAACAGGGGGCATAGGAACTGCCCTGCAAGGGTCAAGCGGAGTGAGCTTGAACTCAAGCACAGCATCGGCCACACTTCATATTCGCAACCGGCCCGGTCCGTTAGCGGGTGTTGGGATGCTTTTGCTCTCACCGAGTCAATTCTCAGACATGCAAGGAAACCCAGTCACCCCGGCTTATACCTTTCAGAGTTTAAACACTCAAGGGAATAGCGTCTTTGAAATCAAATCTTCAGGACTTACCTATGTTGGTGCGTTTAGTGGATTTTCTCAGTTGCCCCTCAAAAGACTCAATGTTCGGAATGAAATGGCCGTATTTGGAGGAAATCATACGCGTTATTTGGCCTTGAACGTGCCAACACCCTTGAATTCGAACATTGAGGTGGAATGGCGAACGGATGATGCTGCAAGCATGGTTTTTCAGTCGCGAAACAACAACGTAGTGACGGAGGTGCTTTATTTATCTCCTGAAGGCAAAGTGGGCGTAGGTACTGATTACATGCCAGGAAACCACTCACTTTACGTTCGAGGGTCTTTGATTATGGAAGAGGGCTTTGTGAAGTTGGAAGGCAACTGGCCTGACTACGTTTTTACCAACGATTATCCGTTGATGCCTCTCTCTGATTTGAAAGCATTTATCGAAGCGAATGGGCATCTCCCGGGTTTCCCAACCGCATCACAGGTTGTTGAGCAAGGAGTGGCCTTAGGAGAAACCGAACGCCTGCTGACGGAAAAGGTAGAGGAGCTTGTGCTTTATGTGCTTATGTTGAATGCCGAGCTTGACGCCCTTCGGGATGAGCTTAAGAAGAAGTGAACGAGCAATGAAGCCAAAGCTTGAGGGCTTGATTTCTAATTCTACAAATACACCATAAGATGAGAAACATCCGAGTCTACATATACTTTGCCGTGCTTGCAGCCCTTTTGTTTCTGGGCTGCAAGCCCGATGACGATTGCATCGATCCGGCAAACCCGCTCTGTTCAAACTATGATCCATGCCACGGTGGGGCCTTGCGTAAGGCAGATTTCACCATCTCCAACAGGGTTCTTGCATGGGGTGAATGGCAGTTTTTCGCTGATACCTTGTTCGGGCCGGCATTTCCCAACCTGTATTTCGATGCTTTGTATCCTGATCTGGTCACTTCGCACACGTGGTATTTGGGTTCTGAGGTCATCAATCAGGCTTCATTTGTTCGCAACTTTGAGGACGTTCCCTATCCGTCTAACGTTACAGTAAGTCACGTGGTAACCTATGACGAGTTAGATCCATGCAAGCCCAATGACACAGGCAAAGATTCGGTTGCGGTCACCTTTCGTTTGGCAGGCAGTTACTTTGAATTTGCTTCCATAGGCACCTTCAGAGGGAGGCACAACGGTAGTGAAGAGTATGAATGGTCGGTTTACCCGATCAATGCGTCGGGCGATACCGCCTACACCGTGGGTGAAACCGTTGATTTTAGGTATGTCAACTTTCACAATACCGGCGAGGTGGCTGACTATTATTGGCACTATCCAACGAATCAGAAAGTTTCTGTGAATGGAGATGGTTCTGGCGATCCACGCGGGATATATACTGTAGATGGTTGTGGTAGAATCACTTTTGACTATTGGTATATTCTCCAAGGTAATGATTTTCAGTTTAATGGGATTAAAACACATTGACAATGAAAAGGTTTTCACTATACAGTCTGCTGATGCTTGCTGCTACAGCAGGGCTTCACGGTCAGCCGTGTACACCAACCGGCATTAGCACCAACCCGGTAGCTCCGGTTGACACTTTCTTGCTCAACAATCTTATCAACCCGGCTAACCCGAGTGTACCCTGCAGTATCAATCCTTTTCTCAATACCTTCGACTGGGGCGAAATAGCGGGAGCCGATTTCAAAACCATCGGTATTGACCTTTGTACCTATTGGGAGTTCGATAACAGCATTGTTCTTGCGAATCCTAGTGATCCGTGTCCTCTGTATTACCCAATGATTAGTTTTTTGAGTGATGGAATGCCCAGTCAGTTCAATTACCTAAAAGAGCCACAGGCCAATGGTCTACTTACTGATCGTGACTATCACTGGGAAGATGGATGGGAATTGCTCTGGATGAACTTGGGCTATCTGCCCGATGGCACATCGATTGGCGGCCCACATTCCTCAGGAAGCCCTTTTGAGGGAAACAGTTACAGTGCAACACCAGATAATACCCCTACATCATTCTTTACAACAGGTACCGCGGTCTAATGCGCGTGGTGGCAAATGTCTGGGACAACAGAATCAAGCACCAAAACCTTCAGGTAAAACTTGTACAAAGCGGTGGTGATGGTGAACTTACCGGAGTCTTAAGGTCAATCGAAAACTACTACAGGCCGTTGAGTTTACCAACCCAAGTTGTCCAGACCATATCACCTCGTTTTCAGTCGGTTCTTTCCAACCAGTGGATGGTGGCCGATTTTCAAATGGCCTACGACCCTTGCACGTGCATCTCAAAGGGGAAATTCGATATCGAATTCCGCCAGTTTACCTCATTGGACATTGAGATGGTCGGGCGTGAAGTAAGCGTGACCCAAGAAATTAATGTGAGTAACTACTCTATGAATGATTTCTTGAATTTAAGTGAAGTTAGTGCCAATGAATACAAGCCAGGCACCGTAATTTACCGAAGTATGGGTGATATGATTGACCAATACCAGGAAAAGTTAGATCAATACGACGAAGAGCTGTATGATTACAATGCTTCGGGCAATCAATTGATCCGTTTTGGACTGGACAATGGAGTTGATCTGCTCAACGTATTTTCACCGGAAATAGGCGGTGATCCGAAGTCTGAAGAGTCGAAAAGTTTCAAAAAGCTATTAGCCAAAGGAATGGACTTTGCCGCAATGGAGATACTTCCAAAAACATTTAGTAAACCCGCGAAACCCACCACCCCTACAGCTACTTACACAGAAACAGCCTTCAAGGGTACATTAGCCGGGGAATATGTTGATGCGGTGGGCCCTTTGTTTATTCCGGGTACATTTCCCGTCAGCTATAGTCCCGGTCAGCCCGCATTAACGCCGTTCAACTATCCCGCATACAACGAGGTACTTGGGCAGTTTGCACTGCTTCAAAAAGCCCAAGTTTAAAAAAGTACTTTTTGATGACAGTGAATGGTACACCTGCCTCCACTTCGGCACTGGTTACTGCAATTCGGCATCAACGAATCCCGGTGCGCCTTACATCGGGTACAACTATACCTATTTTGAAAGCGAGCACAAGCAGAATGTGATGTTCAAGTTGAATGATCCATTGAACTATGCCCTCAACCCGGCACTGGATATTGATTACGAAGCCACAACGGTAGACGTGGCGTTCATTCTTACATTTAAAGGTATGGAAGGAGTAAATGATGGTGACTTACGGATTCAAAGAGAGGTGACAGGTCCAGATTTTACAATGGCTCATTGGTTCAGGCCTTGCATTGATCAAGGATATTGTGAGAATACAGTGGTTTTGAAAACTGATTGGTTCAGTGCGGCTGACGTTATGGGAAAGGTATTCATAGGTTCGATCGTGTCCTCGGCTTCTGGAGACGAGGGAGCGGCTTTTCCATATCAGAATTATCATCCGGATAATATCAAATTGGAGCTTGAAACAATCGAAATGAAGCTTTTGGTTGATATGTTTTTCGAGACAACTAATTCGAGAGATCAATCGAATAACTCGACCCATGCCCTTACTTATTTGCTTTGGGAGCGCAGCCCCTCGTCAACACCTTTTGAACCAACCGCGGATCTTATTGATGAGGCGTTTGGGGAAGTAAATGATGTTTTGCACTTCAACGAGATTACCCTCGGACCGTGGATGAGTTTTGTGAATGGGGCTGCGGATGGATACAGTCAAGTGATTGCTGATATGGTCAGAATCAATCAAACTATTCAAACCATAGGAGCATCGAAGTATAGCATTGAATCACGCAATCAAATCAAGCTTGAACCCGGGGGACGCCTCAGACCCGATGGCCGCTTAAGAATCATAGACGACCCTAAGGCGAAGTTCGGTGACCCGGCAACTTCTTATGAAGTCTTGGCTTTCTGCCAAAGTCAAATTACTGAACCGTATCAAGCCAACAATGCTGCACACGCTGTGATTTCCAATCTGGAAGAATATGAGCGGCAGGTCGAGAACCGAAGGCTGTCTCGAGTTGAAACGCACACGCCTCCCAAGCTGTTTCTTTATCCCAATCCTGCGCGGTCGGAACTCACCGTTCAAACAGAGGGGTTGGGCATAGACGGTATTACAATCTATGACACTGCATCACGACCTGTAATGCAAATCAACACAGGCGGGGTATCTGTTTACGGTATTGACCTTAACCGACTGACATCTGGTATGTATTTGATACATGTCCAGTGCGATGGTGAAATACTTAAAGAAAGGTTGATAATTACGAAATAGGTGTGGTGAGAGTAGAAGGAAACACCCTTCTTGGCTTGTTCATAGCCTCACTTCTGTGCAGATGCTTGTCCGATCATGATGGCATCAAACCGACAAACCCCATAAACCCCCATAATGCCCATAATCGTAAACCCAAAACAGTTTAGAGCAAGAGTATTGAGCAAGAACTCCAAGAAACTCTGTGAACTCCTGAAACTCTGTGTTTAAAAAACCGCGAGCGAAGCGAGTGCGCCTCAAAACAGTTTGGAGCAAGAGTAGAGAGCAAGAGGAACTCCAACCAACTCTGTGTACTCCTGAAACTCTGTGTTAAAAACCGCGAGCGAAGCGAGCCAAATCAGCATACAGTGTGAGTAGAGAGCAAGAGGAACTCCAACCAACTCTGTGAACTCCCAAAACTCTGTGTCAAGAACAACCACGAGCGGAGCGAGCAAGAATCCCCATAATCCCCATAATCGGCGGCGAAGCCGACCCAAACCAGCATACCGTTTGAGTAGTGAGCACGAGCGTAGGTGTCTTTATGACATTTTATGCGTTTCTGTGGTGAATTTCAAGCCGTTTTATGACACAAAATGCCGAAATTCGCGACGTCTTTCACATCTATACATCTTAAAACACTTCCAAATGACCCGAATTACGGTAGCGAAAGGAGACGGCATCGGTCCGGAAATCATGGACGCCACTCTGGCCATCATCAAGGCCGCCGGAGCACGCATTGAAATCGACGAAATCGAAGTAGGCGAGAAGGTGTACCTCGCAGGTAACACTGCCGGTATCGCCGATGAATCGTGGGATACGATTCGCAGCAACAAGATTTTCCTCAAAGCGCCCATCACCACCCCTCAAGGCGGTGGCTACAAAAGTCTCAACGTAACTACCCGTAAATTCCTCGGTCTGTACAGCAACGTACGTCCGTGCCGCAGCTTGCACCCCTACGTAGCGACCAAACACCCCATCATGGATGTGGTAATCATCCGCGAGAACGAAGAAGACCTCTACGCCGGTATCGAACACCAGCAAACCGATGAGGTGGTGCAGTGCTTGAAGCTCATCAGCCGTCCGGGTTGTGAGAAAATCGTTCGTTACGCCTTCGAATACGCCAAGGCCTACAACCGCAAAAAAGTGACCTGCTTCACGAAAGACAACATCATGAAGCAAACCGACGGTTTGTTCCACCAGGTGTTTGACGAAATCGCAGTGGAGTACCCCGAAATCGAAAACGAACACTGGATCATCGACATCGGCGCAGCCAAACTCGCTGATACCCCCGAAGCATTCGACGTGATCGTGATGCCAAACCTCTACGGCGACGTCCTCTCTGACGTGGCAGCACAAATCACCGGTTCAGTTGGGTTGGCAGGTTCGGCCAACATCGGCGAAGAGTGTGCAATGTTCGAAGCCATCCACGGTTCGGCTCCACGCCGCGCCGGTCAGAACATGGCCAACCCATCGGGCTTGCTCCAAGGGGCCATCCTCATGCTCAAGCACATCGGCCAAACCGACGTGGCTGAGAAGGTGCAAAACGCATGGCTCAAAACCCTTGAAGACGGCGTGCATACCTACGACATCTTCCAAGAAGGTGTGAGCAAAGAAAAGGTGGGCACCAAAGAATTCGCCGAGGCCGTGATTGCGCGCATCGGTCAGAAGCCAACAACCCTCAAGCCCGTTGAGTACAAAGAAGGCATTACCCTCAACCTGCCGAAGTTCGATCGCAAGCCGCTCCGCAAGAAAGAGTTGGAAGGGGTTGACGTGTTCGTGCACTGGCCCGGACTCGACCCGAACGAAATCGCAGTGCAGCTCCAAAAAATTGAGCCCGCCGGTGTGAAACTCAAAATGATCACCAACCGCGGTATCAAGGTATGGCCCGATGGTTTCAAAGAAACCTTCTGCACCGACCACTGGCGCTGCCGTTTCCACGCGGTTGAAGGCACCACCTTCACCAAAGACCACATCATTGAATTGTTGAGCAACGCTGTGAAGAACGACGTTGACGCGATCAAAACCGAGAACCTTTACCAGTTCGACGGCAAGCGCGCCTACTCGCTCGGCCAGGGCCAATAATTTATGAAGCTGTTCAGTCAGCCATACGCCTTTGAAAGCTCAGCGCGCAGGAAATCCCTGCGCGCTGTCGCTTTCGGCGCATTTGTGTTTCTCTTCCTCTTTGTTTTCAAACCCTTTGGAATCAGTGGGGATGGATGGCCCCTCGTCGGCTTCATGCTCGGCTTCGGCGCCATCACCACCGGGGCCATGCTGCTGCTGAATGTGGCAGCGCCGCTCATCTTTCCACGTTTTTTCAATGAGGATGGATGGACAACAGGCCGCGAAATCGTTTCGCTCATGCTCAACGTGACCACGATTGGCGTGTTGAATTACCTCTACACGGTGTCAGCCACCAATCTGCCCGGCGGATGGATGAATCTCTTGTGGTTCATCGGCATCACCTTTGTGATTGGCTTGTTTCCCATTTCCATCCTGGTGCTGATGAAAGAGCGACGCGAGCGCACGGGGTACGAGAGCAGCTCGGCACAACTCACGGCTGAACTTCATCCGGCGCAGCCGAATGCTCATCCGCGCAGCGAAGAAAAAACCATCACCATTTCATCGGCCAATGTGGGCGATGACGACCTTGTGATTGCTGAATCGGCCCTGCGCTTTATTCGCTCGGCCGACAACTACGCCGAGGTGCATTATCGCGTTGACCGACGGCTTGAACGGCGCATCGTGCGCGCAACCCTGAAAGAGATCAGCGACCGCCTTGCCGATCGGCCGGCGCTGTTTCGCTGCCACAAAAGCTACCTCGTGAACATGGAGGCCGTTGAGCGCATCTCCGGCAATGCGCAGGGCTATAAGCTGCATTTGGAGGGCGTTGAACTGCCCGTTCCGGTCTCGCGCAGCAACAACGAAACCATCCGTACGCACCTTCCCGTTCGTCCCTGAAGCTTGCCAAACGTCCCGTACGGCTTGGCATTCATCCCTCACCGTGCGGTTCAGCCCTCTGTGCTTGCGCACCGCCAACCGAGCGTGCACCTTGCGTCAAAATTCAACGCCATGGAAACGCTTTTCACTGTATCATTAATCATTCACATCATCAGCGGTTACCTTGCCCTGGCGGCCGGAACCACGGCCATCATTGCTCGGAAAGGACAAAACGTACACCGCAAGGCGGGTCGCCTGTTCGTTCTCGCCATGCTTGGGGTTGGCGCTTCAGCGTTCAGCATGTCGTCTATCAAAGGCAACCAGTTCTTGTTTCACATCGCCATCTTCACGATGTACCAGGTGTACGGCGGATGGCGTGCACTGCGTCAACGCGATTTGCGTGCCAATGCGGTCGATTGGATTGTCGCCTCGGCGGGATTGATCAACGGTGTTGTGATGCTGTTTACCGGCAACATAGTACTGATGGTCTTCGGCGGTATCTCGGTGCTGCTGGGCGTGGGCAACCTGCGCACCCACCTGCGGGTGAGGCAAGGGAAGGAAATCCACCGCCTTGCGTGGCTCCGCAAACACATCGGCATGATGATGGGCGCTTTCATTGCTACGGTGACCGCCTTCATTGTGGTCAACGTCACCAATGTGCAACCCGGGTGGGTGCTCTGGCTGGCCCCCACGGCCATCTTCATGCCGGTGATGCAGTACCACACCCGCAGGGTGATGCGGGCCCACCCAGGGGTGATGCGCACAGCACGCGGACGAGCTTAGTACTTCGCCACTTCGGCGTCGATTTCATCGGCCCAGGCGAGGATGCCGCCTTTGAGGTTGTAGAGGTTGTCGAATCCGAACGCTGCTTCGAGCTCGCGAATGGCTTTGGCGCTGCGCACGCCGCTTCGGCAGTGCACCACAACCTTCACATCGCGGCGAATGCGCGGGGCGTAGTCGCTCACCGTTGCCAGGGGCGCGAGTTCTGCACCGAGGTTGGCAATGGCGTACTCGTAGGGTTCGCGCACGTCGATCAGCTGGAAGTCTTCGCCGCGTTCGCGCAGTTGCTGCAGTTCAAACACGTCGATGGTTTTCACGTCGCTGGTGTCAGAGCGCGTGGTCACTTTCAAGCCGCAGAATTCTTCGTAGTCGATGAGGCCGGTTTGTGTGGGCTGCTCGCCGTTGAGCGGATTGCTCGGATTGCGCCGCACCTTGAGTGTGCGCGTTTCGAAGGTGGCCGCATCAAAGAGGAAGAGACGTCCGCTCAGCGTTTCGCCAACGCCCGTGATGACCTTGATGACCTCGTTGGCCTGCAGCGAGCCCAAAATACCCGGCAGCACACCGATCACGCCGCCTTCGGCACAGCTGGGCACGAGGCCCGGCGGTGGGGGCGAGGGGAAGAGGTCGCGGTAGTTCGGTCCGCGGGTGCCGTCGGCGAGCCGTTCGTTGAACACCGAGGCTTGGCCTTCAAAGCGGTAAATCGACGCGTACACGTTGACTTTGTCGAGCAGCACGCAGGCGTCGTTGACGAGGTAGCGCGTGGGGAAGTTGTCGGTTCCATCGGCAACGACGTCGTAATCGCGCACAATGTCGAGCGCGTTGGCCGAGGTAAACTTCGTGTTGTAGGTGTGGATGGTGATGAACGGATTGAGTTTGCGCAAGCGTTCGGCGGCGGCTTCAACCTTGGGTCGGCCCACATCGTCGATCGAGAACAGCACCTGCCGCTGCAGGTTGGAGGCGTCGACCACGTCGAAGTCAACGATGCCGAGGGTGCCTACGCCCGCCGCGGCAAGGTAGAGCAGCAGCGGCGCGCCGAGTCCGCCCGAACCAATCACCAGCACCTTGGCGGCTTTGAGCTTGCGCTGGCCTTCGATGTTGAATTCGGGAATGATGAGGTGCCGGCTGTAGCGTTCGAGCTCTTCGCGGCTGAATTGAATGTCGGTGCTCATGGCGTTCAGTGGGGGTTAAGTTAGCGACTTCCGCCGGCAATGGCGGGGATGATCGACACTACCGTATCGGCGGCAACGGCGGTTTGGGCGTTGTTGAGCGACTGAATGTCTTCATCGCCGACGTAGATGCGCACAAACGAGCGAATGGCGCCGTGCTCGTCGAGCAGGTGCGGTTTCAAGCCGCTGTGTGTGGCAATGAGTTCATCGATGATGCCCTGCACCGTTGGGGCCTGGCTTTCAAACTGCGCTTGGTCGTTGGTGAACTTGCGCAAAGGGGTTGGAATGATCAATCGTGCCATGGTTAGTGTTGTTTTTTGTTCTGGGGGATGAGGATTCTATGGGGATGAGCGGCCTGTTTACGGTTCACGCACTTCTTCGGGGTCAAACTGCCGGTCCTCGTTCAAGCGCCACGAAGTGATGGCTTCAACGGCATCGGGCTGCACTGAAGCAATGATGTAGCTGAATTCGGGCAGGGCCACGGCACGGTCGTGCTCGCTCGGGATAGCAGGGTGCAGTGGATGGCTGTGGTACACACCGAGCAGTTCGAGGCCCTGTTCAAGGGCGTAGCGTTCGGCCTTCATGTAGTCAATCGGATGGATTTCAAAGCGGCGCCGCTGGTCGCCCTCTTTGGCGTTGGTCACCGGTTGGGCCTCGGTCACGGCGCGGAGGTCGCCGTCTTTCCGTCCGAAAAAGAAGCCACAGCACTCGTTCGGGAAGCAGCGCAGTGCATCGTCAACGATGACGGCTTTGGCCTGAGGGTGCAGCAGTAAGCTCATCGTTTCTGAAG